>JANPCR010000001.1:0-22117 GCA_031431035.1 Rhodoferax sp.
TACAAGCTCAAAATTGACCAAACCTTTGTGCGCGACATCACCGAAGACCCGGATGACAAGGCCATTGTCGGAGCCATCATCAGCATGGCCACCAGTTTGGGGATTGAAACCATTGCCGAGGGCGTTGAAACCGAAGGCCAACTGGCATTTTTGCGCGACCGGGGTTGCACCGAAGTGCAAGGCTACTTGTTCAGCAAACCCATGACAGCGGATGCGTTTGAAGCCTACATCGTTGAGGCAGCGTCGTCGCCCACCTTGCCGGGGTCGTTTGAATCGGGCCGGGTTGCGCCCAAGAGGGAGAGTGTGACCACGACCATGGCCCTACTTAGTTAGCAGGCTGATTCCGTTTACAAATCATTCGTGAAGCAGGCGCAACGACCTGAAAAGATGATTTGGAAACGGAAACGGAAACGGAACGGAATGGGAATTATTTTTTGAGTGTGGCCAGCATGTCCACACGCTTCATCAAGTCCAGGTCCACCCAGGGCTTTCTGAAAATGCCAAACAGACCTTGCAGGTTTTGAACCTGGGCCGACATTTCTTCGTGCCCTGTGATGGCAATCACCGGAATGTCTTCGGTCTCTAAATTGCCCTGAATCGCAGCGATCAACTCAAACCCATTCATGTTCGGCATTTCAAGGTCGGTCACCACCACGGCAAATTTGTTTTTGGTCATGGCGTCAAGCGCTTGCACGCCGTCGTTGGCACACACCACTTGGTAGCCATTGGCTTCAAATAACTTGCGCAATTTGGCGCGGGGAACGGCGGAATCGTCCACCACCAAGAGGGAGACTTTCTCAGCCGCTTTGGCCACTGCAACGGCTACTTGCGCAACTTCGGCCCGAGCAGCGTCAACATCAGCCTTGGCAGGGCCTGCCGTGCCGGGCAAGGTGGGTTCGCCAAAAAACGCCGACGCCACGCCATGGTCGGCGTCCAAGCTGCTTGAAAACGCCTCTGAGAACCGGGTGTCCGAGTCGTCTGCGCCCGCCTGCAGGTCTTTGTCGGCCTGGGCCCGGGCGCGTTTGCCCGATTCACGGCGACCGCCAAAAAAGATGTAGGCCAAGATGCCCAAAACCACCAAAATGGCCAATGGAATCAGGATGAGCTGCACGAAGGCAAAAGAATTGGACATCATGGACTTACGGTCTCATCTGAAGTGTCTGAAATATCTGAACGATCTGAGATGACGCGGGCATAGCGCGGACGCAGGCCCCTGGCGAAGAAAACCAAGTATCAACGGCATTGCCGCTGTGGTCAAGACATAGCGCCATGGTTCACTTCGCGGGGTTGCTTCACTGGTTTGCTTAGGGTCGCCATGCCACCCAGGTAGGGGCGCAGCGCCTCTGGGATGGTGATTGAACCGTCAGCGTTTTGGTAGTTTTCAAGCACCGCCACCAGCGTGCGCCCCACCGCCAGGCCCGAGCCGTTGAGCGTGTGAACGAACTCGGTTTTGCCTTGCTCGTTTTTAAAGCGGGCTTGCAAGCGGCGCGACTGAAAGGACTCGCAGTTGGACACCGAGCTGATTTCGCGGTAGGTGTTTTGCGCAGGCAGCCACACCTCTAAATCGTAAGTTTTGGCGGCCCCAAAACCCATGTCGCCGGTGCACAAAAGCATGACGCGGTAAGGCAGGCGCAGCTTTTGCAAAATCGCTTCGGCGTGGCCGACCATGTAGTCCAGCGCGTCGTAGCTGGTGTCGGGGTGCACGATTTGCACCATTTCCACCTTGTCAAATTGGTGTTGGCGAATCATGCCGCGCGTGTCGCGCCCGTAGCTGCCTGCTTCCGAGCGAAAACACGGGGTGTGGGCGGTGAGCTTCAGCGGCAACTGGCTGGCTTGCAGCATCTCGTCGCGCACGATGTTGGTCAGCGGCACTTCGCTGGTGGGAATCAGGTAAAGGGCGGCGGTGTCGGCCACGGGCTCGCCGTCTTGGCCACCTTTTTTAGCGGCAAACAGGTCGCCCTCAAATTTGGGCAGCTGCCCGGTGCCTTTCAAACTGTCTGCGTTGACGATGTAGGGCACATAGCATTCGGTGTAGCCGTGTTCAAGCGTCTGCACGTCCAGCATGAAGGCTGCCAGCGCCCGGTGCACCCGGGCAATGTCGCCCTTCATGACGGTGAAGCGCGACCCGGTCAGTTTGACGCCCAGGTCAAAGTCCAAGCCCAGCGGGGCACCCAAGTCAACGTGGTCTTTGGCTTCAAACGCCAGTGGCTGAGGCGCATCGCCCTGGGGATTCCAGCTGCGCACGACCACGTTGCCGTGCTCATCGGCACCCACGGGCACGCTAGCGTGCGGCAGGTTAGGCACCGCCAGCAGCAGGCCTTGCAAGTCGGTCTGAATTTGCTCTAGCCGCGTGGCAGAGCTTTCCAGCTCGCTTTTCAGCGCGGCCACTTCGGCCATAGCCGCATCAGCTTCGGGCGCACCCGCCGGGCCTTTGGCCTTGAGCTGACCAACCTGTTTGCTCAAAGAGTTGCGTTTGGCTTGCAGCTCTTCCGTGCGGGTTTGAATAGTTTTGCGCTCGGACTCCATGGCGCGAAACGCGTCCACGTTCAAAAAGTTCTGCGGCGTTTTGCGGGTCTGCAGCCTGGCCACGGCAGCGTCCAGGTCTTTTCTGAGGGAGGTAATGTCTAGCATGGCGCTATTTTAGATTCAGCGCCGCAAGGAATTACCGCAAAGCTCGCCCGCCGCATGCGAACAGGCCGCATGCGCTTTGAATGACGGCTTGATTGCGCCAGATTCGGGCACATTGCCGTTACCGTCAATTGCTATAATTAATATAGCAAACTATTGAATAAATTCGGGAGCTAGAGGCCTATTTTATTCATATTTTGGCCATTTTCAGGGTTTTGACAAAAAGTCATATCACCGGTGATATGACTTTTGAAATTTGGCCTGTCAGACCTGCCAGCACGAGCGCTACGCTAAAGCGGTCACATCCATGTTCGCGCCACAGACAACGAGGCACACTTTCTCGGAAGACAGCGGCTGGTAAACCCCCGTCTGCAGGGCGGCCAAGCCCAGCGCGGCGGCGGGTTCAACCGCCAGCCGGAACTCGGCCCAAAGCCAGCGCTGCGCATGACGAATGGCCTCGTCGCTCACAAGATAAGCATCTTTCACATGGCGCTGGGTCACGGCCCAGCCAATGTCGCCGACGCGTTTGGCACCCAGGGAATCTGCGGCAATGCCTCCCACCGTCACATCCACCACATGCCCAGCTTGGCGGGCTGAAAAAAGCGTTGCGGTTTGCTCCGATTCCAGCGCCACAACGCGGCTGCGATCTTCAAACCAGCCTGCAATGCCACCGATTAAACCGCCCCCGCCCACGCTGACCAGCACGCTGTCAGGCACGCCGCCCTGGGCCTCAATTTCAGCGGCCAGCATACCCGCACCGGCGACCACTTCGATTTGATCGTAGGCGTGGGTCATCAAGGCCCCGGTCTCGCGCTGGCGGGTTTGGCAGGCTTGCAAGGCATCCGAATAAACGGCCCCCGTGACCACCACTTTGGCACCCAGGTCGCGCAGCTTGGCTTGTTTGGCCGCTGGCGACACGGTGGGCACGAACACCTCGCAGGGCACACCCAGCGCCCGCGCTGCGGCTGCGGTGGCAATGCCTGCGTTGCCGCCAGACGCCACAATCACGCCGCTGCTCGGAATCGGGTTGGACAGCAGCCGGTTCAGCATGCCGCGCGCTTTGAAGCTGCCACCGACTTGCAGGTGTTCCAGCTTGAGCCAGACCTCGGCACAGGGCAACCCCAAGGCGCTGCCGGGCAATTTCAACAGCGGTGTTTGGCGCAAAAATTGCGGCGCACGCTGGGCGCTGCGCTCGGCTGCGGCTTGAATTTCAGCCCGCAGGCCGTGGGCGACCCTTGCATCAACCGCCATCGCTTCGCTCACAGCTTCAGACCTTTGGGCAATGGGAATTTGATGGTTTCTTCAATGCCATCCATCTTGCGCACCGACACCGCGCCCAGCGCCTTGATGCGGTCAATCACCTCGCGCACCAAAATTTCGGGGGCCGAAGCGCCTGCGGTCAAGCCGACGCGCTGGCGGCCCTCCAGCCAGGCGGGTTGCAGCTCGTCAGCGCTGTCCACCATGTAGCTTTCAACCCCCAACTTGCGGGCCAGTTCCGCCAAGCGGTTGCTGTTGGAACTGGTGGGGCTGCCCACCACAATCATCAAATCGACTTGGGGCGACATGACTTTGATGGCGTCTTGCCGATTTTGCGTGGCGTAACAAATGTCTTGCTGTTTGGGGCTTCGCACTTGCGGAAACCGGGCCTTGACGGCGGCGGCAATCTCGGCGGCATCGTCCACGCTGAGCGTGGTTTGCGTCACCACAGCCAATTTGGCAGTTTGCGACGGCTTAACATGCGCCACGTCAGCCACGTCTTCCACCAAATGAATGCCGCTGTCCAGCTGGCCCATGGTGCCTTCCACTTCAGGGTGGCCTTTGTGGCCAATCATGATGAATTCATAGCCCTCTTTGTGCAGCTTGGCCACTTCAACGTGAACCTTGGTGACCAGGGGGCAGGTGGCGTCAAAAATTTGAAAACCCCTAGCGTGTGCCTCGGTGTGAATCGCCTTGCTGACGCCATGGGCGCTGAACACCAGCGTCGCACCTGGGGGCACGTCCGCCAGCTCTTCAATGAAGATCGCACCCTTGTTTTTCAGGTCGTTCACCACGTAGGTGTTGTGAACGATTTCGTGGCGCACGTAAATGGGCGCCCCAAATTTTTGCAGGGCGCGCTCGACGATTTCAATCGCCCGGTCAACGCCTGCGCAAAACCCTCTGGGTTCCGCTAAAACAATCTCCTGTGGCGCGGTACTCATAAAACTCCAATCAAATGCACTTCAAAGGTGACGGGCTGCCCGGCCAGCGGGTGGTTGAAGTCGAATAGCACGCCGTCACTGGCGTTTTGCCCCACTTGGGCGACTGCGCCTGCGTACTGGCCCAGGCCGTCGGGCGTAGGAAATTGCACCACGTCGCCCACGCGGTAGGTCTCATGCGGATCGCCGAGTTCATTCAGCAATTTGCGCGCCACCCATTGCAACATGTCAGGTTTGCGCTCGCCAAAAGCCGCCCCGGCGGGCAATGAGAAGGTTTCACGGCTACCTTCGGCCAAACCCAGCAAACATTGCTCAACCGCAGGCGACAACTCGCCCGTGCCCAGCGACAGCGTGGCGGGTTTGTCGTTGAAGGTGTTGATGATGTCGCCATTGGGGCCAGCCAAGCGGTAATGCAGCGTCAAAAAGGAACCCGATTCAACCCGGGCAATGTCAGTGGTCATGGAAGTCTCGATAAACTGTGCTCTATTGTAGAAAGCCTGTGTCTTCCCCTGTCAAAGCAGGTCTGATTCGTCCATGTCCATCAAAAACCTGCCCCAAGACGCCCGCCCGCGCGAGAAACTGCTGGCCCGTGGCCCCAGCGCCTTGAGCGACGCTGAACTGCTGGCGCTGCTCTTGCGCACGGGCATTGCAGGCAAGGGCGTTTTGCAGATGGCCGATGAGCTGCTGCACTTGAAGACCAACGAAACAGGTGATGCGGGCTTTGACGGCATTGCAGGCCTGCTGCATGCCACGGCGGATGACCTGAAGCGCGTCAAAGGCCTGGGGCCTGCCAAACGCTCTGAAATTGTCGCCGTGCTGGAACTGGCCCGCCGCGCGATGGCGCAGCAAATGAAAGCCCGCACCGTGTTTGCGACGCCCGACGCGGTCAAGCAATACCTGCAACTGCACCTGTCCGCGAGGCCGCACGAGGTGTTTGCCGTGTTGTTTTTAGATGTGCAAAACCGCCTGTTGGCGCTGGAAGAGCTGTTTAGGGGCACGCTGACGCACACCTCGGTTTACCCGCGTGAAGTGGTGCTGCGCGCCTTGCACCACCAGGCCAGCGCCGTGGTATTGGCCCACAACCACCCGAGCGGCGCGGCGCGACCGTCTGCTGCTGACGAAGCGCTGACCCGCACTCTGGCCGCCGCACTGGGTTTGGTAGACGTTCGCGTTTTAGACCACGTGATTGTGGGCGCGGGTGAAGTGGCGTCCATGGCGGAAATGGGCCTGATGTGACGGCTGCCAAAACCAAGGGTGGCGCGAGATTCGGCAATTTTGCTGATTTGAAAGTTGTCAAATTCGAAATTGCCGCCAAAGCGCACAAAGCTGCACAAGACGCGGCATTGGAAGCCTCAGAGCGCTCCCGCCTGGCCGCTAAATTAGCAGCTGAAAAAAATCTGTTCGTCAACGCGGCGGGTGCCGTGAACCCATTGCCAGACAAACGCAAAGCCACGCTTCGCAAACCGCCACCCGATCCGATTCCGCGCCAGACCCAGTTGGATGACGAAGCCGTGTTGATTGAGGCGATCAGCGATGAGTTTGACATCAGCACCCTGATGGACGCTGATGAGCACATGAGTTTTCGCCGCCCCGGCATAGGCACCGACGTGACGCGCAAGCTGCGCCAAGGCAACTGGAGCATTCAGCGCCAGTTGGACCTGCACGGCCTGCGCAGCGACGACGCCCGCGACGCCTTGAGCCATTTCATTCGAGAAATGCACAAGCAAGGCATTCGCTGTGTGCGGGTGGTGCATGGCAAAGGCCTGGGGTCACCCGGCAAAGTCCCCGTGCTGAAAAACAAGGTACATAGCTGGCTGGTGCAAAAAAAAGAAGTGCTGGCTTTTGTTCAGGCCAAGCCCGCCGATGGTGGTGCGGGGGCCGTGGTGGTGCTTTTACAGCCTTGTGGTTGAGGCCGCCCGAGCACGATAGTTCAAGCGGGCGTGTTGCGCATCCAGTCTGCGGTTTGCAAAAAAGACGCCGCCAAACGGGTGCGTAAGGCGTCATCGACACCCGTTTCAACCATCGCCTGGTTCATGCAAGCCAGCCACTGGTCGCGCTCTTGAATGCCAATTTTGAACGGCATGTGGCGCGCCCGAAGTATGGGGTGGCCAAAACGCTCGGTGTAGTATTGTGGCCCGCCCATCCAGCCGCACAAAAACCAAAATAATTTGTCGCGCGCACCGGCCAGGGTGTTGCCGTGGGCGGTTCGCAGGGCCGCGTAGCCGGGTTCCAAATCCATCAAATCGTAAAAGCGGTCAATGACGGCTTTGATGCGATCCTCTCCGCCAATCCATTCAAAAATGGTGTCAAACGGTGGTTTTTCTTCAATCTGCATAGCTACTCTTTGATTACTGCGGCGCACGGCGCAGCGTCTCTACCACGGGGCGGCGCAGCACTTCGCGCAGGCCCCACCAGCCCGCTGCCAGGGCCAACACGGCACCTGCCAAAGCGCCAAACAAAGGCACCCACAGCGAGACCGTCCATTCAAACTCAAACACATACTTGGCCAGCGCCCAACCGACGATGGCGGCCACGACCGATGCCAAAAACCCTGCCAACAGGCCAACGCCCGCCAGCTCGGCCCGCTGCACTTGGCGCAGCAAACTGCCCCGAGCGCCCACGGCACGCATGATGGCGAATTCACGCGCGCGCTCTTCGCGGGTGGCCGTGACGGCAGCGAACAGCACCACCAGCCCGGCGGCCAGAGTGAAGCCGAACAAAAATTCGACCGCGCCAATCACCTGGTCCAGCACCCGCTGAATTTGACCCAGAGTGATCGACAAATCCACATTGGTGATGTTGGGGAAATCGCGCACCAAGGTGTTGTCAAACCCTTTGGCCGCAGGTGCCTTGAAGGCTGCCATGTAGGTGGCGGGCACATTGGCCAGGGATTTGACGGGGTAAAGCACGTAAAAGTTGGCCCGCATCGAACCCCAATCGACCTTGCGCACCGAGGTGATTTTGGACTCGACCTGCATGCCACCAATGTCAAACCGCATGGTGTCGCCCAAGGCCACGCCCAGCGTTTTGGCCATGGATTCTTCGACGCTGATGCTGTCCGCCTGGTTGTCAGTCCACTGCCCGCCCACAATCTCGTTGTGCTCGGGTCGGGTGGCGCTGGTGGACAGGTTGAATTCGCGGGTGACCAACCCTTTAGCGCGGTCGTCCGTCCAGCTTTCAGGGGTCACGGTTTTGCCGTTCACCGCCACCAGACGGCCCCGAATCATGGGGAACCAGTCCATTTTTTGGACGCCCGCCGTGTTCAGCGCTTTGACGAAGGCGTCGCCCTGCTCTGGCATGACGTTGATGACAAAGCGGTTGGGCGCGTCGGGCGGTGTGGCTTTGCGCCAACTGTTGATCAAATCGGTGCGCAGCAACACCAGCAACACGAGGGCCAGCAAGCCCACGGCCAGCGCGCTGATTTGCACCACTGCGTAGGCCGGGCGGGCCGACACTTGGCGGGTGGCCAGCATCAACCAGCGCGGTGCCGTGCTTTCATTGACCATCACGCGCAGCAGCTTGACGGCGGCAAAGCCCAAGCCAGCGAACACAACCACCGCCCCGGCAAAACCGCCCACTGCAATCAAACCCAGCTTCAGATCGCTGCTAGCCGCCAATAAAAGAGCGCAAAACCCCAGCACACCCAAGCCCAGCACCGCCACAGACGCGGGCTTCAGATTGCCTACATCGCGGCGAATCACCCGAAGCGGCGGCACCTGGGCCAGTTGCAACACCGGCGGCAAGCCAAACGCGAAGAGCAAAGTCAAACCCATGCCGATGCCAAACATCACCGGCCACAACGTGGGCGCAGGCAAGCTGGCGTCCACCAAACCAGCCAGCAGCAGCACAAAACCATAGTGCACGACATAACCCAGGGCGACCCCCAAACCGCTGGCCAGCAGGCCAATCAGCGTGAATTCAAGCGTGTAGCTCAGGGCAATGGTGCGCTGGCTCAGGCCCAAAACCCGCAGCATGGCGCAGTCGTCCAAGTGGCTGGCGGCAAACCCGCGCGCGCCCAGGGCCACGGCCACGGCGCTGAGCAAAGCCGCCAGCAAGGCGACCAGATTCAAAAATTTCTCAGCCCGGTCCATGGTGCGGCTCATCTCGGGGCGACCGCCTTCCAGCGACTCCAGCCGCACGCCGCGCACTTCAGGTTTTTTGATTTCTGCTTGCGCCCACTGCACAAAGGGCGCGACCTGCGCGTCTTCGCCCGCCACAGCCATGCGGTAGGTCAGGCGGCTGGCGGGCTGAATCAAACCGGTGGCGGCCACGTCGGCAGTGTTAATCATGACCCTGGGGGCGAAATTCATGAACCCAGCACCCCGGTCAGGCTCGATCACGATGATCGTGCTGATGCGCAAGCTGGCATCGCCCAGCAGCAGCGCATCGCCCATGCGCAAGCCCAGCGCGTCCAAGAGCGACGCGTCAACCCAGGCTTCACCCGGTTTTGGAATGGCGCTGGTGCGAGTCTCTGCACCCTCTGGCTGGTTGGTCACGGTCAGCTTGCCACGCAATGGGTAGCCGGGTTCGACCACTTTAAGAGCCACCAACTTGGAAGCTCCGCCCTGGGGTTCGGTCGCCCGAGCCATGGTGGGAAAGCCCAGTGTGCCGACCATCGCCAAGCCCAGTGAGCGGGCTTTGTCAACAATGGCTTGGGGCGTGGGCGTGTCGCTGGACACAACCGCGTCACCGCCTAAAAGCTGCCGTGCGTCGCGTTGCAAGCCGCCCTTGAGCCGATCAGCAAAGAACCCCACTGCTGTGAGCGCTGCCACCGCCAAGGTGACCGCCAGAATCAACAACTTGAGTTCGCCAGAGCGAAAATCGCGCCACAAAGTGCGCCAGCCAAGACGCCAAAAAGAAATACTCATGCCCGTACCTTAGCGCATTGGGGTTAAACCCACGCGGTGCAATGAAAAAATGGCATTCATCTGCGGTTTGGGTTGAATTTTCATTGCCACATTTTGATATTATTAATATAGCAAACTATTGAATAAATTCCAGAGCTAGAGGCCTATTTTATGGATATTTTGGAGTTTTTAGACGGTTTTGAAGAAAAAAGAACCTGCAGGTTCTTTTTTTCAATTTTGGCTGGTTTTATGGCTATTCTCCACCTGACGGCCGCTGTCGACTGCGATTTGGCCACCCCATCCGTCAATCTCACTTTGCCAAAGTACAAAGCCCTGCCAAAGACTACGTTCGAAGCCGCGGACCAGCCAACTCAGGCGACAGCTTTAACCGCTCTGCCCCGGTGTAGCAAAGAAAATGCCGATTCGTCGCCCGCCCAATGGTGCACAAACCCAGCGCCTGCGCCACCTGGTGACCCATTTGCGTGATGCCACTGCGCGAAATCACCACCGGCACCCCCATTTGCGCCGACTTGATGACCATTTCACTGGTCAAACGGCCCGTGGTGTAGAACACTTTGTCAGCAGTCGGCATAGGGCGCAATGAAGCCAAGTCTGCGTCTAAGGAAACCGGTTGAACAGCCATCCATCCTGCAATCGTGTCAATCGCATTGTGCCGACCCACGTCTTCGACAAACAGCAGCAGCGCATCGCCTTGAAACAAGGCGCACGCGTGCACCGACCCGGCAGACTTGTAGGTGCTTTCTTTCAGGCGAATCGCATTGACGATGGCGTACAACTGTGCCTGGGTGATCACCGCTGGGGGCAGAACGATTTGATCTACATTGGCCATCAAATCGCCAAACATGCTGCCTTGGCCGCAGCCTGTGGTGACGACGCGTTTCGCGGTTTTTCCTTCTAAATCGGCAATGCCATGGCGGGTTTTGACGGCTGCAGCGCCGACATCCCAATCGACCGTGATGGACTCCACATCCAAAGCCGATTCAACCAGGCGCTGATTCAGCAAAAACCCCAGAACCAGGAGCTCCGGGTTAGCGCCCAATGTCATCAGTGTGAGCAGTTCCCGCTTGTCAACGTAGACAGTCAACGCCCGCTCAGCCGGAATCGAAACGCGGGTGGATTCGCCAAACTCGTTCACCGCCGTTGTCTCAAAGGTGAGGGGCGCTTGGGCTTGGCTTAAAAAGGGGAGTGAGGGTTTCAAATCTGAATCAACCCGATGGCTAGGTGTTGCGATGTGAAAACTTGGCTGTGCATCGCGCAATTCTGCCCAATTTGGCCCCTCTGCGCCCAACGAGTCCACGGGCTTAGCGCAACCACGCAGGCTATGGCGACGCTTGCGGCCCCAGCGGCCAAGTCAGCATCAATTGAAACTGGAATTGAGCCGGACAGGCTTGCTCAGGACTTTTTGGCAGGAGCGGCAGCGGGTGCGACTGGCGCAGCCTTGGCGGCAGCGCCTGCTGCAACAGGTGCGGGTGCTGCCGGGGTTGCAGCTGGTGCCGCGACGGCAACCGGCGGGTAAACAAAGGCGCCCACTTCAACGCAGGCAGGCAGCGCCACCGCAGGCTTGGGCGTTTTGCCGCTGCTGACCGCAGTTTTAAAGAAACTTGCGGCAGCTTTGTCTTGGTATTTGCACAGCAAATAGCCTTCAGTCTTAGCGCTCCAGGTGGTCTTGGCGGCAGCTTCAGCGGCTTTGGCTTTGGCCTCGTCCGTCAACACGGGTGCAGGCAGCTTGGCCATCACAGCGACAGAAACCGAGCCAGCAGCCAAGGCGAACAAGAGGGGCATCCAAAGTTTTTTCATGACAGCTACCTTCTGGCGATACCAGTTAAATTTGCACAGTTTGGGGAGGCGGCAATTGCGTGCTGCGTTGCACGGGAATCTTGCCCGACTTCACGTCGTCGTACCAGTATTCATGGTGTTCTTTGGCCCAGGCCTCATCGACATAACCAGTCTTCATACCTTTGTACGCGCCTTCCATACCCAGAGTCCCGATGTAAATGTGGCCGATGAACATGGCCATCATCAGCACTGTGGCAATGGCGTGAATCATGTGCGAGATCTGCATGGTGCTTCGCTCATAGACCAAGCCTGGAACCAGTTTGTCCAGCACCAGGCCGGACCCAACGACGATCAGCCCTAAAAAGAACACACCGCCCCAAAAAACCACTTTTTCGCCCGCGTTGAAGCGGTGCGAAGCGATCTCTTTGCCAGACAGCAAGCCGCCACCTTTGAGCAGCCACGCCAAATCACCTTTCGAGGGCAAGTTGTCTTTGAAGAAGGTGAACATCACCACGATCAGCGACACAGCAAACACCGGCCCAGCAAAATTGTGCAGGTTTTTCAGGGCATAGGTCAGCCAGCCAAACAAGGTGCTGCCAATCACTGGCAAGATGAAAAACTTGCCAAACGCCATCACCAACCCCGAGATGGCCAGGCAGCAAAATGCAATGGCATTGGCCCAATGAGCGGAGCGTTCAAACGGCGTAAAGCGTTCAATCTTTCGACCTGTGTCAGCCGAATGCTGCATGATCATGCCGCGACGCCAGTAAAAAATAGCGATGGCTCCAAGCACAATCAAAACCAAGGCGCCGCCGTAAGGAATGATCCAGTTGTTGCGCACCTGACGCCAAGCTTCGCCCGCGTTGGTGAGCCGTGAACCTGGGTACTGAACAAATGGCTGAATCAACACACCGGCTTCCGGCGCTTCGCTTTTGGGCAGGCTGCTGTAGCCTTCTTTGCCTTCGCCGACCTGGCGCCACATCGGCGCGTTGTTTCCCGGTTGAACTTTGTCTCTCTCAGCATTTGTCTGCTTGGCGTAACCCGCCTCAGAACTAGCGTCGGGCTTGACATCAAAAATATTTTGACTTTGGATGCCGCCAGTCGCTGCGGGTGGCACCTGGTCAGCGGGCGCATCGGCTGCAAGACTCGTGCCCCATGCGCCGATCAAGCCCAACGCCATCCCAAAAGTCGCCACCGTGCTTCTATAAATGCTCCGATTCATGTGGGCGTCCGATCAGTTGGCTTTGGAATAATCGTTTTGACTGCTTTGCATGCGTGCCTTCAAATGCTGCTCCCAACTAACTTTGTCGCCTGGCTTCCAGCCTTGCGCCACATACGCGCTGCCAGTGCCAGTGAAGGCCGCTGAATCCTGTTTGCTGGCAGAGCCCGGGGCCATGGTTTGCGGTTTGTCACCACAAGCAATCAGACTCGCCGTGGCAATGATGCCCACCATCAGCTTGAATGCCATCATGATTTCACCGCCGCAGGTTGCTGCGCGCCAGCGGGCGCTTGACCACCTGCAGGCGGCTGACCTGCTTGCTTGGAACCGTAAGCCGTGCCCCAGCCCCACACCTCTGCGCCTTTGCCGCGCTTCAGCACCCGGCTGCGGAAGATGTCGGCCACCACATCGCCATCACCGGCGAGCAGCGCCTTGGTTGAGCATTGCTCGGCGCAAGCTGGCAATTTGCCTTCTGCCAAACGGTTGCGCCCGTATTTTTCAAACTCTGCCTGGCTGCCGTTGACTTCTGGCCCACCGGCGCAAAAGGTGCATTTGTCCATCTTGCCGCGCACGCCAAAAGTGCCTTGCGACGGGAACTGTGGCGCGCCAAACGGACAGGCGTAAGAGCAATAGCCGCAGCCGATGCAAACGTCTTTGTCATGCAAAACCACACCCTCTTCGGTGCGGTAAAAGCAGTTGACGGGACACACGGCCATGCAAGGCGCATCGCTGCAATGCATGCAGGCCACCGAGATGGATTTCTCGCCGGGCACGCCGTCATTCAGGGTCACGACCCGGCGGCGATTAACACCCCAAGGCACTTCGTTTTCATTTTTGCAGGCCGTCACGCAGCCGTTGCATTCAATGCAACGCTCTGCATCGCAGACGAATTTCATTCTTGCCATACTGTTCTCCTTATGCTTTCTCGACGTTGCAGATCGTCGTTTTAGACTCTTGCATCATCGTCACGCTGTCGTAGCCGTAAGTGGTCGCTGTGTTGATCGCTTCGCCCCGCACGACAGGCGCAGCCCCATTCGGGTAATAGGCCAACATGTCTGCACCTTGCCAGCGACCCGAAAAGTGGAAGGGCATGAACACCGTGTCTGGCCCAACGCGCTCGGTCACCAGTGCTTGCACGTTCAAGCGTGCGCCTGTGGGTGAGGACACCCAGGCCCGCTCGCCATTGCGAATGCCTTTGGCTGACGCGACTGCGGGGTTAATTTCGACAAACATTTCTTGCTGTAACTCGGCAAGCCATGGGTTGGAACGAGTTTCTTCACCGCCGCCTTCGTACTCGACCAAACGGCCAGAGGTCAGGACGAATGGGAACTTTTCGTGAACCTTGTCGGCAATGTTTTTGGCCTGAATCGTCTTGAACAGCGTCGGCATGCGCCAAAACGCCTTTCTGTCGTCGTGCGTTGGGTACTTGGCTTGCAGGTCGCCCCGGTTGCCGTACAAAGGCTCGCGATGTTGTGGAATTGCATCAGGAAAGTTCCACACCGTGGCCCGTGCTTTGGCATTGCCAAATGGGTGCACGCCATGCACCTGCAGGCACACGCGCTGAATACCGCCCGACATGTCGGTCTTCCAGTTTTTGCCTTCGGCGGCCTTTTTCTCGACCTCGGTCAAATCGTCCCACCAGCCGAGTTTTTTAAGCAAAACGTGGTCGAATTCGGGATAACCGGTGGTGATATCCGCCCCTTTGGAGTGCGATCCATCTTCTGCCAGAAGACTTTTGCCGTCGCGCTCCACACCAAAGTTGGCGCGGAAATTTCCACCGCCTTCCATGACGTTTTTGGAGGTGTCGTACAGGTTAGGGGAACCCGGGTGCTTGAGCGCTGGAGTACCGTAGCAAGGCCATGGCAAACCGAAGTAATCACCTGTGGTGTCGTATCCCGTTTCCTTGTCTTTACCGCCTTTAGACTTGAGAGTCTTGACATCGAACATGTGCATGTTGCGCATGTGGGCCTTGAGTCGCTCTGGGCTTTGGCCCGTGTAGCCAATTGTCCACATGGAGCTGTTGATTTCACGCAAGATGTCCTCTGGCACGGGTTCTTCCATGCCTTTGACTTTTTGCATTTTGTAGTTCTTCGACAATTCCTTGCCGAAGCCCAGTTTGTCGGCAAACTGCTGCATGATCATGTGATCGGAGCGGCTTTCCCAAAGCGGTTCAATCACTTTTTCGCGCCACTGGATAGAGCGGTTCGACGCGGTAACGGAGCCAGAAGTCTCGAACTGCGTGGCCGCAGGCAGGAGGTAAACCGCGCGGTTGGGGTTTTGGTCTTCAGCTTTGCCTGGCATGGCGGCCATGGCTGAGGTGGCCGATGGATAGGGGTCGATGACCACCAGCAAGTCCAACTTGTCCATAGCGCGTTTCATCTCAAGACCGCGCGTTTGCGAGTTCGGCGCGTGGCCCCAAAACACCACGGCGCGCAAATTTGATTCTTGGTCGATCAGCTCGTTTTTCTCAAGCACGCCGTCAATCCAGCGCGACACGGTAATGCCGGGTTTGCCCATCATGGCGGGCGATGCGTAGCGGCCTTTGATCCACTCAAAATCAACACCCCAAGCCTTGGCAAAATGCTTCCAGGAGCCTTCAACCAAGCCGTAGTAGCCAGGCAGTGAATCAGGATTCGGGCCAACGTCGGTGGCACCTTGCACGTTGTCATGGCCCCGGAAAATGTTGGCGCCGCCACCCGACTTTCCGATGTTGCCCAGCGCCAATTGCAAAATGCACGATGCTCGCACAATGGCGTTGCCGGTGGTGTGCTGGGTCTGGCCCATGCACCAGACGATGGTGCCAGGGCGGCTCTCGTTGAGCATGGTCGCCACTTTGAGCACTTGCGCTTCTTTCACGCCACAGGCCTCTTCCACCTTTTCGGGCGTCCACTTGGCCAATACGTCTTCTTTGACCTTTTCCATCCCGAAAACGCGGTCATTAATGTACTGCTTGTCTTCCCAGCCATTTTTGAAGATGTGGTACAGCAAGCCAAACAAAAACGGAATGTCAGAGCCCGAACGAATGCGCACGTACTCGTCTGACTTGGCAGCCGTGCGCGTGTAGCGCGGGTCAACCACAATCATCTTGCAGCCGGTTTCTTTGGCATGCAGCATGTGCACCATGCTGACGGGGTGCGCTTCGGCGGCGTTGGAGCCGATGTACATAGCGACTTTGGCATTTTGCATGTCGTTGTACGAATTGGTCATGGCCCCGTAGCCCCAGGTGTTTGCCACACCAGCGACCGTGGTGGAATGGCAAATGCGGGCTTGGTGGTCGCAGTTGTTGCTACCCCAAAAGCTCACGAACTTGCGCATCAAATACGCTTGCTCATTGTTGTGTTTGCTTGAGCCCACCCAATACACTGAATCAGGACCGCTGGCTTTGCGCAGGTCCATCATTTTGGTGGTGATTTCGTTCAGCGCGGTGTCCCAGCTGATGCGCTCGTACTTGCCGTTCACCAGTTTCATGGGGTAGCGCAGGCGGTATTCGCCGTGGCCATGTTCGCGCAACGCGGCACCCTTGGCGCAATAGCCGCCCATGTTGATGGGCGAGTCAAACACGGGCTCTTGGCGCACCCACACACCATTTTCGACAATGGCATCGACCGCACAGCCGACCGAACAGTGCGTGCAAACCGTGCGCTTGACTTCAATTTTGCCCTCGCCCAATGCAGCTTTACCGTCAGCGGCGTTGGACTTTTTGACCAGCGTCAACTGCGTGGCGGCAATTCCAACCCCGACACCCAAGCCTGAACGGCGCAAAAAGGATCGGCGATCCATGGTGGGCAAGGCATTCGACAAGCCACGGCGCAAACTGTGCACAAAGGGCGACGCATGCGCGGAACCCTGGGCATTGGGAGCCAGAGATTTGAAGGCCCCCGCCGCAGCGTGCGACGAACCCGTTTTTTTGGTCAACAACATGGCAATCTCCTACTGAAACAGGGGGTTAGATAAGCGTGGTCTTGTAATACTGCTTGACGTGCTCAGACAGGGTGTAACCACCGCCCTTCAAAGGGGCTGGCTTGAGCGCAGGCGCGGCAGGTGAATCAGCACCCACAAGTGGAACGAGGCTGGCGACTGCAGCCACCGCACCTAGGCCGGTTGCGCCTGCAAAAAGCCTGCGCCGCGAAAGCGGACTTGCGGCCTGGGGATTGACGGCTTTGCTGGGGATTAAGTTCATGCAACTGCTCCTGTTTCGACCAACTTCAATTTAATTCGACACGCTTGTGAATCGTACTTCATAACTCGCAGTAATGTAACTTTACGGGACATTTTGAACAAGGGCGGGTAACTACCAACAAGCTCCTTCGCGCTATGGAAATGTGTTTTCCCCAACGCTCTAAACCAGCATGTCAAAACCTTGGGTTTCGATGCCCAAAAATGCGCGGGTAAACCCTGATGTTGCGGCATAAAATTGGGCCTTGGGATGCCCGTCAATCGCGTCGCACATGGATCCAACCCAGGGCTGCAGGTTGTCACCAAAAAATTGGCGTTGTGTGGTCAGGTTAGACACGGCCATGTCGTCCCCCGCAATCAAATAGCGCATGACCTCGCAAAGGTAGGCCACGTGATCTTCCGTTTCGCTCATGGCGTCAGACCGCGCGAGCCCCAAACGAGCCAATTCGCTGCGCAACGCAGCCAAGGGCTTTTCGTTCAAAAAACCGCTCAAGTAATGCGACCCGAACAAATAGATTTCGGGCTTTCCAACGCCGCCAAACAGCGCGTTGTACTCTGACTGAATAGCAGCGTCGGTCAGGCCGCGTGCTGAGGCAACCAAGTCGCGCCAAGGCTCCTGCAAGAACCCGCCAGCAGCTGGTGATTCAGTGGCGGCAACCCTCAACTGGGCCAGCACCTCGGGCGTCGGGGGCGCATAAAAGAGCAAGCTTAAAAGGCCATAGATTTCAGCCCGGGCAGTTTCTTCGTCCAAGGCAGACGAGCTGGGCGGGCCCTGGTTTGCCAAATTAGCTGAAGCTGACGCAGTCATAGGTCGGTAATTTTGGCCTCATTGGAGGCTGAATAAATGTCGATAACGCGGCAGTCGCCGCACATTTTGAGCCGCTCCAGCGCGTCACCCTGAAACATCGAATGGCCCGCCAATTTGCCCAGCATGGCTTCGATGGCTTTAAGCGTGCCAAAAGGCTTGCTGCAACGCACACAGGCGTACGGTTTGGCTTCGTTCAAAACCCTGGGCTCTTTGCGCTCTGAGGTCAGCAACAAACGCGGGTGCAGGGTGATGGCGTTTTCGGGGCAAGTGGACATACACAGACCGCATTGCACGCAATTTTTCTCGATGAACTTCAACTGCGGCATCAAGGCGTTGTCTTGCAATGCGCTGGCAGGGCAGGCGCTGACGCAGCTCAAACACAATGTGCAGGCGTCTTTGTTGATGATCAAGCTGCCAAATGGCGACACGGCAGCGGCCGCGCCAGAGAATTCGATGGCATCCGGCCGCTGTGACCTTAGCGCGGCACCCGAGGCACTCTGTACATTGGCCGCGTTCGATGAGTTCGATGAGTTCGATGCAAGTGGAGCTTGGTCAAGCAGATGGTCCAAGGCCAAATCAAGCGTGGCGCGCTTGTCAGCCTGCACTGCAAAACTGGTGGCGCGGGCCACGCCTTGCGCAGCGGGCCCGTGCAGCTCGGCGTCCAGCGTGGCAAAGGCGGTGCTGTCGGCCACTTCGATCACTTTGAAATGCTGACCCTGGTAACCCAAGCCTGTCAACACGGCTTGCGCCACCTCCATTTGGGCGCGTACCGCCTCGCGGTATTGGGGTGCTTCTTCCCCAGTCATCAAAACCCAGACTTGCGACGCGCCATAGGCTATGGCCGAAAGCCACACGTCCAAGCCGACTGATGCTGTATGCCAAAGCGCCAGCGGCAACACGCGTGCAGGCACCCCTTTGATTTCCAGGGCGGTTTTTGCAGAAGCCTTGGACACCGCGGCCCGACGGCCCAGTTGGGCCGCGCGGCCCAGAGCGTCTACCAGTCGGGTGCCTGCCTCTTGGCTGTGCAGCAAAACGGCGGCGTTTTTGCCCCCAGAGCGTGCGTACACCGACAACAAGGTCTTGAGTTTTTGCCCTTGGTCGGTGGCCCGTGGGTAGGCATAGGTCAGCGCTCCAGTCGGACACACGGTGGTGCAGGCCCCGCAACCGACACACAGGTTGGGGTTGACTTTGATCTGCTGCCTTGAGACCTCGCTCGAAATCGCCAAAGCGGAGCACACATCAATGCAGGCGCTGCATCCGACCTGTTTGTTACGGCTGTGCGCACACAGTTTTTGCTTGTAGGCGAAGAATTTGGGTTTTTCGAACTCGCCCACCAGTTCACGCAACTTGAGCAGGGTTTGCAGCTCACCCAACCCACCCGACGGCAACTTGAAGTAGCCCTGCGGCGGCGCATGCTGCAAAAACGTTGCCTGCCGGTTGGATGGCGCGCGCAAATCCAGAACCAAGTCAAACGATTCGGTTTGGCTCTCGGGCTTGCGGGTGAAATCAATCGCACCGGCCACCTTGCAGACCGAAACACAGTCGCGGTTGGATTTGCACAGCGCACTGTCAATTTGGTAATCCAGTCCGATGGCACCTTCGGGGCACACCGTCAGGCAAGCGTTGCAGCGGGTGCAAAGGTCCAGGTCAATCGGGTTGTTGCGCGACCACGCCAATTCAAATGCGCCGAGCCAACCCGAAAGCGACTCGATTTGTCCCGTGAGCACGGGGTGGCGGCGCTCTTGGGCACCCCCTTGGCTGCCGGGGCCTTGCGCGAACAAGGTGATGTCCAGCGCATCGTCAAGGCTGGCTGCAAAGCGTTCCGCCGCGTCCAGCGGGCCAATGATCAGCAAACGGCCTGCGCTTTTGTAGGTGACGGTGGGCACGGGCTCTGGCGCTGCCAGTTTGGCCACCGCCAGCAGCGCGGCGATTTTCGGATTGGCCTGGTCGGCGTCTCGGCTCCAGCCCCCGGTTTCGCGGATGTTCACAAATTTGATCGGTCGCTCGGACGCGCCTGCGCCAGGGGTCTGCGCCGCCAGCGCGTTGAACAGCCGGGTTTCTTGCGTGCAGGCCACCACCAGGTCGTCGCCACTGGACCCGGCGCTTTGCAAAGATTTTTGAAACGCGCCTGCCTCGCGCCGACACAGTGCGGAATACAGTGTCAGGTCTTCTTGCAGCGCCTCGCCCAAAGCCTGCGCGTTCAGCGGCATGGTCTGATTGCAATCGCAAATGAGGGTCGTCGTCATGGTTGTTGGAGGGTACGCGGGTTCTGGGAGATGGCAGATTGTGGAACGACTTCGGGGCTTTGAGCATCAGGATCATCCCGCGCCATGGCAGGCCCGTTTGACGGCCCGGGCAGCGCGGGTGGGTCGCCCTGCGGCGCGTCAAGCGGCGGCTTGTCAGCGTTGGCGGCGGGTTCATCCGCTGGATGGTCGGCCGCGTCCAATCCCGCTGAAGCTTCGTCTTTGGCGCTCTCTTCGTCATCAAAGAGATTCAAAAACTTGGCGCTCACCATTTTACGGAGCATCTCGGGCGGAATCGGGTCGGCCAGCGAATAGTCGTCAATGTAGGTGTCCAGCCGATCCATGACATTGAAGTGCGGATCGGTGAAGAGCTTTTTCATCGCCGCGTTTTTCACGTCAGCGGCCACACCTCGCGCCATGAAGGGCTTGAAATCCGACTCTGGCGTGAGGCTTTGGGTATCGGCCAGAGTGGGCAGCTCGGGGACTGGTTCGGTCGGAGCTGAGTTGGCTGGGGTTGCGTTTGGCACAGGCTGGCCAACTTCACCCTGCTTGGCCGCATCAGCGCGGTTTTCGGCTTGAACGGCAACGTGGCTGGGCTCTGCCACCGGCAGGCGCGCAGGTTCTGCCACGGGCTTCCCGTCGCGCACGTCCTGCTTGCGCTTGGCCCACCGATTTAGAAAACTGTCAGTCATGGGCTGAATTGTTTGAGTTGCCTGAGCTGCCTGAGTTATCTGATCCGTCGCGAGGTGGCTTGGGCACAGCGGGTGCTTCGTGCCCCGGTGCGGCACCCCCAAACGACTTTTGGGTGCTGACTGTGGCCGGGTTTCCAAAGCGATCCACCAGCGACTTGAAGCTCTCGGGCCTGCGCCTGCGTTTGGTTTCCAGCACATGGTGTTCATCGACAAAAGCGCCCAACCAATTGATCACGTCTGTGGGTGCGGCGACTTGTTCCACCGTTTCCTGCGCATCCAGCCAGCGCCCAGCGTCGTGGTAGCTTAGCGTCACGATTTGCGGCAACGGGATCGGCTCGGGCCCGTAGGCAGGCACTCCACCGTCAGGCACTTCTTCCATCCGCCACAGTACGAACCAGCAGGGTTTTTGGGTGGTGATGTTCAGGTAGTAGCCTTCAGCGTCGGTCACCAGCAGCTCTACCTTGAAGCCAGGGTGCAGCCAGCGCTCTTCCTCGTCGTTTTGCAGCAGCAGGCGCGGACTGGTGCCAAATCCGGCATCGTCCTGAACCACCTCCGCCAGCACCCAGCGCCAGGTTTGCCAACGGCTGGCACGCCCCAGCACGAGCTCACGGCGCATGACAACGGCAACATCCAGCGTGGGTCGGGGGTCTGACATGGGATTGAAATGAATGAAAAGCGGTTGAAGGGCGCCGGTCACCAGCGCGGCGCATCGGCTGCCGATGGTAGCGACATTTGCATGGCAACGAGCTGACGCGGGGTTTGGGGCGGGTTGTGGCGCAGGCTTTGATATCGTAAATGGGCGGTTTTGCAAGAGTTCATATCACCGGTGATATCAAAGTTCTTCAAAACCAAAAAATTGGCCAAAATATGAATGAAATAGGCCTCTAGCTCTCGAATAATATCAATAGTTTGCTATGTATATTATAGCAATCTGATTGCATCCGACTTGGGCTATAACCCCCTTTCATCAACGGCGCAGCCCAGCGAACGCGGCAAACTCCCAACTGCGCATGGCCAAAAGCAGCGTGTAGCCTTCGCGGTCTTTTTCTGGCAACTTTTGATCGGCCAGATGTTGCTGAGCAAAGTCTTGCGCGACCCGCTGCATGCGTTCCAAAAACGAGGGAGCCAAGCTGCGTGCCACCGAGCCGTGCACCAGCAGCAAGCCTTCTCCGGCCGCATCAAACCCGCCTGAAAAATAATCCAGCACAGCGTGGTCCCGAAAGTAGTTCATCACCGGGCCATGCGCCCGCCAGCGAAACGCCTTGGCCAGTTTCAAACGGTAGCGGTTCAAAGGGCGCAGTTCAATGATGCCAATGCGATCCAGCTGCGCCATGTACTTGATGCCGTCCGCCATGCTCAAGCGGTAGCTCTCCACAATTTGCTCCAGCGTCCATTGGCTCAACACGCAAATGGCCACCAGCAGCAGCTTTTTGTCGGCCACCACCGCGCGCTCCTGCTCCTGCGTGAGCTGCGCCAGCATCGGTTGCGCATCCACCACCAGCCGCGCCAAGT
>JANPCR010000002.1:0-18971 GCA_031431035.1 Rhodoferax sp.
CAAACCCAACGCCTCCAAATTCAGCGCGCCATCCCGCAAGACCTTCACCATGGCGGGCCTGGCTTTGCTGCTGGTAGCTTGCAACAAAAGCCCATTTGGTGGCCCTGCAGCGCCTGCCTCAGCGCCCGCCTTGCCTGAGCGCGCGCTGCTGCTCGCCCCTGACGACCTGAGAACGCTGACGCGCCAAGCGGTTGCGGCGGGCCCCGTCATCACTGGCACGGTTCAACCAGAGCGAAAGGCTGACTTGCGGGCCGAGGTCTCGGCAGTGGTGCTGAAGGTGCTCAAAGAAAACGGCGACGCTGTCAAACGCGGTGAACTGGTGGTGCGGCTGGACGACACGTCCATTCGCGACAGCATGGCGTCAGCTGAAGAGTCATTGCGCACTTCAACCCAAGGAGCCGAGCAGGCCGAGCGCCAATTGCAGCGGCTGAAAACCCTGCAAGCCCAGGGCATGACCTCGATGCAAGCCATGGAAGACGCCGAAGTGCGCCGCAACACCACCCAAAGCGATGTGGTGGCCGCCAAGGCCCGCGCTGCGGCGGCGCGTCAGCAATTGCAACGCACCGAAGTACGCGCGCCATTTGATGGCGTGGTGAGTGAGCGCAAAGTTTCCGCAGGCGACACCGCGCAAGTCGGCAAGGAATTGCTCAAAGTGATCGACCCCACCAGCCTGCGTTTTGAAGGCCTGGTGTCAGCCGACCGTGTGAACGATGTAGCGGTGGGCCAGGCGGTGAGCTTTCGGGTGAACGGCCAGGCGCAGCAAGAATTCACCGGCAAGGTCAAGCGGGTGGATCCAGCCGCCAACCCGACCACGCGCCAGGTGGAGGTTCAGGTCAGTTTTGACCCCGGCAACCTGCCCAAAGTGACGGGCCTGTATGCCGAAGGGCGTATTGCCGCCAGCAGTTCGTTGGCCTTGCTGGTGCCCGAAGGTGCGCTGGTGCTGGCGGGTGACCAGGCGTTTGCCTGGCGGGTGAATGGCAAAGTGATCAACAAAGTCAGCGTCAAACTGGGCGAACGCGATGCGAGACGTGGCGACTACCAGATCAAGAGCGGATTGGCCGAGGGTGACACTATTTTGCGCCGCCCGATCACAACCTTGATTGACGGCCAAAAGATTGAACTGCGCGACGCGTCCAAACCTCTTTCTTCTGCAGCTGCGGCTAGCCCCGTGCCCGCTGCGGCCTCATCCGGTGCCGCCAAGGCGGGGGGTTAGCATGTTTCTATCAGATTTCAGCATCAAGCGCCCCATTCCCACGCTGGTGATCATCATCGTGCTGATGGCCCTGGGTTTGCTGGCACTCAAAAAACTGCGGGTCAATCAGATTCCCGATGTTGAGCAGCCAGTGCTGGTGGTCACCATTCCCTACCCAGGCGCGTCGCCCGACACGGTGGAGCGCGAGGTCATCAACCGCATTGAAAAATCGCTGCAAAGCATTTCGGGCGTAGACCAGGTGCGTGCCACCGCCAGCGAAAGCAGCGCGCGGCTCATCATCGTGTTCAATTTCAACAAGAACATGATTGAAGCGTCTGATGAGGTGCGCAATGCCATTGCCACGGTGCGCTTCAAGCTGCCCATCGAAATTCGAGAACCGGTGCTGCAACGAATCGACCCGTCGATGCAACCCATCATGCAGTTGGCGCTGTCGTCCAAAACCCAAAGCCACGCGGATATTTCACGCTTGGCTGAAGACGTGCTGTCGGACAAATTCAGAGCCATCGGCGGCGTTGCAACGGTCAGCGTTGCGGGTGCGCTCAAGCGTGAGCTGAGCGTGCTGTTGCGCTCGGAACGCCTGCGCGAGTACAACGTGTCGGTGACCGAAGTCGTCAACGCCCTGCGCAACCAAAACGCCACGGCACCCGTGGGCAAAGTGCGCGGCGCTCAGGAAGACCAGAGCATTCGCCTGGTTGGGCGCATTGGCAGCCCGGCCGAATTTGGACAAGTGGTCATTAAACGCCGGGGTGCCGAGGTGGTGCGCTTGGCGCAGGTGGCCGACATTGCCGATGGCTTTGCGGAGGTCAATAACTTCAGCGTTCGCAGCGGCAGCCCCAACGTGGGCGTGTCCATCACCCGCTCGCGCGAGGCCAGCACCGTGTCGGTGGCCAATGAGATTCGCACGCTGGTGGCAGACATCAACAAAACTCTGCCTGATGGCACCAAGCTTGAGGTGACGCAAGACGGCGGCAAAGACGCCCAAAGCAGTTTGCAAAACGTGATTGAGTCCTTGCTGTATGGCGCGGTGCTGACCATTTTTGTGGTGTATGTGTTTTTGAACTCGTGGCGCTCTACGCTCATCACCGCCTTGAGCTTGCCCACCTCGGTGATTGCGGCTTTCATTGCGGTTTGGTTGTGTGGTTTTTCTCTCAACTTCATGAGCCTGTTGGGCTTGTCCTTGGCCATTGGCGTGTTGATTGACGATGCCATCGTGGTGCGCGAAAACATTGTGCGGCACATGGAGCGCGGCAAAGACCGCCGCCAGGCCGCCATTGACGGCACCAGTGAAATCGGCCTGGCTGTGGCGGCCACCACGTTCTCCATCGTGGCGGTTTTCATTCCGGTGGCATTCATGCCTGGCGTCTCGGGTGAATGGTTTCGCCCATTCGCGCTGACGGTGGTGGCGTCGGTTTTGGTCAGCCTGTTTATCTCGTTCACGCTGGACCCCATGCTGTCAGCCTACTGGGGCGACCCGATTGGTCACCATCAGCAACCCAAAACGGGTTTGAGCAAACTGCTCGCGCGTTTTAACACTTGGTTTGACCATCAAGCCGACCGTTATGGCCGCGTGATTGCCTGGGCGTTGCACCACCGGCGCTGGATGGCCGTGATTGCGGGCTTGAGCCTGGTGGGCGCATTTGGCCTCCACTTTAAATTCGGCGGCTCCAGCTTTTTGCCAGTGTCCGATTCAGGCAATTTGGCCATTGAGGTGCGCACGCCACCAGGCTCCAGCCTGGAATATTCCCGCAGCAAAATGGAAGCGGCAGCCGTCATGGCGCGCAGCCTGCCTGAAACCGTGGCAACCAACAGCAACGTGGCCGCCACCGGCGGGCGCATCTACGTGGATGTGGGCAAAAGCACCTTGCGCAAGCGTTCAGCCAGCGACCTAGCAGTTGAGTTGCGGTTGCAAATGGCCCAACTGGTCGGGGCCGAATACACCGTGTTGGCCGATTTGAACAACGGGGCATCCAAGCCTGTGCAAATTCAGTTTTCAGGCACAGATTCGCGGCGCTTGATGGCCATCACCACTGATTTCATGGACAAGTTGCGCGAGGTGCCTGGCGCCGTGGATGTGGGGCTGTCAGAACTTGGGCCCCAACAGGAACTTAAGATTGAATTGAACCGGGGCTTGGCCAATTCGCTGGGTATTTCGGCCAACGACGCCGCGCAAGCCCTGCGGGTGGCGTTTGCAGGCGTTGAGGTGGGCGACTGGATCGACCCCAGTGGCGAAGCCCGTGACGTGGCCGTGCGCCTGCACCCTAGCGACCGCGTGAACGCTGAAAACATCGAGCGCTTGCCCATTGCGGTCAGTGGCAGCAACATGCTGGTGCCGCTGGATCAAATTGCCAGCGTCACCATGGGCCGGGGGCCATCGCAAATTCAACACTTGAATGGCAAGCGCATGATTTCAGTGTCGGCCAATGCGCAAGGTCGCTCCAGTGGCGAAGTGACGGCCGATGCCTTGAAAATCGCCAAAGCTATTGACTTCCCGCCGGGCTACGGTATTGAACTGGGCGGTGCTGCGCGCAGCCAGAAGGAGCTGTTCACTGAAATGCTGATCGCCTTGGTCATGGGCATTGGCATGATGTACCTGATTTTGGTGATGCAATTCGGCTCTTTCACGGCACCCTTGGCGGTGATGCTGTCGCTGCCCTTGAGTTTGATTGGTGTGGTGGTGGCGCTGCTGTTGACAGGTGGCACGCTGAATTTAATGAGCTTCATTGGCGTCATCATGCTGATGGGCTTGGTTGCCAAAAATGCCATTTTGCTGCTGGACTGCGCCCGCAAACAGCAAGACGAGGGCATGAACCGCGAAGACGCGCTGATGCAGGCGGGGCGCATGCGTCTGCGCCCGATTTTGATGACGACGTTTGCCCTGATTGCTGGCATGCTGCCGGTGGCCATTGGCCTGGGCGAGGGCGGCGAGTTTTACCGCCCTCTGGCCATTGCCATCATTGGCGGCACCATCACCTCCACAGTGCTGACGCTGCTGGTGGTGCCCACCTTTTACGACAGCATTGAAATTGCTCGCGATGGCATGCTGGCCAAGTTCAAGGCCCGCAGTGCGCGCGGCAACGCTTTGGTGGCGTTTTTAATGACCTTTGTCGAAGCCTTGCTGACCTTGACCATGGTTCGCGCCCTTTACCGCATGCTTAAGCGGGGTTTTCAGTGGGCGATGCGACGCATGCAAGGTCGGCGGCCGAGTGTGAGTGTGTGAGTGCTTGAGGGCGTGATTAAGGCGAAGGGGGTGATTTCGAGAATTAATTTCGAGAATTAGCGGGTTACAAGATATACTGTTTTTTTAAACAGCTCTACCGTGAAACTCCTTTCAAACCGGGCCATTGAACCCTTGCAAAGCATCAGCGATGTGTGGTCCGCCTCTGAGCTTGCTACATCGCAAGGCAAAACCATGCCCACGGGCAGCAGCGAGTTAGACGCGCAGTTGCCCGGTGGCGGCTGGCCCATTGGCGCTGCTGTCGAAATCTTGCAAACCCAAAGTGGACAAAGCGAATGGCGTTTGCTGTTGCCTGCGTTGGTCGGTGTAAGCCGTGCTTATGGCGCTGCCAACACGCCCAAAGCCTTGGTGCTGGTGGGTGCGCCGCATGTCCCGTTTGCGCCTGCATTGGCAGGGCATGGCCTGAACCCGCAGCGGCTGCTGTGCATCAACACTGACACACCGGCCAGTCGCATGTGGGCGGCAGAACAAGCCTTGCGTTGCAAAGACGTAGCCGCCGTGCTGGCCTGGTTGCCGCTGGCGCGGGCTGACCAATTGCGCAGACTGCAAATGGCAACAGCTGAACACGGCAAGCTGCTGTTTGTGATGCGCCCCGTCACCGCCCAAAGCGAGTCGTCACCTGCCGTGCTGCGCTTGATTGCGTCCCCGGCGATGCAGGGCGATGCATTGCAGGTCAATATTGTGAAACGGCGTGGCCCGCCGATGGTGCAAACGCTGAATTTGGTGGCACGGCCTGTGCGGCTTAGTGCGCTGTTGGCGGTGGAAGGAGAAGGTGGCGACGGCCGCGAAAGCGGTTCAGGAAGTAAAGGCCGCGCTGATGAGGCGCCCAAAGCCGAATTGTTTAAATTTCCTTCCCGACCCCAGGTGTCCCGCCTTGCGCCGAACGGTGTTGCAGCCAGAGCATAAGGCGCCCGTCACAACCCAGTCACCAGTGTGGCTGCGTGCAGGTATGGCTCTTCACCGTAGACAGTCGCCTCATCCTGGCAGGCATGCACCAGCTTGATCACATGTTCATCATCCGATGCCATGGCCAGCGACACGACCTGCGTCCAGTTTTTGACTGGCACAGACAAAGACTTGTCCAATGACGTCAAACCAGTCGCCAAAGAGCCCGTCGCCATAGAACCCGCCGCTAAATAAGCCGCTGTGAAGTTCTGCGCCAGGATGGACTGCACCTCGACCTGTGGCCCAGTGTGGTCTAGCCAAGGGCGCAATGTGCGAAAAGCCCGCAAAGCCGTCACCATGTGCAGCACCGTGAAATTGGGGCTGGCCACGTAAAGACGAATAGCCAGGGAAGCCAACTCGGCGACACGCGCGTCCAGACTCAAGGCAGGCGTCAGACTACCTGCCAGACCCTTGTAAATGGGTGACAAGCTGGCGTCGGCCATGCGCATCGAAATCATAGAGCCGTCGCTGTGCCATCCGCGCGCTTCGCTGACCAAGCGGTCTGCCCAGGCTGAAAATTCAAGCTGCGCGCTGCCTGAAAGCGGCGCAGACGGTTCAGGCAAGGGCTGCCAGCGCCAGGCCCAGTAAGCCAATGCTGCGGCCAGTTCACCCGCATGCCCTGCTTCAAGCGCGTGAGCGGTGCGAATCAACCCGTGAAAAGCTGCCGCCGCTACACCTGGCAAAAGCTCTGGCAAGGCTTGGCGCAAGGTCGTGTCCACGCCCCTATGGGCAACCAAATCGTTTAATGTGGCTAGCAGTGCCGGATAGGCGTGTGCCTGGCCGCGCAAGGCACGCCAGTCCGTAACAGGCACCCCCACAATTGTCGATTTGACTGCTGATGCGCCAAAGGGCGCATGGCTGCCGCGCATGTGATGTGCATAGGTGTCATAAAAACCTCGCAGGCGTTGTGCGCTGGCCCCCATGCTTTGCAGGGCATGCAAGGCCATGGGCATGTGGTTGGTCAACTGGCCTGCGTACTCGGGCGGCAATTGCAGGTTGGCATGCAGTAAATCGTACAGCGGGTGGTTGGCGTCAATAGGGTTCGGCAGTGGGGAGTGCATGGTCAAGCTTTGAAGAGTTAAGAGAGGGGCTTTGAACGACAAAATTGGTCAAGTCGCTATCATGCAAGTTAAAGTTAACTTGAAGTCAAGTGTTTTTCGCCCGTCTGCTCGATTGCTTCTTCAAAGGTGAATTCATGAATCAACAAGCCACATCCGCAGCCAACAGTTGGATTTTGATTGGAGAACTGGCCAGGCGAAGCGGAGTCGCTGCCAGCGCTCTGCGGTTTTACGAAGACCAGCAGTTGCTGACGAGCCAGCGCAACGCATCGGGGCGACGCCAATTTGCTCGGGGTGACCTGCGTCGGGTTGCTTTCATTCGTGCGGCTCAAGCCGTGGGCTTGAGTCTGGAGGAGATTCGCGCGGCCCTGTCGAGCTTGCCAGAAGGGCGCACCCCCAACCCCAAAGACTGGAGCCGCCTGTCAAGCGCTTGGCGCCCCTTGCTCAATCAGCGGATTGTTGAATTGACCCGCCTGCGCGATCAACTCTCAGCGTGCATTGGTTGCGGCTGTCTGTCGTTGACAAAATGCGCTTTGTACAACCCGCAGGATGTGGCAGGGCGTCGGGGTCCAGGGGCGCGCTACCTGTTGGGCGACCAGCCTCCCAAGCGAAAGGTGTAACTCATCCCGTTTCTAAATCATGACTGAAGGTTGCAGCGCCTCCTGGCGATCTCTGCT
Source organism: Rhodoferax sp. (assembly GCA_031431035.1). Classification (GTDB taxonomy): domain Bacteria; phylum Pseudomonadota; class Gammaproteobacteria; order Burkholderiales; family Burkholderiaceae_C; genus JANYCG01. Next base: position 7,129 of record JANPCR010000002.1, read on the forward strand.
TGTGTTTGCTGAATTAGGGGTACATCTGTATACTGTTGTTTTATACAGTATTTAGTGCTTGATTCACGCCAAACCTCATCATGCATTGGATCGCGCTGCAACCACTATCACCGCTGCCACCGTTGCCATCTGAGGCGGCTGACTCGGCTGATTGGGACGGTGATCTCACCGGATTAGGTTGGTGGGCCCTGCAGTTCACGCCCAAAGTCGCGCGCGTCAGCTTGGGATTGAACGCAGAGACAAATGCCGATGCAAGCGCTGATGCAAGCCCTGGGGCGAGCGCGAACGGAAGCAGAAATACCAAGGCCAAGCCTAAGCTCAAGGCGGATGACGCACTGGTGATGGAAGTTTCCGCCAGCGAACGATTGTTTGGTGGACGCTCCCGTTTGCTTGAGCAGATGTTCAAGTCAAACAAGTCTGCCACTCACTTCAACTGCGCGCGCGGCCCCACGTCGTTGATTGCGCTTGCCAGGTTGCAAATGCCCGCGGGTGCCCCCCGTGTCGCCCCTGATGCCTTGCCACTGCGAACCCTGGAGGCGGCGCGTGCGCATGAGGCCACTCTGGCTCGTTTGGGTTGCACCTGTTGGGGTGATTTGCGAGCGTTGCCGCGCGATGGTTTGGCGCGACGTTTTGGGGCTGAATTGCTGGACGCTCTGGATCGGGCTTACGGCCTGAAGCCCGAGCTTTACCCCTGGCTGGTGTTGCCCGATGTGTTGGAGATCAAGCTGGAACTGCAAGCCCAGATTGACACTGCCCCTGCGCTGCTGTTTGGCGCACGGCGTTTGCTCAAGCAATTGCAAGTCTGGCTGCAACTGCGCACCTGCGGGGTGCTGGCGCTTGAGCTGGGTTGGACCATGGACGCGCGGCGCAATACCGCCACAGAAGGCAGCTTGGTGCTGCGCACGGCAGAGCCCACGCAAGACATGGCGCATTTGCAGCGTTTATTGGCTGAGAATCTGGCTCGCATCACCTTGCCCGCGCCCGCGCTTTACCTGCATCTGCGCACCTTGCAGACTGAAAAGCTGGCAGGTCAAAGTGCCAGTTTGCTGCTGGACGATATTCAAAAAGGCGACAGCCTACACCAAATGCTGGAGCGCGTGAGTGCGCGTTTGGGCGCTGACAGCGTGTTGCAACTGCAACCGCACGCTGACCACCGGCCAGAGCACATGCAAACCTGGCGGCCTGTTTTTGATGCCCCTCAACTCATCGCTGTTGAGACCACTGTAGCCAAGCTGCGGCGCAAAGATCGGGTGGGCTCCAAAACCAGGTCGATTTCAAAGTCCAACGCGCCTGGTATTCCCACAATTTCAGACACCCCAGCCCGCCAACACCTCCAACAGCTCACTTTGCAAGGCAACCCGCTGTACCCCACCTGGCTGCTGGCCAAACCCCTGGCGCTGGCGGTGCATGGCAATACCCCGCTGTACCTGGGCCCGCTGACCTTGCTGGCAGGCCCGCAACGCCTGGAGACCGGCTGGTGGGGCGCTGCCCTGGCAGATGGCGACTGCGCCCTGCGCGATTATTTTGTCGCCCGCAACGAGCAGTCCGGCCTGTTATGGGTTTACCGGGAGCGGCTGGGTGGGGCAGTGCCATCCAGTCAAGGCCCAACTTTGACTGAACCCAGTCCATTGGCAAACAGCCGTGCAAATTGGTATTTGCACGGCTTGTATGCTTGAAAGCCCCTTCACCGCTGCGAATACAACTCCCGCGCGTCGCGCTCATAGGCGGCCAGGCGGCGCACGGCGCGTTCGCGCTGCGCGGGGGTGGTGCTGTTGTGCAATTGCGTGAAATTGGCACAACTCTCGGCAATCAGTTTGTCGCTGTAGACGCGGTAAGTTGGGTTGGGCGAGGTGTTGGCGCGGTCCAGGTAGCCGCGCAGAGCGGTCAGTGCTTCAGCCGGGGAGCGTTTGGCTGCCACGGTTGACCCAAGCCCAGCGCCTGCACCCGTGGCTTGGCGCAGCGTCTGCAACAGGTCTTGCTGACGGCGCTGGCGCTCGGTGTAGCTCAATTGCGGGTCATAACTGGACGCTTCCAGCGCATTGCGCAGAGCATTCAACTGGCGTTCCTCCAGCGTGCCATAAAACTCTTGGGCGCGCTCGACATTGGACTTCAAGCGGCGCTCAAACAGCTCTTTGGGCGTCAGTTGAAACCAGTCTTTGCGCCATTCGGCATTGTTTTTGCCAAATTTTCCTTCGATATGACTGATTTGCTCTGGGCTCAAGCTCAGGGCTACCGCGGCTACAGCCTTTTCAGCTTGGCTGGTAACCGCGTTGATGCGCTCGCGGGTGTCGGCAAACAGGGCGCACACAGGTACTGGGCTGGTGTCTGCCACAGCCAGTCGCTGGGTTTTTTGCAGCAGCTCGGCAATTTTGGGCAACTCTTCATTGCGATGCCATTGCAGCAAACGGGCAAGCTCTGCACGCACTGCGGGCGACTGGGTGTCATTGAAGTCGGCGTAGGCGTCAATCCACCAAAATCCGAGTTCGGTGGCGTTGTTGTAGCCCAACTTGATGGCGCTGCAAGCCTGTAACAAAACCAATGCACCAACGGCGAAAAACCGGCCTAGCCAGCCCGAGCCGATAATTCGACGTCGATGAAATAAACGCATGGAACAACCTGACATCAAGAAAGACAAACACATGACCCAAGCTAACAACGCGCAAGGGCACTCTGTGGTGGACGTGGTCATCATGGCGGCAGGCAAGGGCACGCGCATGAAAAGCAAACTGCCCAAAGTATTGCATCAACTGGCGGGGCGTGCCTTGGTGCAGCATGTGGTGGACACCGCCGCAACCCTTGCTGCCCGCAAAATTGTAGTGATTACGGGACACGGCGCTCTGGAAGTTGAAACCGCGCTCGCCCGGTCTGCTCAAATGCTTGACTCGGCTACTCGGAAATTCGAGCTGAGGTTTGTCCGCCAAGAACCGCAAAACGGCACGGGGCACGCCGTGCAGCAGGCCGTGCCCGCTCTCCCCGATGACGGCATTGTGGTGGTTTTGTCGGGCGATGTACCGCTGACTCAAGCTGACACCTTGGTCAAGTTGATTGCTGCCTGCGCGGGCGACAAGTTGGCGCTGTTGACACTGGAAGCTGGCAACCCCCATGGTTACGGTCGCATCGTGCGTGCGGGGGACAAAGTGCAGGCGATTGTGGAGCAAAAAGACGCTTCACCCGAGCAGCTGCAAATCAAGGAAATCTACAGCGGCATCATGGCTGTGCCCGCCCTACAACTCAAAAAGTGGCTGGCTCGCTTGGACAACAAAAACGCCCAAGGCGAGTTTTACCTGACGGACATTGTCAAATTTGCGGTGACCGACGGCACCGAAGTGATTGGCTACAAAATAACCGACAAAGTACAGACGGACGGCGTGAACAGCCCGGTTCAGCTGGCTGAATTGGAGCGCGAATTTCAGCACCGGCTGGCGCATCAGTTCATGGAAGCAGGCGTTCGCCTGGCCGATCCCGCGCGCTTCGATGTGCGGGGGCAGTTGACCTGTGCGCAAGACGTGTCCATTGACATCAACTGCATCTTTGAAGGCCACGTCTCATTGGGCGAGGGCGTCAAAATTGGAGCGCATTGCTGCATTGCCAACTGCACCATCGGCGCGGGCGCGGTGATTCACCCTTTCACCCACATCGATGGAGAAAAACTGGGTGTCAGCGTGGGCGCTGGTGCCTTGGTGGGGCCATTTGCCCGCCTGCGCCCTGGTGCTCAACTGGGCGAAGAGGTGCACATTGGTAATTTTGTTGAGGTTAAAAACTCCACCATGGCCAAGGGGGCCAAAGCCAATCACCTGGCCTACTTGGGCGATGCTGTCGTTGGAGAGCGGGTGAATTACGGCGCCGGTTCCATCACCGCCAATTACGATGGGGCGTTCAAACACAAAACCGTGATTGAAGCTGACGTTCACATTGGCAGCAACTGCGTGTTGGTGGCCCCGGTCACCATTGGCGCGGGTGGCACGGTGGGCGGTGGCTCGACGATTACCAAAGACACGCCGCCTGGCACATTGAGCGTGGCGCGGGGCAAGCAAGTGATCATTGCCAACTGGAAGCGCCCTGCAAAATGACACCGGACACCCCGGGGGCAGAGTTGCCTGATCCGCTTGTCTTGCTCGACGAAAATCGGGCATTGAAAGCGCAGCTGGCACAAGTCAAAGCCGAGCTGAGCAGCTTTACCCAGGCGGTCGGGCATGACTTGCGGGCGCCGGTGCGGCATATTCGCGCGTTTGTCCAAGTCATCCAGGAGGACTTTGGCGGCCAAGGGCGTGCCGCGCTGCTCGCTGAGCCGGCGTCTGAATTGCCCACCGATTTGGCGAACTATTTGAATACGATTGCCGACGCTGCAACGCAACTGGCCTTGAGGCTGGATGCTTTGGTTCTGGTGTCCAAACTGTCCACGGCGGACTTCAAGCCAGAGCCTGTGGCACTGGGGCCGCTTGTTAACTCCCTTGCCAAGGGGTTTATCGCCCGCCCGTCGCTTGCGTGGCAAATCGCCAATGACTTGCCCGATGTGCAGGCCGACCGCGCCATGCTGATCCAAATTATGCAGCAGCTCATTGACAACGCCGTCAAGTTCTCGGCGGGCAGTGCGAATGCTCAGGTTGAAATCGGTTGGCGCAGCATCGACGCCTTGCATTGCGAGCTGTTTGTGAAAGACAACGGCGTCGGGTTCGATGCCCGGTTACAAAGCCAGCTGTTTGGTATTTTTCAGCGACTGCACCCGGCTGACCAGTTTCCCGGTGTGGGTGTCGGTTTGGCCATAGCCCACCGCTTGGTGCAACGCCATGGGGGGCAAATTCAGGCAAGTTCGGCCCTGGGCCAGGGCTGCGAAATGCGTTTGGCTCTGCCAATGGCTGCAGTTCAGTCGGCTTAGTTGCAAACTATTTGCAGTCAATTTGCGGTTAGTTTGCTATAATATAAATAGCAAACTATCTATATTATTCGAGAGCTAGAGGTCGATTTATTCATATTTTTGGCAAAAATCGCGCGTTTTGGTAAAAAAGAACCTGCAGGTTCTTTTTTTCATTTTTTCGCAGTTTGCGCAGAAGGCGGCTCCTGGTACGTGGCGCTGGGCACGCCGGGTGCATCTTCGCTGTAGGATTCTGTGCTGCCAGGCGTTGAGTTTCCCGTGGCCGTCAATACGGGCGAAGCAAAAGGCGTTGTGTCAAACAACGGCGCCATGACGGCTGCTTCGGGCAAGGCAGACTCAGCCTGGAGTGTCAAGGCGGCTTGCACTGGCTCTGCGGTCGCGCGCTGCGTCAGGACCACCATGGCGCCAGTACAGCCCAAGATCACACCCACAAAACCAGCCGCTAGCGCGTGGCGTGCCCAAGGGCGCTCCAGCACGGGCATGGGCGTCATTGGTGTGCGTCGCTCGGTGTGCGCACGGCGATCCAACTGCGGCGTGACGGTGCGCGCGAAGCTGTCTGAAAAGTGGCTTGAAAAACTGTTTGAAAGACTGACGGACATGAGGCTCTCCTTGCGGTTTAGGCATGCGATGAATGAACCATTTCATCGTAGGAAAACGGGGCTGGCCTGTCATCACCCAAACGTGTGAGGGTGCGGTATTTCTACACACTGTGGGGGATGAAGTGGAGCCACTTCAAGCGCTGTGTTAACAGTCGTTTACCGTGGCTAACAACTGCTCACAAATTGACCATCGAATGGGCTGATTCAGTCATCGGTGCATGGGCGCCACGTCTGCCTGCGCCAAGGGAGACGCCAGTGCGCCCACCAACTTCACCAACTCACTTTGGCGCCTAACATCGGTCTTGTTGTAGACGCGAGCCAGATGGGTTTTGACCGTGTTTTGCGTCACACCCAATTCAAGCGCCGCAGCGTTGGCCGTCAAGCCTGCGCCCAAAAGCGACATGACGCGGGCTTCGGTGGGGGTCAGGTCATACAGGGTGGCCAGTACCTGCTGATGGGGCGGCACACCAGCCGTGGTGGTGGATATAAAAATCGCCGCGCTGGCAGTTCTGAAGACTGAACGGGCCTCGCTGTTTTTAAGCGGCAAGATGTAAGCCACCGCAATGGCTTGGCCCGCAAGCGACAACGGAATGCCAATGCCGCGCCCACCCAGATCAGCATCGCTGCCCGCAGCGCGCAGCAGCGCATCGGCCATGGCGAATTTGACGCCGTCGTTCGCGGGGACGCAGCGGCCCTTGATCTGTTTAACCACCTGGCCCGCGTCAAACAGGGCCTGCGCCGCTGGGTTGGCGTACAGCACGTGAGAGTTGCTTTCGACCAAAATAACGGGGGCCTGCAAGCGCTCTAGTCCTGCGCGGAATGACGCGGTCTGCACCCGCTCGTGATCGAGCAAATCGCCAATCATGGCGGCACGGCGCAAATGCGGTGACAGCAACGCCATGAAGCGTCTCTCGTTGGCGGTGATGATGTCGCGGCTCGCGGATGTGACGCAGGCCATCACCCCTAGGCGCTGGCCGGTTTGCGCAAACTTCATCACGCAGGCATCGCGAAGGCCCTGTGGCCCAACCCAGTTTTGGTAGAAAGGCGTGGCCTGAAAGACCGCTTCGGGCATGTCGGTCAGGGTCGAGTGGGGGTCATCCAGCGCACCAAAAGCGACTGCACGCAGACCTGGGATGCCTTCTAGCCCATAGTCTTCATTCAGTGTGCGAAGCATGTCGGCGTCCCATGGCGAATGGCTTGCCATACGGGCCTGCCCGAACTGAGGGTCAGACAGACTGATTGACGTGTAAACCGCATTCATGGCGTTACTGACTCTGGTCAGCGCCGCCGGCCACCCGTCCGGGTTCAAAGCGCAGTCGTAAATGTCACCCACAATGGATGAGAAATCCTCAAGCTGAAGCTCTTGCATGCAAAACCCGCCTCCCAGAATGCACCCACTATTGAATTGGCAGCTGGCGCAGCGCAAGGCGCGGCAGGTCAAAATCATTCTAGCGAGGTCGCAATGGGCCGAATCTTGGGCACCGAGCCATGCACACAGACTGATACGAAAGGGTGCCTAGTTCAAGCCGCCGTCATCTGGCCGCGCGCCAGGGCCAAGCGGTTGGTGTGGCGCAGGCGCACAGCCAGGTTCAGCGTCAGGTTCTGAATGACGATGAAAGCGGTCTCCGGCGACTGGGTGCGAAGGCCATCAAACGCTTCTCGGGTGAGCACATAAACCAGCAACTGCTCTTGCGCCACCACCGTGGCCGAACGCGGGGCGCTGTCCAGAAAGCCCATTTCGCCCAACACACCGCCTCGGCGCATGCTGGATAAGCGCACCTCGCGCCCGCTGTCTTGCCCGCCTGCCCGCGATGCGACAGGCACCATCACACTGGCGCGGCCTTGCAACACGACCAGCATGGAGTCACTGGGGTCGCCCGCTTTGAAGATGACGTCGCCCGCTTGGTAAAGCCGCTCGGTCATGCTGGCTTGCATCAGCTTGAGTTGACTGGCAGACAGGCCGTTGAAGAGCGGAATTTGCTCGTGCATGACGGTGGTCTGCTGCGAGCGTTCACCTGTCTGCTGGCCAATCAGCGTGTTTTCCGCAGCCTCCAGCGCGCGGTCCAGGTCAGGCAACAGCGTGATTTGGGGGAAGTAGTGAGCCAAAAACTCAAGCGTGTTGCCTGCCTCATGTCCCGCGCCCGCGTGCAAAACCTGTACGTTGGCCGCCTTGGCGGCGCGCAGCCAGCGGGACAGCGGTAGGGCAATGCTGCTGTCAACATGGCGCACCCGGGTCCAGTCGACTACCACGGTTTGGGCGGCGTCCAGCGCTGCGCCCAGGCTGGTGGCAAGGCTGGCCATGGCTCCAAAAAACAGTTCGGATTCGAGTTCCACCACCTTGATCGATTGGCCGTGCTGCACCATCAGGGCCAGTTCGCGCGGGCCACGTGCGCAGTTGGAGTGCACTTGCTCGCCCGTCCACAGGTAGCGCACCGGGGTTTTGGCGTTGCGTGCGGCAAACATCAGCAGCCCTAAAAAGAGGCCTAAAAACACGGCTACGGCGGCGTTGATGGTGACGGCAGACACAGTGACCGCCAGCACCAGCACCAAGTCTTCCCGGTTGGAGCGCGGCAATTGAGCCCCGCGCAGCCAGCGCCAAGCCAGTTTCAGCGAGGGCCGATCAGCCATGTAAATGCTGTCGCACAGCATCAGCCCTGCCACGGCGGCCAGTGCGATCCAGTGCAGCACGCCACTGACCGCCAAAAACGCGGTAATTGCACCCACTGCCAGTACTTTGCGCCGCGTGAAAGCACCTGTGCGCATGGCCGCGGCGGCTGCCTGCTGTGAGGCTGCCAGCGGCACGGCACCCGCTGCTGCGCCCAAAGCACCCGCCATGGACACCGCCGCATGCAGCCAGCGGCTGGCGTACCGATCGTCCGCTTGAGACACCGTTTCATTCGCCACAGTCATGTTGAGGAACAGAATCAAGCCCAACAGCACTGCGTTGTAAAGCAGGCTTTGCGCCAGCGTGGCGGTTTGGGTGCCAGGGGCCGTCAGCGCCGCAAAATCCGCCGTGGTCCAAGGCAACGCCAGCGCTTGGCCGGGCTCCATCACCATTGCCACGGTTGAACCCGCCCACAGCCAAAGTGCAGCCACAGCAGCGGCAAAGATCAAACCGATCGCAGAGGCAGGCCAGCGGGGCCTGAAATGGCGCACCGCGACGTTGCTGGCAATGGCCACTGCGCACACGCTGGCGAGCATGGCCACGCTGTGCCCGCCATTCCAAAGTCGCCACAGCTCGCGACTTTGCGAGATGAGCAACAGCAGCGAAATACTGATGGAAAACCCAGCAAAAACCGGCGCAGGAATCAGCCGCGTGAAGCGGTCGGCGCGCAACAAAAACAGGAGCGCACAGACCGCTGCGGCCATCGCGCCCACCGTGCACATCAGGGCCAGCAAGACCTGGGGCGAGGCCGGAATGCCCCAAGCGGGCATGTACTTGACGAACTGCGCGAGCATGGCGCTCAGGGTGGTCGCCTCAAACAACCGCGCGCTGAACACCATGGGCCGCGCCCCAGCCGCGCTGACCCATTGCATGGCCACCATGGCCAGCAGGGTCGCCAACACGCCGTGGCTCATATAAGAAGCAGGAAAATTAACGTAAACCAGCGCCACGCCGCACAGCGCAATCGGTATGGCGGATGCCACGCCGTCTATCGCGCCGATGATGTCCTGGCGCAGTCCGTTGGTGGGCGCCAGGACGGTCGCGCTGCGGCTTGACGACGCGACCGGGCGCTGGGCCGGGGTCTCACGCTGGTCAGTCGGGACATCGTTATTTCGAGCCGTCGGCTGCCCATTCAAGCGACTATTCGGGTGATCAATGGGAGGATGATTCGGGTGATCAGCAAGGCGCTCGCCCAGATGGTCATTGAGGTCAATGTCCAGCGACATCAAGGCGCTTGGCAATTCACCGGGGCGGGTCATGGAACTCATAGTCGGGGCAATTCTAGGGGCCAAACTGCTCCCTCAACATCATACAAACGCATGAGGGCGTTTGATTTTGGCCTCAACCCGTGCAGCCGTTCAGGGGTGCTGGCTCTGAATTGGCGTGCCCTCGCAGCCTGCAGGCATTTGGGCGGGATGATCTTTTGGAATGGGTTTAAAGAGCGGTGAATTGAGCAACAGTTACTATTAATTAAATAGCAAACTATTTTTATTATTCGAGAGCTAGAGGCCTATTTTATTCATATTTTTGAATTTTGACCGAAATTTGGCCAAATTTACCACAATTGTGGTAAAACTGGCCTGTTTTAGCGATCTTCTGGCCTAAATCACCGTCACCCCAACTTCACCCCAACTTCACCCCAGGCTCGAACTTGCTGCGCTTCACGCTGAAAAACGCCTTCACGTTGCGCACATTCGCATCGGCAGAAAACAGCCGCTGCGACAGCGCCAAATACGCGGGCATGTCGTGGGCAAACACAATCAGCACGAAGTCGGGGCCGGGCGACACGCGGTAGCACTGCTGCACGCCTGCGTCAGCGCTGGCGCGGCTCTCAAAGGCTTCCAGGCTCTGCGCATCTTGCCGGTCCAGCGTGATTTCGACAATCGCGGTCAAGCCGTGGCCAGTGATTTTTGCAATCTTGTCGGTGTTCACGATCGCAATTTGCCGCTCGATCAGGCCCGCGTCTTTCAACCGTTTGACACGGCGCAGGCAGGTCGGTGGCGAGGTAAAAACCCGCTCGGCCAGCACTTGGTTGGTGATGGACGCATCGGCCTGAAGCTGGTTCAAGATGTTCAGGTCGGTCACGTCGATGGAAATTTGTTCTGAATTTGTCGTCATTTTGAAATATTTGAGCGTTCTGATTTATTGGTGAAATTAAAAGCCAAATTTTGTGAAATATCAACTACATATTTTTCTTCAATGGTTTTAGGATGGCTGCACTTGTTCCAAGCCCATCGGCTTACTTTTTGGAGAATTCACTATGTGTGGCATCGTCGGCTCAGTTTCTACCCGCAACATCGTCCCCATCCTGGTGCAGGGCTTGCAGCGCCTGGAGTACCGTGGGTACGACTCCTGCGGCGTTGCGGTGTATGCCGATGGCCGTGACGCCAAGCAACCCGCTGGTTTGCAGCGCGCCCGCAGCACATCGCGCGTGGCCGAGCTGATGGACCAGGTCGCCGCCACCCACCTGGAAGGCTTTTTGGGCATCGCCCACACCCGCTGGGCCACCCACGGCGCCCCCGCCGTGCACAACGCGCACCCGCATTTCAGCCACGGGCCAGATTCAGTGTTTGCCAATGGAAAAGCCAGTGGCCCAGACGCTCGCCCAGGCCGGGTCGCGCTGGTGCACAACGGCATCATCGAAAACCATGACGACCTGCGCGCCCAGCTCAAAGCCCGTGGCTACACTTTTTTAAGCCAGACCGACACCGAAGTCATCGCCCATTTGGTCGACAGCCTGTACGACGGCGACATTTTTGAAGCCGTGAAAGCCGCCGTGAAGCAGTTGCACGGAGCCTACGCCATTGCCGTGTTTTGCAAAGACGAACCGCACCGCCTGATTGGCGCGCGCGCTGGCTCGCCCCTGATTCTGGGCGTCGGCAAAGACGGCAAAGAGCACTTTTTGGCCAGTGACGCGATGGCGCTGGCGGGCGTGACCGACCAAATCGTCTACCTCGAAGAAGGCGACGTGGTGGACATTCAACTTGGCAAATTCTGGCTCGTCGACAAAGCCCACAAAGCCGTGGCCGCTGACAAACGCCCGGTCAAAACCGTCAACGCCCACAGTGGCGCGGCCGAGCTTGGCCCCTACCGCCACTACATGCAAAAAGAGATTTTTGAGCAACCGCGCGCCATCGCCGACACATTGGAAGGCGTTGAAGGCATCGTGGCCGATCTGTTTGTGCCGCAAAGCGATGAGAAGGCAGGTTTAACAGCCGCCAAAATCTTCAAAAACATCGACTCGGTGCTGATCTTGGCCTGCGGCACCAGCTATTACAGTGGTTGTACCGCCAAGTACTGGCTGGAGAGTATCGCCAAAATCCCGACCCAGGTTGAAGTCGCCAGCGAATACCGCTACCGCGAATCCGTACCCAACCCCAAAACCTTGGTCGTCACCATCACCCAATCGGGCGAAACCGCTGACACCCTGGCAGCTTTGCGCCATGCCCAAGGCCTGGGCATGAACCACACGCTGACCATTTGCAATGTGGCCACCAGCGCCATGGTGCGCGAGTGCGAGCTGGCCTACATCACGCGCGCGGGCATCGAGATTGGCGTGGCTTCCACCAAGGCCTTCACCGCGCAATTGGCCGGCCTGTTTTTGCTGACCTTGACGCTCGCCAAATCGCGTGGCCACTTAAGCGCTGCAGATGAAGCCCGCCACCTCAAAGCCATGCGCCACCTGCCCGCCGCGTTGAGCGCCGTG
>JANPCR010000003.1:0-11973 GCA_031431035.1 Rhodoferax sp.
GCGATGAGGACGACATGCGAATCAAACGTCTTGTTTTGACTCCAACGGGTCAAAAAGCCTTTGGGGACGTGGTTCCTGCCGCCGCCGTTATAGAGCACAAATTGCTCGGTTCTCTATCCGCAGCCGAAGCAAAGAGCTTGAACAGAATCCTACAGAAACTCTTGGAAGTTGATTTTTAGGGAAGCCCCTATTTACTTTCATTTGTAATTATATTAAATTTCATTTGTAAGTTTTTTTCCATTCGGTTTTCACTTGTCCAGGAGACCCCGATCATGCTCAAGTCATATCAGTATTCCCGCCGCAACCTCATGAAATTGCCCGCTGCGCTTTGGGCGGTTGCAGCGACAGGTACGGCATTCGATGCCTTGTCCCAGACGGGACGCCACGTCGCCTTGGTCGTGCCGGTGCCCGCGGGCGGCGGCATGGACGCCACCGCCCGGCTGATCGCCGAGCAGGTGCGCGACGCGCTCGGTACGATCATCGTCGAAAACAAGCCAGGCGCCGCGCTGCGCCTGGGCCTGTATGCGGTGCGCGGTGCGGCTGCGGACGGCAACACCTTGGTCTACACGGCAGTGTCCCCGTTCACCATCTATCCGCACGTCTACAAGAAGCTGGGTTTCGATCCCGATGCCGACTTCGTACCGGTGGTGCCCGCGGTCTCCTTCGATTTCGCGCTCGCTGTCCCCGGAACCAGTGCGATTTCGACCCTGGCCGAGTACATCGACGCCGCCCGCAAGGACCCAGAGCGCAACGGCTTGTACGCCGTGCCGGGTGCGGGCACGACGGTGCATTTCGCCGGTGCGGCATTGGCCGCAGCCACTGGAGTCAATCTCAAACACGTCCCCTACAAGGGTTCGGCCCCGGCGATGCAGGACTTGATCGGTGGGCATGTCCCGGCCTGTATGAATGTGCTGGGTGAATTCCTGGCTTACCGCGGAACTGGCAAGGTCAAGGTGCTGGCCACCACCGGCAGCGCTCGCTCGCCCCTGATGCCGGATGTGCCGACCTTCGCCGAGCTGGGGTTCAAAGGGATGGTGCTCAACGAGCAATTCGGCATTTTTGCCCCCGCAAAAACACCGGCCGCGATGGTCCAGAAGATCAATGCAGCCGTAACCGCAGCGGTACAGAAACCCGAAGTGGTGCGGCGGCTGGCCGAATTGGGCTACTCAACACTGCCGATCAGCGCGACCGAGTTCTCCGCCAAGATAAAGGCAGATCGCGTCGCTTGGGGCCCGATCGTCAAATCCACCGGCTTCACCCTCGACGAATAAAGGTGCTGGCCATGCTGGAATTCAAACCCCATTGGCAGCTTGCGTTGGACCAGCTTTGCGAGCGTATTCTGCAAATTCGCGCAGCTGTCGGCACGCGCTGGCCCTATCACTGCGATCCTCTGACCAACGAATGGGACACCACCGACGACGGCGACTGGTGCGGCGGCCACTGGGTCGAATGTCTGCGTATCGTCGGTGAGTTGCAAGGCGACCAGCAACTTTTGGACGAATCAGCCCAACGTACCGAAGCGCTGCGGCCCTACCTAGAGCGTGACGACATGTTCCGTGCGCACCGTTTTTACTACTCGGCGGCGCGGCAATACGCCTGGACGGGGGAGCGAAAGTTTCGAACCCTTGCGCTGGCCGGCGCCTGGGCCGTGCGCTCGATGGCCATGCCCTCAAACGGCGCGATGCCGATCGGCATGCAGGTGCAGGTCCGCTCAACCACGCTGGCGGGGCGCGACAAAGTCTGCGTTGACAACGTGCACCCGAACGTCATCCTCGACTGGTGGGCGCACAAGGAAACCGGGGATCCAAGCTTTGTAGAAGGCGCGCGACGCCATCTCGATTTGACAGCGCGTGACTTTGTGCTGGCCGATGGGTCTACCCTTGAGTTTATCGACTACGACAGCGCGTCCGGGCGCAAGATCCGCCACTACACCTTGCTGGGCGCGCACGATGACAGTTGCTGGTCACGTGGGCAATCCTGGGCCGTCGCCGGCTACTTGCGTGCTTGGGAAGCCACGCGGGATGAGCGCTACCTGGCGATTGGCAACAAGCTGCTCGACTATTGGATGCTTCACTCCACGCCGGATGGCATTCCGCCCTGGGACTTCAAAGATCCGGCGTTGATGACAGACGCGGCCTCGGTGCCGGTGGACACTTCGGCCGCTGCCGTGGTGGTTGAGCAGCTAGCCCGGCTCGCCGTGCTGCCTAATCTGCCAACAACAGCACAACCGGCGTTGGCGAGATTGCAACCCATGCTCGACGGGCTATTGGCCCACACCACGCCCATCGCAGGCGGCATCCAGGAACCCGCGGGCAGGCTGCTGGATGGATGCTTCAACCAGCCCAAGCGCTACGCCAATCGCAGCGAGCTCATCTGGGGAACGGCCTACCTCCTTTTCGCGTTGTACTACCTTAAAACGGGTCGCGTCATCGAGTGATGCCGAACGCTGGGCATGGCATGGCGCGCCAGGCGCCCTTGGAAGCGTCCTTGGAACAGGATCGACCAGTGGTCGAAGTCGTGCTGCTGACGCTTCGAAACACCAGTTCGCAGGAGTTTGCGGGGGTGATGAGCGGTGCCATCGCGCATCTGCGTCAGGCCCCAGGTTACCTCGCCCACAGTTTTGGACCCTGTGCCGAAGAAGCCGGAATGTTCTTGCTGCTCGTTTGGTGGCAATCCATTGAGGCCCATGTGGTGGAGTTTCGCCAGTCAGCGGATCATGTCCTCTGGCGGTCGCTGCTGCAAAGTCATCTTCAATCCGAGCCTTGGGTTCGGCACTTTGAAGTGAGCGAAGAGCAGCGGAGTTTTGCGAATTCGCGCTGAAGTTGGTGCTGTTCAAACATATGCGCCACGCGTGAACGGATTTTTTGACTCGCAGCGCGTACGCTGATCGCCGAGCCAGATTTCTCAAGCATTTCAGTTGGATGGGGGTAGCAAAGCATCATCAAAAATCGCCACAGCCCGTGTCCAACCCGCCGACGCGCCGCGAATCTTGTGCGGAAAGCACGAGATGTAAAACCCGGTGGGCGGCAACACTTCGAGGTTGTGGAGTTTTTCGAGGTGGCAATAGCCAATGTCGCGCCCGGCTTTGTGGCCTTCCCAGATCAGCGAGGCGTCTTTGGTTTCGCCGTATTTGACGGCGGTGTGCACAAAGGGCGCGTCCCAGCTCCAGGCGTCGGTGCCGGTCAGGCGCACGCCGCGCTCCAGCAAATACATGGTGGCACCGTAACCCATGCCGCAGCCGCTGCTCACGTAGTCAGGGCTGCCGTATTTTTTACCCGCCCGGGTGTTGATGATGACGATCTCCAGCGGTGACAGGGTGTGGCCGATGCGGGTGAGTTCGTTTTCAACGTCTTTCGCAGTCACCACGTAGCCATCGGCGAAACCGGTGAAATCGAGCTTCACGCCGGGCTGAAAGCACCAGTCCAGCGGCACGTCGTGGATGGCAATCGCAGGTTTTTTGTCACCCAGGGCTTTGTCCATGGTGCTGTGGAAATGGTAGGGCGCATCCAGGTGCGTGCCGTTGTGGGTGGAGAGTTGCACGGTTTCCACGGCCCAGCCCTCGCCGTCGGGCAGGTCGCCCTTTTGCAAGCCGGGGAAGAATGACGCGATTTGCTCGCTCGTGCTCTCGTGGGTGAAGTATTCAATTTTGGGGGCGAAAGCGGGCGGGTCACTCAGCACGTCGTTTTCAAGAAAAATCGACAAGTCGACTAATTTGCGGGGCATGGGATTCTCCAAAAATGAAGGGTTAAAGGGTTGAATTCAAGGTTTTTGCCAAGCTAAAAACTGGCGCTCCAGCAACGCCAGCAGGCTGTTGCTGACAAAGCCAATGCCGCCCAGTAGCACCACACCAGCAAACAGTTCACTGGCGCGAAACGAGCGTGCCGCCAGCAAAATGGCCTGGCCCAGGCCAGACTGCGAGGCAATCATCTCGCCCACCACGGTGACGATCAAGGCGACAGTGAGCGACAGCCGCATGCCCGCCAATATGTCAGGCATGGCATTGGGCAGGCCAATTTTCAGGATGAAGTCCAGGCGCGACAGCTGCAAGGCGGCAGACACCTCGCGCAGGCGCTCGTGCACCGCCGCCAGGCCGTAAACCGTGGCCAGCAGCACCGGCCACATGGCACCAAAGGCCACCACAAACAGCACCATGCCCGAGCTCAAACCAAACACTGAAATGGCCAGCGGCATGATGGCCGACGCGGGCAGGGGCCGAATGAATTCGAAGGTCGGCGCAATCCAGGCGCGGGCAGTGGCCGAGCTGCCCACCAAAGCGCCCAGCAGCAACCCCAGCAACGACGCCAGCAGCCAGCCCAAGGCCATGCGCAGCACGGTGGACCCGGTGAAATCAATCAGTTCGCCGGACACCATGCCTTCAACCAGACTGGCCAAGGTGGCCTCTGGGGTTGGTAAAAACACTTTGCTCACCCATTGCTGATGGCTGGCCAGCCACCACAGGCCCATGAGCGCCAGAAAAAAACCGACGGATTCAGCCACGGCGCGGGGCGTGAAACGCTGGTTGCCGTTCACCGGGCGGCTCCCATTTTGATGGCAGCCCAGCGCTGGAGGCGCTCGGTCAGCGTGTTGATGGCAAAACCGACAACACCAATCCAGAACAGCCAAGCCAGCATGAGCTCAGGGGCCAGGCTTTGCTGCGAAATCATCAGCGCGTAGCCCATGCCGCTGGGGTTGGCGGCAATCTCCACCGTGACGGCCACCACCAGGGCAATGGCCACACCCAGACGCAGGGCAACAAACAGGCGCGGCAACATCGCTGGCAAAACAATTTGGGTGGTGCGCGCCCAGGGGCTCAAACCCAATGCGCGAGACACCTCCAGCAACTGTGGCTCAACTTGCTGCACTGCCGCCTGCGTCAAAATCAACAAAGGCCAAAACGTGGCAAACGCTACCACGCTGATCTCCATGCGAAACCCAAAGCCAAACACCAGCATGGCCAAGGGAATCAGCGCCACTGACGGCACAGGCCGAAAGACCTCAACCGTCAAAAAAGTCATGTGGGCGGCCCGTTTGGACAAACCAAGAACAATACCCAAACCGACGCCCAAAATCAGCCCAATCAACAAGCCCGCAGCCGCGCTACCCAGGGTGAACGCCGTTGCCTGCACGATGGAGCCCTCGCCCGAGGACAACAAGGCCTTGCCAAAGGCTTGCAGTGCCAGCGACGGGGGGGCAATCGCATCGCTGCCTTGCCCCACGGTGCGGGCGTACCATTCCAAAGCGCCCATCAACACGGCGGGGAAGACAAACGGCCGAAGCCTCTGAAGCGCTGGCTGACTCATCAGTGGTGCCCCAAAAAGCCATACAGCTCGCGGCGCAGACGCAGAAATTCAGGGTCTTCTTTGGTCATCAGTTGGTTGCGCGGGCGTGGAATTTTCACGTCCACCATCGCGGCCACGCTGGGTTTGTCAGGCGTGGGGTTGGTGCGCAGGGCAATCACCCGATCGCTCAGGTAAATGGCTTCTTCCAGGTCGTGGGTGACAAACAGCACGGTCAAGCCACTTTCGCGCACCAGGCGGCTGACTTCGTCTTGCAGGCTTTCGCGGGTCATGGCGTCCAGTGCGCCAAAGGGCTCGTCCATCAAGATCAACGTGGGCTCTTGTGCCAAGCAGCGGGCAATTTGCACCCGCTGCTGCATGCCACCCGACAATTGGGCCGGAAACTTGTCGGCATGCTGGCTCAAACCGACCGTTTGCAGCACTTTGGCAATGCGCGCGGGCCGTTCAGTTTTTGCAATGCCTGCGGCCTCCAGCGCCAAGCTCACGTTGTTGGCCACCGTGCGCCAAGGCAGCAAGGCACGGCCATAGTCCTGGAATACAAAAGCCACGTCGCGCGACGGACCCGCCACGACTTTGCCCTTGTGGCGCACCTCGCCAGTGGTGGGTGAGACAAAACCTGCGGCTGCGCGCAACATAGTGGTTTTGCCGCACCCCGATGGCCCGATGATGCAGACAAATTCGCCCTGTGCAATCGACACGCTGGTGGGCGACAGAATCTCGCGCCCGCCCAGGTGAATGCCAACCCGATCGAATTCCAACAAATTAAACGGCATGGGTCAGCGGGCCTGCTTGGCGAAAGACGCTGAGTTGCCCTTCATTTGACGATCAAGCTGCCGACGTTGATCGTGGTTTTGAGCATTTCCTGCTCTTTCATCAAGCCAATCCACCAGTTCAATTGTTTTTCTGTGACGATGGGGCCGGTTGGCGACAGCTGCATTTTGGCGGCCGCTGGCGCGGGCACCTTCAGGTACTTCACGATGTACTCGCGCAGCACCGAGTCGTTTTTAGGGTTGCTGACAAACGCTGCGCCTTCAATCACGCCCTGGGCGAAACTCTTGGCCGCTGCTGGGTTGGCTTTGACCCAGTCGCGGTTCGCCACGTGAACGATGGTGGGCTGGCCTTCTGTCAAAAATGTGGCGTAGTACGAGGCCACGTAGCCCGTACCCGCCTCCAGAATGCGCGCCATGAACGGGCCCCCCGTGACCACCGCGTCAATCGAGCCACCCCGAATCAAATCGGCGTGCTGGGGGAACGGCGTTTCAATGAAGTTGACCTTTTTGTAGTCCACACCACTGACTTTGAGCCATTGGCGAAACGTCACGTGCAAGAGCGCGCCCAAACCGGGCACTCCGACTTTTTTGCCAATAAAGTCTTGCGCGCTTTTGATGCCTGAGCCCGCCCGGGCCACCACGCCCAGCTCGGTGTAGGTTTTGGACAGCACGCCGCCACCGGCCAGCACCACTTGGTCCAAGCCGCCATCGACCGCCTGCAAAAACACCGACGGGGTTGGCCCGCCAATTTGCAGCGACCCGGCTTGAATGGCGGCGGGAATGGTGGAATTGAGCGGAATGAACTTGGGCTCAACGTTGATCTGGCGTTTGGAAAAATAGCCTTGCTCCACGGCTGCAAAGACCGAAAGGTAGTCGGCCACGGCGGTGTAGCCAAACACAATTTTGGTCGGTGCCGCTTGCGCCAGGGCAGGCAGAGTCAGTGTGGCCGCAGTGGCCCCCAGGGTTGCAAGAGCCGTGCGACGATTGAAAGTGTGGGGTGTCATGGTGTTGTCTCTCTTTGGTAAGTTCAAGGGGCTAAAGGGGGCGGGGAACTCGGTCAGTGATGGTTTTTGGGGTGTTTCGGGTGTTGGGCGGGGGCTCAGCGCAGTGGCGTCACAGGCAGTGCCGCCCGAAACCCGCCGACGATGAAGGCGGTCAAAAGACCAGCGGCAGCCGGGTCACCGGCTTTGCTTTCGCCGTTGGACAGGCGCTCAACGCGGGTGTCGCTGATGTGGTGCAACAAGGCACCCAGCGCAAATTGATAGCACCAGGCGACCTGGGCGCGGGTGGCGTGGGGCAGTGAAATCGACAGTGCTTCAATGAAGGCCAAAGCCAGCGGGTCAAAATAGGCGCGCATCACGCGGTCGGTTTCCTCTTGCAGGTGGTAAAGCTCGCGCGCCACTAGGAGCGCGTAATACTCGCCCTCGCTGCTGGCCCGCAGGCGAAGCACTGGGCCCGTGAAGGCATCCACAATGCGCGGCAAGGTGTTGGCGTCTTGGGGGTCAATGTCAATGGCGCGAAGGGCGTGCAGGCGCTCTTCAATGGTGCCGTTCCAGTGGGCAAAAATCGCATGAAACAGCTCGTGTTTGGGGCCGTAGTAATAGCCCACCAAAGCCAGAGGCACACCCGCCTCTGTGGCGATTTCTCGAATGGTCACGGCGTGGTAGCCGCGCTGGGCAAACAGCTTCTCAGCAGCCAGCAGAATGTCTGCCTTTCGGTCGGGGCGCGCTGGTTCAGCCCGGGCCGCGCGCAGACCCGAGGGCGGGCGCAGGGGCGCGCGGCGGCGCAGTGCGGTCGGGGTGGCAGTGCTGGTTGGCATGACGCGATTGAACGCTTGTACAAATAAATTGAACATTCGTACAAACCCTAGCAGATGGGTGGGTTGAGCGGTCTAGCGATTGCGTTGCATTGACTCAAAATTGCCAATTTTTACCACAATTGTGGTAAATTTATCCGAAAAAGCCGATTTTGCTGAAAACCATGATAAAAAAGGCATCTAGCTCTCTAGAAATATACATAGTTTGCTATCAATAATATAGCACAACTGATAAGATCGAATCCTTGCTAACCCAAATGTGCGCCCGCTGGCACGTTCAACCCAGACGTCTTTTCTGTTCCGCGGCATTGGCCGATCTACACCTTGCCGAGTGAGGTCAGGTGGTGAAGTCGCTTAAGCTTCGGGCTATGCCCCAAGCCCAATTTGCCGCGCCCACGCAAGACGCACCGCCGTTCACCCCTCAAATCACGCTGTACCAAGCCTGGCTTCGACAGCACCGTGGTTTGTCGTTTGAGTCTTACCACGCGCTGTGGAACTGGTCCGTCACGGATCTGGACGCGTTTTGGCAAAGCGTTTGGGACTACTTTGATCTGAAATCGCCCACGCCGCACACCGCCGTCTTGGTTGAGGCCCAAACAGCCTCAAGAATGATCGACGCCAAGTGGTTCACGAGCGCGCAAGTCAATTACGCGCAGCAAATGTTGCGCCATGTCGATGCCGCCCATGCCGCCGGGTTTGCAGCCATCATCAGTCACAACGAAGGCAGCTTGGGTGTGAAGGCCCCGCGCCAGCTGTCTTGGCCCGAATTGCGTCGCCAGGTTGCGTCGTTGGCTCTGCACTTACAGCAGATGGGCGTGCAACCGGGCGACCGGGTTGCGGCTTACCTGCCCAACATCCCCGAGGCCATGGTCGCCTTTTTTGCCACGGTCAGCATTGGTGGCGTGTGGAGCATTTGCGCCCCAGACATGGGCACCAACGCTGTGCTGGATCGCTTCAAGCAAATCGAACCCAAGGTGCTGATCGCGGTAGATGGCGTGACCTATGGCGGCCGCCCCATGGATCGCCGAGCGGTGGTCAGCGAGCTGTGCGCGGGCCTGCCCACCTTGGCACATGTGATCTTGCATGACGACTTGGGTCTGAACTTGGACGCCATTCAAACCAGCCTGAAAACCACAGTCACCACCAGTGTTTTGCGCCAAGCAACGGTACAAAACACTGCGCTGACCGCCGCGTTTGAGCCGCTGTGGCTGCCGTTTGACCACCCGCTTTGGATTGTTTATTCGAGTGGCACCACGGGCTTGCCAAAACCCATCGTGCACGGACACGGCGGCACGATGGTTGTGGCGCTGGCGGGCCAACGCCTGCACAACGACATTGGCTGCAGTTACGAATCAAACACGTTGGGCGAGCGCTTCCATTGGTACAGCTCAACGGGCTGGGTCATGTGGAATGCCCAAACGAATGGCTTGCTGATCGGCGCGACCTGTTGCATTTTTGACGGCAACCCGGCGGGGCCAACCGTCGACGCCAGTGGCAACAAACTGGCACCCGACTGGACCACCCTGTGGCGCTTTGCTGCTGAGCTGGGCGTCACCTACTTTGGCGCGGGTGCCGCATTTTTTGCCAATTGCATGAAAGCGGGCGTTGACCTGTCGCAATTGCCTGGCTTGTCCCAAGTGCGAGCCTTGGGCACCACCGGATCGCCTTTGAGTGAGGATGCGCAAAATTGGGGCACTGCGCAGTTTGCCAAATTGCGGCAATCTGAAATCTGGTGGTGCAACATCAGTGGGGGGACTGATTTCGCGGGGGCTTTCATTGGGGGCAACAGAGAGTTGCCGCTGATCGCTGGCGAAATGCAATGTCGCATCCTCGGGTGCGCGGTGGAGTCCTGGAACGAGCAGGGCGAACCCGTGATGGACGAAGTGGGTGAACTGATTTGCACCCGTCCGATCCCCTCCATGCCGCTGTATTTTTGGGGCGACGCGGGCCACAAACGCTACCTGTCAAGCTACTTTGACATGTACCCCGCCAAAGATGGCCGCAGTGCGCCGTGGCGGCATGGCGACTGGCTGAAGATCAAGGCCAACGGTGGTTGCATCATTTATGGCCGCAGTGATGCGACCATCAACCGCTATGGCCTGCGCATGGGCACCAGTGAGCTTTACAGCGCGGTCGAGGCCCTGCCCGAAGTGCTGGACAGCATGGTCGTGGACCTGGAATACCTGGGCCGCGACAGCTACATGCCACTTTTTGTTGTGCTGCGCGACGGCCTGGCCTTAGACGACGTGATGCGTGCCAAACTAAACAACGCTATCAAAACCGCCTTGAGTCCGCGTTTTGTGCCTAACGACATTTTTCAGGTGGCTGAAATTCCCCGTACTTTGTCGGGCAAAAAGCAGGAACTGCCCATCAAAAAAATGCTGCTGGGACAGCCCCTTGAGAAAGTCATCAACAAAGAAGCTATGGCCAACCCCGCCTGTTTGGACTGGTTTGTGGCTTTTGCACAGCAGCGCCAGCCAAAGAACTTGGTTTAAACCGGGGTTCACCCGGATAAAATTGGAAAACTCCAGACCCGGATGAAAAGTCCGGGCCCCAACCAGGTATGAGCGACGACACTCCGCCAACTTTGCCACCGCCGCCCGACAACAGTCGCCAAGTTGTCAGTCACGACATTGAGGCACTTTTATTGCAAGATGCCTTTGCCCGGCGCCCCCGAAGCCTCTGGTTGTCCGTCGTTTTGGCACCTGTCTGCACCGCCCTGATTTGGAACCGGGTGCCCAATGGCCCCATGCTGCTTGGCATGTTTGCCATTCTGCTCACCACAGGGTTGGGCTTTTTGATGTGCCATCAATTTCGCCGCACACCCCCAGAAAATCTCAATATCGAACGGTGGAAGCTGATTTTCTTCAGCTACGCCCTTGTGGCTGGCGCAGCCTGGGGCTTGGGGGCCACGCTCACACTATGGCAAGGTGTCAGCGTTTGGGCGGTGGCCATCGTAGGCACTTTGCTGTGCGTTTGCGCGGTGGCCATGGTGTCGATGGCGGCACAGGCCAATGCCATGCGCGCCTACGTTTTGGCCACTTTGCTGCCACCCGCCCTGTCGGCGTTGTATGCAGGCAGCCCCAGCGACCACATCGTCGCTGCGATGTTTGTCCTGGGCAGTATGACGCTGGTCATCGTTGGGCGCGACTCGTTTCACACCTTGCGCGCCTCGATTGAAAGCAAAATTCAGTTGCAAGCCATTTTGGACACAGCGCTGGATGCGGTGGTCAGCATGGACGCCAAAGGCCGCATCACCGACTGGAACCACCGCGCACAGCTCATGCTCGGCTGGCGGGCCGATGAGGTCAAAGGGCAAATGCTCGATGAGCTGGTGCTGATTCAAGCCCCTGCAGTGGCAGCACCCAGGTCAGGCATGGCCAGAATTTTGCACAACGCGGCAGCTGCCAACGTCAACCACCGGGTCGAAATGTGCGCCCGGCACCGCGACGGCACCGAGATCGCCGTCGAAGTGGCTACCCACCGTCTGAGTCTGGGCGGACGCGTGGTGCTGACGGCATCAATTGCCGACATTTCCGAGCAGAAAGCCGCCGTTGAACGCCTGGAGTTGTTTCGCCGTGTGTTTGAGGCCAGCAAACAGTGCATCGTGATTTCAGACGCCACCGGGCTCGGTGTTTACCAAAACCGGGCGCACTCGGAACTGATGGGTTACTCCAACCTTGAACTGGTCGAAAAGCGCTTGGTAGACGCCTTGGTGGAATCAGAGGCCAACGAACGCTGGGCCGAAATCAAATTGTCCATTGCCCAAACCGGCAACTGGGAGGGTGCTTTGACGCTGCGCCGCAAAGGCGGCAGCCAGTTTGTATCGGCCAGCAAAATCGGGTCTATCACCGACGATCAGGGAGCCATTAGTTTTGTCTTCAATATTTTCACCGACGCCACGCAGGATATTGCCCGCCAGCAGGAACTGACGCATGCCAAAGACGCAGCCGAACAAGCCAACTTGGCCAAATCTGATTTTTTGTCGAGCATGAGCCACGAGCTGCGAACACCGCTGAACGCCATTTTGGGTTTTGCCCAAATCATGCAGTTTGACGAGCAACTGAGCGCCGAGCACCACGACAGTATT
>JANPCR010000004.1:0-2936 GCA_031431035.1 Rhodoferax sp.
GGTGTGTGCCGAGGCCAACGATGCCATTTCGCACCTGAAAAAATGGATGAAGCCGACGCGCGTCTGGCCCACCATGCTCACAGTGGGCACCCGCAGCCATGTGCAATACATGCCGCGCGGGCGTTGCCTGATCATCTCGCCTTGGAATTACCCTGTCAATCTGACGTTTGGCCCGTTGGTCTCGGCGATTGCGGCGGGCAACACGGCCATCATCAAACCTTCAGAGTTGACACCGCACCTTTCGGCCCTGATGACGAAGATCGTGCGGGAAACGTTTACAAGCGATGAAGTCGCGATTTTCGAAGGTGATGCAGACGTGGCGCAGGCATTGTTGGATCTTCCGTTTGACCACATCTTTTTTACCGGCAGCCCGGCCATTGGCAAACGGGTGATGGCGGCGGCCGCAAAGCACCTGGCCAGCGTGACGCTTGAGCTAGGTGGCAAGAGCCCCACGATTGTGGACGCCAGTGCCAATGTTCAGCTTGCGGCCCAAAACATCATGTGGGCCAAGTTTGCCAATGCCGGGCAAACCTGCATTGCACCCGACTTTGTATTTGTGCATGAAAGCATCAAGGACCAATGGGTGTCCGCATGCCGCGCCATCCTTGAAAAAGCCTATGGCAAGTCGTTTGAGGAGCAGCAGAAGAGCCCGCACCTGGCCCACATCGTGAATGCGCGCCACACCTCCCGCGTGAAAGGCCTGCTCGAAGATGCCAATGCCCGTGGCGCGCGGATACTGGTGGGCGGTGGCGTATCGGAGTCGGGCTGCTTTGTCGCGCCCACTCTCCTGGATGGCATACCAGCAGATGCCCGCATCATGGACGAAGAAATCTTTGGCCCGTTGTTGCCTGTCATTGCATTTACCAGCTTGGATGACGTGATTGCCAAAATCAATGCGGCACCCAAGCCCTTGGCTTTGTATATCTACAGCCAGACGGATGAACGCATCCAGCGCGTGCTGCAACAGACGGCTTCAGGCGGCGCTTGTGTCAACCATGCGCTGGTGCATTTTCTGCATGGCCGACTGCCGTTTGGCGGAGTCAACAATTCCGGACTGGGCAACGCCCATGGCCACTACGGATTCAAAG
Source organism: Rhodoferax sp. (assembly GCA_031431035.1). Classification (GTDB taxonomy): domain Bacteria; phylum Pseudomonadota; class Gammaproteobacteria; order Burkholderiales; family Burkholderiaceae_C; genus JANYCG01. The sequence goes on from JANPCR010000004.1 coordinate 1,089, forward strand.
CCTTCAGCCACGAGAAAGCGGTGGTGCGTTCGCAGTTTTCATTGGCCGCCACCCTGTTTTCAGCCGGCGAAGTCCCACCCTACGTGCGGCGTGTGATGAAATCGGCATTCAAGTGGGTCTGACAGCACTTCCTTGAGAATCCAGCGATGATCGACAACGCCATCCACAGCTACATCCCCGCAGAAGGCCACGGCCTGCCGCACGACCCGTTCAATGCCATCGTGGGGCCGCGCCCTATTGGCTGGGTGTCCACCCGCTCAGCCAACGGCGCGGTCAACCTGGCGCCCTACAGTTTTTTCAACGCCTTCAATTACACGCCGCCACTGATTGGGTTCAGCAGCATTGGCTACAAAGATTCAGTGCGCAACATTGAAGAGACTGGCGAATTTGTCTGGAATCTGGCAACCCGCCCGAATGCCGAGGCCATGAACGCGTCGTGCGCGGCGGTCGCCCCCGGCGTGAATGAATTCACCTTGAGCGGTCTGACCGAAGCCCCCAGCGTGAAAGTGGCCCCACCCCGCGTGGCCGAAAGCCCGGTTGCATTCGAATGCAAACTGACTCAGTTGATTCGCTTGCAAGGCGCGAACGGCACACCTGTGGACACCTGGATGGTGTTTGGCGAAGTGGTGGCCGTGCACATTGCCAGGCGGCTGTTGGTGGATGGCATTTACGACACCGCAGCCGCAGAGCCGATTTTGCGCGGTGGCGGGCCAGCGGACTATTTTGAAATTGGGCCGAAGTTCAAAATGTACCGGCCCAGGTAAAAATGGGCCAACGCGGTTCAAAACGGGCGAAAAACGGGTTAAAAAGGAGAAAAAGAACCTGCAGGTTCTTTTTTCATCAAAATGGGCAAAAATACTCAAAATATGAATTAAATGGGCCTATAGCTCTCGAATCTATTCAATAGTTTGCTATTATTTTTGATTGTCTTATGGGCATGGTGACCACCTTCACAAACCCATCTATCCCGCACAGCGCAATCCCCCATTCGCAGCCATCAGCCCTCCATCTTCACTCTTCAACCCAAGGCTCCGTCCATGTCCCCTCACGCTCTGCTTCAAACCCGTTTGCCGCTGATTCAGGCCCCCATGGCAGGCGTGCAGGGCAGCGCATTGGCCATCGCCGTGTCGAACGCGGGCGGTTTGGGCTCATTGCCCTGCGCCATGCTCAGCGCAGACGCCTTGCGCCAAGAACTGGCCGCCATCACCTCGCAGACTGACAAGCCCTACAACGTCAACTTCTTTTGCCATACGCCGCCCGTGCCACACGCGCAGCGTGAAGCCGCCTGGCGCGAATCGCTGGCCGGGTATTACGCTGAATTTGAGATTAACGCCGCTCAAATCCCCAGTGGCCCAGGCCGCGCGCCGTTTGACGCCGCCTTGGCCGAGGTTTTGAGCGAATTCAAGCCGCCCGTGGTGAGCTTTCACTTTGGCCTGCCCGCGCCCGAACTGCTGGCGCGGGTGCGAAGCTGGGGCGGCCTTGTCATGTCGTCAGCGACCACGGTGGCCGAGGCCATTTGGCTGGACGATCACGGGGCCGACATCATCATCGCGCAAGGCCTGGAAGCCGGTGGCCACCGCGGCATGTTTTTGACTGACGACTTGACAACGCAAATAGGCACGTTTGCGCTGTTGCCGCAAATCGTCAAAGCCGTGCGTCGCCCCGTGGTGGCGGCTGGCGGCATTGCCGATGCGCAGGGCGTTGCGGCAGCGCTTCGAATGGGCGCCTGCGCCGCGCAAGTCGGCACGGCCTATCTGCTGTGCCCTGAGGCCACCACGTCTGCCGTGCACCGCGCGGCACTGCAAAGCGATGGCGCACAGCACACGGCGCTGACCAATCTGTTCACCG
>JANPCR010000005.1:0-16910 GCA_031431035.1 Rhodoferax sp.
GGCGCGGGCTCGCGCAGTACGCGGGGCTGCGACAGGGCGGCCTGGGTTAACAAGCGCATCACCAACTCCACATCACTGTCGTAGGCCACGGTCACCACGGTGGACTGCCACACCTGCGGGTCGGCCAGGGACAGGTTTTCAACCCGGTTGGAGATCAGCATCTCATTGGGCACGATGGACTCGCGGCCCACCAGAGACCGAATCACGGTGTAGCGAGCGTTGATGTCGGTGATGGCCCCTTCAAAACCGTCTACCTTCACGTTGTCGCCAATGCGAAGCTTTCGCTCCGCCAATATCACAAAGCCGCTGACGTAGTTGGCTGCGAGCTTTTGCAACCCGAAGCCAATGCCCACGCCAATTGCGCCGCCCAGCACCGACAGCGCAGTAAGGTCAATGCCCACCACCGCCAACGCCACCAGAATGCCGACAAAAACCAGCAGCGCGCGGGTGGCATTGCTCACGGCCTTGCGCAGCGACAGCTCGCCACCCGTTGCGGTTCTAAGCAGCCGGGACTCTATCGCCTGCGAAATCCACAGCGTGATGATCAACACAACGCCAGCCGAGAGCGCACCTTGGATGATGGTGAGCACGGACAGCTTGGCGCTGCCGACTTTCCAGGTGATCTGATCCAGCTCGTCCAGCAAAATCGGCAGCAAGCCACTAACCCACAACACCATGGCCGCCCACGCCGTCCAGGAGATGGTTTGCTCCAGAAGGCGCACCACGGGCGAGGCCCTGAATGCCGCCTGTAGCACTTTGACGCCAAAACGGATGACGGCCAGCGACACCAGCACGGGAATGGCGATTTTGAACACCACCAGGTTGATCGACTGGCTCAATACCGCCCGCGCTGCATAGGCCAGCGCCAGCAACATCAGCGGAAATAGCACGCCATCAACAATGCGGCTACCAAACAGGATCGACCTCTCGTCAGTGCTCCCACTTGCGCGGCGAACCGCCCAGACCATTGCCCAGGCTAGGACAATGCACAACACGACGGCGCCAAGCTCGGCAAGCGCCGTCGGTCGGGCCAGCGAGGCCATCCAGTCGTCCAAGTCGCGGATGGGCGTGCCTGCTATTGCCATTGCGTCAGACTTTTAAGAAGTTCAAACATCGGCTGGCACGCGGGTCTACTAAACATCCGCCAGCACTCTAATGTGGGCCTCCACGCTACGCCCCAGCGCGCTTAGGTTGTAACCGCCTTCCAGGCACGACACGATGCGTTTTTTGGCGTGGCGGGCGGCAACGTCTTTCAGGCGGTCGGTGATCCAGGCGTAGTCTTGCTCCACTAGGCCCATTTGCCCCAGGTCGTCGTCGCGGTGGGCGTCAAACCCGGCGCTGATGAAGATCATTTCAGGGCGATGCGCTTCCAGGCGCGGAATCCAGTGGGTTTCAACCAACTCGCGCACCGCTGGGCCTTTGGTGTAGGCCGCCACGGGTACGTTGACCAAGTTGGCTGCGCCGGACTGCGACCCGCCATAGGGGTAAAACGGGTGCTGATAAAAACTCACCATCAAAATTCGATCGTCCCCGGCCACGATGTCTTCGGTGCCGTTGCCATGGTGCACGTCAAAGTCAACAATCGCCACGCGCTGTAGGCCATGGCGCTGCAAGGCGTATTTGGCGGCGACGGCGACATTGTTGAAAAAACAAAAACCCATGGCTTTGTCGCGGCAGGCGTGGTGGCCAGGCGGGCGCACCGAGCAAAAAGCGTTTTCAAGCTCACCGCCCATCACCGCGTCGGTCGCGGCCAAGGCGGCCCCTGCACCGCGCAAAATGGCGTTCCAGGTGTGGCTGTTCATGGCGGTATCGGGGTCAATTTGCGCATACGACGGGCCACCGGCCTCAATTTCTTCTTGTAGGCTGTCGTTCAGCCCCCGAATTGACGCGACAAACATTTTGCCGTGGGCCAACTCAACGTCACTCAGCGACGCAAAAGGCGCTTCGCGGCGGTCCAGCACATCACCCAGTCCTGACGCCAAAAGTCGATCTTCAATCGCTCCCAGGCGTTCTGGACATTCAGGGTGTCCACGGCCCATTTCGTGGCCTTTACAGTCAGGGTGAGTAAAAAATCCGGTCTTGTTCACGAGATGGGTCAATCTACAAAATTTTAGGGTAAGGTCAAAGCATGGATGTACAACAGAAACTCAAGTCAATTTTAGGCCAGCTGAACCGCGTCATCGTGGGCAAGCCCGCTCAAATCCAGGATTGTGTCGCTTGTTTGCTCGCCGCCGGGCATTTGCTGATTGAAGACGTACCCGGCGTGGGCAAGACCACTTTAGCGCACGCCTTGGCCAAAACATTTGGCCTGCAATTCTCTAGGGTGCAATTCACCTCTGATTTAATGCCCAGCGACTTGTCTGGTGTGTCGATTTACGAGCGCGGCAAAGAGGCTTTTGTGTTTCACCCCGGCCCGATATTTGCGCAAATCTTGCTGGCCGATGAAATCAACCGTGCCAGCCCCAAAACGCAAAGCGCGCTGTTGGAGGCGATGGAAGAAAAGCAGGTGACCGTAGAGGGCGAAACCCGCGCCCTGCCCTCGCCGTTTTTTGTCATCGCCACGCAAAACCCGCACGACCAATTGGGCACCTACGCCTTACCAGAATCTCAGTTAGACCGGTTTTTGATGCGCATTTCGCTGGGCTACCCAGACCGCGCCGCTGAACGCGAATTGCTGGCAGGCGACGACCGCCGCGACCTGGTGGACGCATTGCAAAGCCAACTGACCTTGACCGAAATGATGCAACTGCAGAGCCAAGTGCAGGCCATTCACACCGCAGACCCTTTGCTGAACTATGTGCAAGACCTGATGGCGGCCAGCCGAAACGGGAAGTGGTTTTTGCAGGGTTTAAGCCCCCGCGCTGGCATTGCCGTGGTGCGGGCTGCCAAAGCGCAGGCGCTGCTGTGTGGGCGCAATTACGTGGCCCCAGACGATATTCAGGCGATCTTGCCGCAATGCGTGGCGCATCGACTGATTCCCGTGGGCGATGCGGGCCGAGGGTCGGTCGAACAGGTTCGCGCCATGCTGGACTCCGTTCCCTTGGCTTGATTCAATCGACTGTTTCAATTTAAGGAAGCCATGGCAGTCAACACGCTGGCATCAAACGGGCCTGGGTCTGGTGCCTCAACCTTACTCGGCGGTTTGCTTCACCCCGTGAGATTCGCCCGCCGCAGGTTTCAAGGCTGGTTTGAAGCCCGCCTGCCGCTGCAAGACAGCCAAACCCTGACCCAGCGCAACGTCTACATTTTGCCGACCCGCCCTGGCTTCACCCTGGCGGCGACGCTGCTTTTGTTGCTGGTGGGTTCCATCAATTACCAGCTCAACCTGGGCTATTTGCTGACATTTTTGTTAGCAGGCAGCGCGATTGTCGGCATGCATGTGTGCCACCGCACGCTGCGCGGCATGACCCTGAACTTGGTCGCCCCTGATGCGCAGTTTGTCGGCTCCAACGCCGTCATTGCGATCAATTTAGTGAACGAACAGCGCCGCGTGCGCTACGGCATTGGATTGGGGGTACTGTCCCAGGGCGACCCAAGCCCGACCGAACGCCACTGGGTATGGGCCGACGTGCCTGCGCAGGGCATCGCCACGGTGCATGTGGCCTTCAAGCCCGCTAGGCGCGGGTTGCAAGCGGTGCCTGCGTTGACCGCAGAAACGCGCTTCCCCCTGGGCACATTTCGGGTCTGGACGGTTTGGCGGCCCGCAGCCAAGGTGTTGGTGTACCCCGCACCTGAAGCGCACCCCCCGCCCTTGCCCATGGGAGAGCCCCGATCAGGCGGTGCCAGTGCCGCGCAGATTCACGCAACGGGCGAGTACGACGGCGTGCGCGCTTACCGGCGCGGCGACCCTTTGAAAATTGTGGTCTGGAAAAAAGCCGCCAAAGCCGACGAGCTGGTCAGCCGCGACGCGCAGCAGGTGCAGCGCTACGAACTTTGGCTTGATTTTGCCCAAGCTGGCGTGGCTGATACCGAACATAAATTGTCACGCCTGTGCGCCTGGGTGTTAGAGGCCCACAAAAGAGGTGTGGACTACGGCTTGCGGCTGCCGGGGCTTGAGATCAAACCCAGCGCGGGCGAAGTTCACAAAAAGCGCTGTTTGGAAGGCTTGGCGCTGTGCTAACCAAATTGAGCAACCTGCCGCGCGAAAGCCGCGACACGCTGTTTTTGCTGGGCGTGATTGCCTGGGTCATCCTGCCCCAAGTCAGCAACCTGCCGGTGTGGTGCAGCCTGCTGGCCGCTGGCGTGCTGGCCTGGCGCGCGCTGCTGGCCTACCAGTCCAAGCCGCTTCCCTCGCGCTGGTGGCTGCTGGCCTTGCTGGTGGTCACCGTCGCGGCGACGGTTTTCACGCACCGCACGCTGATGGGGCGGGATGCGGGGGTCACGATGATCGTCATTTTGCTGGCGCTGAAAACTCTGGAACTGCGGGCCAAGCGCGATGCGTTTGTGATCTTCTTTCTGAGTTTTTTCACCATGCTCACCAATTTCTTCTTCTCGCAGTCCTTGCTGGTTGCTGCCGCCATGCTGATTGCTCTTTTGGGACTTTTGACGGCTTTGGTCAATGCCCACATGCCGGTTGGCAAGCCGCCCTTGCTGCAAGCGGCCAAGACTGCGGGTTGGATGGCGCTGCTGGGTGCGCCCGTCATGGCCGTGTTGTTTTTATTGTTCCCGCGAATGGCACCGCTTTGGGGGGTGCCTGGGGACGCGATGAGCGGGCGAAGTGGCCTGTCTGCCACCATGCAGGTTGGCACCATTGCCAGTCTGGCTTTGGACGACAGCATTGCCATGCGCGTGCGTTTCATGGGGGATGTGCCGGCCCAATCTAACCTGTATTTTCGCGGGCCGGTGCTGTCCAACTTCAATGGGCGCGAGTGGCGCGCGCTGCGCTCAAGTTTTCCGCAGCGCATGCAGTCAGTGCCTAATTTGCAGGTGACAGGCAATGCGATTGCCTACGAAGTCACGCTGGAACCCAACTTTCGACCCTGGTTGATGGTGCTGGATGCAGCCCCCGCCAAACCCCGCTTGCCAGGATTTGAGCTGTCCATGACCGCCGAATTGCAATGGCTGGCCGACCGCCCGTTCACCGACCTGACAAGGTACAGCGCCACCAGCTACACCAACTTCAGCCATGGCCCGGTGCGCCAGCAGGCCAGTTTGCAAGACGAAGTGGCACTGCCGCCCGGCTTTAACCCGCGCACCTTGCAGTTGGCCGCCGACATTCGCCGACAACCCGCCTTGCAAACCGCAGGTGGCGCAGAGCTGGTGGACGCCGTCTTGCAGCGCTTGAAAAACGGCGGCTACGCCTACACGCTGGAACCCGGGCTGTTTGGCCAGCACACCGCCGACGAGTTTTGGTTTGACCGCAAGGAAGGTTTTTGCGAGCACATTGCGTCGAGCTTCGTGATTTTGATGCGCGCGCTGGACGTACCCGCCCGCTTGGTCACGGGCTACCAAGGCGGTGAACGCAACTCAGTTGACGGCTTTTGGGTGGTTCGCCAAAGCGACGCACACGCCTGGGCCGAGGTCTGGATGGCCGGGCGTGGCTGGGTTCGGGTTGACCCAACTTCCAGCGTGGCACCCGGAAGAACCGGCACCTTCAACCGTTTGCAAGCGCCCCAAGGCTTGATTGCCAGCGCCTTCAGCGGCGCGTTTGGCACCGTTAGCCCCACCCTGCTGGCCAGCCTGCGGGCCACTTGGGAGGCGGTGAACAACGGCTGGAACCAGTGGGTGCTGAACTACACCCAAACCAAGCAACTCAACTTGCTCAAAGACATCGGCTTCAAAACCCCCAGCTGGGAAGACCTGAGCTATTTGCTGATTGGCATCGTGGTTTTTGTCAGCTTGTGTGGTGCCGCCTGGACCCTGTGGGAAAAAAGCCGCCACGACCCCTGGCTGCGCTTGCTGGGCAACGCCCAAAAGCAGTTGTCCCGCGCGGGTTTGACGATTGCGCCCAACAGCCCACCCCGAGGCTTGGCCGCGCAAATGCTGGCGCAACGCGATAAGTTGGCGGGAGTCAACGAAAATAGCCTGAAAGCCATCCAAAGCTGGCTGATGCGCCTGGAGGCTCTGCGTTACGCGCCCAAGCCTTCGCAAAACGGTGCCAGCCTGAAAACTTTGCAACGCGAATTCAAGCAACTGAATTGGAACAAGTAAGCCTGTGAATTTTCAAATTTCGAAACCAGGAAGCCGGCGTTGGGCGACGGCGGCCCTTGGGCTGGCGCTCAGCCTGGTCTTGGCAAGCCCTGTCACCCGCGCCGCAACTGAATTGGCGACGCAAGGCGCGAGGGCAATCCCTATCAAATCCGTCGCCAAGGCGCGAAGCAGCGCATCGGTGCAAGCCAAAGCCCCAACTCAAGGCCCTGCCTACGCCACGCGCGAAGACGCCATGCAATTGGCAGACGACATTGCCGCCCGCCGCGACCTGAAGCCGCAATGGGTGCGCGATGCGATTGGCCAGGCGCGGCACTTGCCCATCGTCGCCAAGTACATCACCCCACCGCCTGCGGGCACAGTCAAAAACTGGCGTGTCTACCGCAGCCGCTACATCGACGCCTTTCGAATTCAAGAGGGGGTGAAGTTCTGGCGCGCCAACCGCGACGCGCTGGAACGCGCTGAAAAAGACTTTGGCGTGCCGCCTGAAATCATCGTCGGCATCATTGGCGTCGAGACCATTTACGGCCAGCAAACAGGCAACTTCCGGGTGATCGACGCACTGGCCACGCTGACCTTTGACTTCCCCGCCGCCCACCCCAGAGCCCGCGAACGCCGCGAGTTCTTTCAAGCCGAGCTGGAGCAGTTTTTAAGCCTGACCAGCCGCAGCTCAATTGACCCCTTGAGCCTGCGCGGCAGTTTTGCCGGAGCCATGGGCATGCCGCAGTTCATGCCGTCCAGCTGGGTGAAATACGCGGTTGATTTTGACGGCGACGGCAAAGTTGACCTGTTTGGCAGCACCACCGACGTGATTGGCTCGGTCGCCAATTACTTCAAAGCCTTCAACTGGCAGCCCGGCATGCCCACCCATTACCCTGTGGCCTTCGATAAATCGAAGCTGGACATGGAAGCCTTAATGGCCCCGGACATTTTGCCCACCTTCAGCGTTGCCAGCTTCACCGCCAAAGGCGCCGTGCTGGAAGGCGCTGCCCTGACGCACTCCGGCCCGCTGGCCTTGGTTGAATTGCAAAATGCGGGTGGCGAGCCGATTTACGTGGCGGGCACCGAGAATTTTTATGCCATCACCCGGTACAACTGGAGCAGTTACTACGCCATGGCGGTGATTGAACTGGGGCGGGAAGTGGCGAAAGTTGTCAAATAGCCCGCAGCGGCGGCTCTTAAGGTTTGATTTGGCAGATTAGGGCAGATTGAGCCTGATGGGGGCAGCTTGAGGCATATCTCACCCGAGATTCTCGAATTATCAGGTCAATCGACGTGAATTTCCGAATCTGACAATTGCTATTATTTATATAGCAAACTATCTATATTATTTGAGAGCTAGAGGCCTATTTTATTCACAAAACGCCTTTTCCACCCTCAATATACCCAATTTGGGTATGTAAATGGTATTTTTGAGGATTTTTGAGGATTTTGATATCACCGGTGATATGAATCTCTAAAAAACCTCAAACTTCAGACGGCACCAAAAACTCACGGCTGATATTGGCACCCAGGTCATTCACGCGGTCTAGGAACTGGGTCAAATAGGCGTGCAGACCGGTGGCCAAAATTTCGTCAATGCGCCCGTACTTCAGCTCAGACGCCAACTTGCCCGCGCGGCGGCTGGTTTCGCTGTTGGGGTCGGTGGCCACCAGACCCAAGTTGGTAACGACCGCATTCAAACTGGCATGCAAGGAGCGAGGCATGTCGGAACGCAATATCAGCAGCTCGGCCACGCGCTCGGGTTTGATCACATCGCGGTACACCTTGCGGTAAACCTCAAAACCCGACACGCTGCGCAAAATGGCGCTCCAGTGGTAGAAGTCGTACTCTTGGTCTTTCTCACTGGCGGCACCAAAAAAATCGCTTTGCACGGCGTGAAACTTCACGTCAACCAGGCGGGCGGTGTTGTCGGCCCGCTCTAAAAAGGTGCCCAGGCGCATGAAGTACAGCGCTTCGTCCATCAGCATGGTGCCCACCGTCACGCCACGTGACAGGTGCGAGCGAAATTTCACCCATTCAAAAAACTGTGAGGGGTCGCGCTCAAAGTCCCCTGCCTTGATCATGCGCTTGACCTCCAGCCAGGTGGTGTTCAGCGTCTCCCAGACCTCTGTGGTCAAAGTGCCGCGCACGGCGCGGGCGTTCTCGCGCGCGGCACTCAGGCACGAGATGATGCTGGACGGGTTGCTTTCGTCTTTCACCATGAAGTCCATCACCTCGCGCGCCTGAATCTCGCCGTGCAGCTTGGTGTAGGCGGGTAGCAGTTCGCTGATGCTGATCAGCCCTTGCCACCCGACCTGAGCCACGGCTTCGGACTGCGGCAAAAGTGAAGTCTGGTAGTTCACATCCAGCATGCGAGCGGTGTTCTCGGCGCGCTCGGTGTAGCGCGACATCCAGAATAAATGGTCAGCGGTGCGTGACAACATGGGGCGTCTCCTAAGTCTGGAAATGGGGGGTCACGACATTTGTCTTATGACATTTGCTTTTGCGACTGCCCCGGTGGCGCGGCGGCGGTGCCAGTTGCCGTGACCGAAGCAGCCGGCGCAGCGGGTTCTGGCTTGGCTTCCAAAATCCAGGTGTCTTTGGTTCCACCGCCTTGCGACGAGTTCACCACCAAAGAGCCTTCTTTTAGGGCCACGCGGGTCAAGCCACCTGGCACCATTTGCACTGATTTGCCACTTAAAACATAGGGCCGCAGATCAATGTGGCGCGGCGCAATGCCGCTTTCGACAAACGTCGGGCAACTGGACAGGCTCAAGGTGGGTTGCGCAATGTAGCCACTGGGGTTGGCCAAAATCGCCCCACGAAAATCCTCAATCTCCTGCTTGGTGGCGGCTGGCCCCACCAGCATGCCGTAGCCGCCCGCCCCATGCACTTCTTTGACCACCAAGTCTTTCAAATTGGCCAGGGTGTAGGCCAGGTCGTCTTTGTTTCGGCACATGTAGGTGGGCACGTTGTTCAAAATGGGTTTTTCGCCCAAATAGAACTCGATCATTTTGGGCACATAGGGGTAGATTGACTTGTCGTCCGCGACACCCGTGCCCACGGCGTTGCAAATGGTCACGTGGCCAGCACGGTACACGTCCAGCAGGCCTGCACAGCCCAGCGTCGAGGTCGGTCGAAACGCCTTGGGGTCCAAAAAGTCGTCGTCCACGCGGCGGTAAATCACGTCCACCCGCTTGGGGCCGCGCGTGGTGCGCATGTAAACAAAATTGTCTTTGACAAACAGGTCTTGACCTTCAACGAGTTCAATGCCCATTTGCTGCGCCAAAAACGCATGCTCAAAATAGGCGCTGTTGTGCATGCCTGGGGTTAAAACGACGACGGTCGGCTCGGCTGTCGTGGCCGGGCTGTTGTCACGCAAAGTCTCCAGCAGCAAGTCGGGGTAATGGGCAATGGGCGCGACACGGTGGGCGTTGAACAGCTCGGGGAAGAGCCGCATCATCATTTTGCGGTCTTCCAGCATGTAAGACACGCCACTGGGCACGCGCAGGTTGTCCTCCAGCACGTAGTATTCGCCCTCACCTGCTGCGTTGGGCGCTCGCACTATGTCAACCCCTGAAATGTGTGAGTAGATATGGTGTGGCACGTCCACGCCCACCATTTCAGGGCGAAATTGGGCGTTGTCTTCAACCTGTTCGCGCGGCACCAAACCTGCCTTGATGATTTCCTGGCCGTGGTAAACGTCATGGATAAAGCGGTTCAGGGCGGTAACACGCTGCACCAGGCCACGCTCCAAAAAAGCCCATTCGTGCGCCGGAATCACCCGGGGGATCAGGTCAAACGGAATCAGCCGCTCGGTACCCGCGCCGTCTTCGTCTTTTTCGCCGTACACGGCAAAGGTGATGCCGACCCGGCGAAAAATCAGCTCGGCTTCTTCGCGCCGCTTGGCCATCATGTCGCCTGGTTGGCGTGCCAGCCATTCGTCGTAAATTTTGTAGTGATCCCGAATTTGCGCCCCTTTTGAGAAAAACTCATAGGGCAACTGGGTGTACATTTCGTCGAATTTCTGCATAAATAACAATCTCCTGCATTGGGAAGCTCTGCACAACTCATCGCGGAATCGGGGAGTGCCGGATCGGGATGGGCTGCAAGGTGGTTTTTGCCGCAAATATCGAGAATATTTGCAAAAAAACCAACGCTGCAGACCGCCCGAGGCCGGACTTCACGAAACGCGAGGAGTTATGAAGAGCTTTCCCAAAGGATAGCAAGTTAGGGGCCAGCCCAAGCGCTCGACGACTTAGGTTAACCCTAATGGGCTAACCTGACGGCTCTTTGTGCCAGTAGCGCAGGCCTTTTTCTCGCTGGCATTCCATGTGTTTTGGCTTTGCTGAATTCCAGGTGGCGGCCCCGCAGTGCACCGAATCAAAAACCTTGATTTGGCGCTCGGCGTAGCGCAGCATTACCCCGGCTGCAGGGTGGCCAAAGCGGTTGCGATAACCCGCCTGCACCAAGGCGAAATCAGGCTTGACGGCATCTAAAAATGCCGCGCTGCTCGACGTTTGGCTTCCATGGTGCGGCACCAGCATCACATCAGCCTTCAGATTGGCCCCGACAGCCACCAGCCGCGCCTCTTGCGCAAGCTCAATGTCGCCGGTTAACAAAGCGGTTTGCTGGCCATTGTTGATGCGCAAAACACAACTTAAGGCGTTGGATGACACGGCTTGCGCATAGTCAGCCGCAAAGGGCTGCAAAATTTCAAAATCAACACCGTCCCAGCGCCATTGCTGCCCTGCCACACAGCGGGTCGATGGGCGAATTTTTTGCAGTTCGTGACCGTCTTCGATTGAGCTGAGCAACTTCGCCTGGGGCTGCATGGCCAGCACGGCCTGCGCGCCACCCGTGTGGTCGGCGTCACGGTGGCTAAGCAAAACGGTATCGACCCGCTCATCCAGGGCGCGCAACAAGGGCACCAGAACCCTGTGCCCGGCATCGCTTTCGCGGCTGAAGCGCGGGCCGGTGTCAAACACCAGGGCATGGCTTTGGGTGCGCACCAACACGGCATTGCCTTGCCCAATATCGGCGGCCAACAGCTCAAAATGCCCCATAGTGGGGCGCGGCGCTTGCCAAATCAACACGGGTACCAGCAGTGGCAGCCCCAAAATGCGGCCATACCACGGCAGGCGCAGCGCCAGCAGAATTCCGCCCAGCAAACCAGCCACGCCAAATAGGAGGGGCGCTTGCGCAATGGTCACGGTAGCAAAGCCGACGCTGGCAAAACCGTCTAAAACCCGGGCCAGCAGCGACACAGCCATGGCCGCCACATCCCAAAACGGGTTGAACACGGCACCCAGCATGGCCAGTGGCGTGACCACCAGCGTCACCCACGGAATGGCCAGCACATTGGCCACTAGGCCAATCACCGACACCTGACCAAACAGCAGCAAGGCCAAAGGCGTGAGCGCCAGCGTGAGCGTCCATTGCTCCTGCAACAGGCTGATCAAGCGTTGCATCAGTGTCGGGTTTTGGGGGCGCGGGCTGCCTGAATCTGCCGCGAACAAAATACCAACGGCCACAAAACTCAGCCAAAACCCGGCCTGCAGCAGCGCCCAAGGGTCAAACAGCACCACTGCAGCGCAGGCCAGCATCCAGGTGTGGGGCCAAGGCCAGCGCTTGCCCAGCAAATTCAAAATACCCAGGGTCGCCAGCATGATCACCGTGCGCTGCGCAGGCAACCCGAAGCCGCTGAACACGGCATAGGCCGCCGCCAAAAGCGCCCCGCCCACCAAGCCTGCGCTGGGGGCTGGGAACAGCCGACACAAGCTGGCCGAGCGCCGCCACAGCCAACCCACCAGCAACACAGCAAGCCAGGCGAACATGGTGATGTGCAGACCCGAGATGCTCATCAAATGGGCGACTCCAGTGGCCCTGAAAATGTCCCAATCAGCGCGGTCAATGGCGTTTTGGTCGCCCACCACCAGTGCGGCAATCACGCCTGCAAGTTTTCGGTCTGCAACGCGGTCAAAAATGGCGTCGCGGGTGGATTGGCGCACTTGCTCCACCGGGTGCGCCCAGGTTTGGGCCAGCCGCTTGGGTGGGTCGTCTCTGGGGGTGCTGCGCACGTAGCCGGTTGCACCAAGGCCTTGCTCCCACAGCCACAACTCAAAGTCAAACCCATGCGGGTTGCTGGCACCGTGGGGGGCCTTGAGGCGCACCGTCATTTGCCAGCGTTCGCCGGGGGCCAGGCCGGCTGGCTGGCGCTGCATTTCAGCGCCCATCTCGGCATTTTTGGCCACACCGCCGTACCAGCTCAAATAAATCTGGGCGGGCAATTGGACTGGTGGTTTGGCGTCGGTCACGTCGCTTGCGTCCTTTGCGCCGCCCGCCTCATGCGCGGATTCGACTTGCAGCCGAAACCGCAGGCCCGTATCATTGCGCTGCACCATGGCCGCAACCACACCCGTCACCAGCAGGTCGCGCCCTTGAAATTGGGGCTGCAGCGACTGGTTAACGTAAACGCTGGCCCGAAGGCCTGTGACTGCAAAAGCCAAGCCAGCCACCACAAGCGATGCGATCAACACCACCGCAATAGGCCGAGCGGCAAGCCCAGGGCCGCGAAAAGCCCGAAATGAAACCAACCCAGCGCCCGCCACGGCAGTGCCAAAGACCATCAACAGGTAAAACCGACCCTCAAACAGTTGGCGCTGTTGCAGTTGTACCGCTGTGCCCGCCACCCAGGCAAGCAAGGTGACAAACCCCAGGCCCGCAGGCCAAGTCCATCCGCTTCGTTGAAGTCGTCGGGCGGTTGTCAGCCCCTCATCGAGCGGGGCCAAAGTGGGCTGGGCGTTGCGGTTCACCCCACGATGCTAACAACGCCCCTGAAATGAGCGCCCAAACCCGCCCTGGTCACGAAAAACTGGCGCTATTGTTGCTAGTATGTGGTCATGTCTATTCATGCAGCACTCAACCACGTCACCCACTACACCTACGACCGCCTGGTCAACCTGGGGCCGCAAATGGTGCGATTGCGTCCCGCACCGCACTGCCGAAGCAAGCTCATTTCGTATTCGCTCAAAGTCGAACCCGCCGACCACTTTGTCAACTGGCAGCAAGACCCGTTTGCCAATTACCAGGCCCGGTTGGTGTTTCCGGACAAAACCAAAGAGTTCAAGGTCACCGTCGATTTGGTCGTCGAAATGGCGGTTTACAACCCATTTGACTACTTTTTAGAGCCGTCCGCGCAAGAATTCCCTTTCAGCTACGAGCCGACACTCAAAGAAGAGTTGGCCCCGTATTTGGTGGCCGACCCGATCACGCCGCTGGTGGAGGCCTATCTGGAACAGATTGACCTGACCCCGCGCAGCACCAACACCTTTTTGGTTGATTTGAATCAGCGCCTGAGCCAAGACATCAAGTACCTGATCCGCATGGAGCCCGGCGTGCAAAGCCCGGAGGAAACGCTTGAATTGAGCTCTGGCTCCTGCCGCGACTCGGGCTGGCTGCTGGTGCAACTGCTGCGCAACCTGGGGCTGGCAGCGCGTTTTGTATCGGGTTACTTGATTCAATTGAAGCCCGACGTGAAATCATTGGACGGCCCCAGCGGCACCGAGGTTGACTTCACCGACCTGCACGCCTGGTGCGAGGTCTACTTGCCGGGCGCCGGGTGGATTGGCCTGGACGCTACTTCGGGCCTGTTTGCAGGCGAAGGGCATATTCCGCTGGCCTGCACGCCGCAACCGTCGGGTGCCGCGCCCATTGAGGGCGGTGTGGACGAAAGCGAGGTCGAATTCAGCCACCGAATGGGCGTGACGCGAATTTTTGAGTCTCCCCGCGTGACCAAACCCTACACGGCCGAGCAGTGGGCAGATGTCATGAAGCTCGGCGCTGCGGTTGACAAAGAACTGATCAGTGGCGACGTGCGCCTGACCATGGGCGGCGAACCCACCTTTGTCGCCGTGAACGACCGCGACGCCGCCGAATGGAACACCGACGCACTAGGCCCCACCAAACGCGGCTTTGCCACGGAACTGGTTAAAAAACTGCGCGATGAATACGGCCAAGGCGGCTTTTTGCACTTTGGCCAAGGCAAGTGGTACCCAGGCGAGCAACTGCCGCGCTGGGCTTTGAACATTTACTGGCGCACCGACAAACAAAAAGTTTGGGCCAACCCAGCGCTTTTTACCGACGAGCGCGCACCAACACAGTACACCGCTGACGACGCGCGGCGCTTTACGATGGCGCTGGCAGGCAAATTGGGCATCACCGCCGAGTACATGCAAACCGCCTACGAAGACGTTTGGTACTACCTGTGGCGCGAACGCCGCCTGCCGGACAATGTGGACCCGTTCAATTCCAAACTGGAAGACCCGATGGAACGCGCGCGCCTGAGAAGGGTGTTTGAACAAAAGCTCGATGCGGTGGTTGGTTTTGTATTGCCCGTCAAAGTGACCCCAGCGGCAACTCCCGTGGGTGGCAAAACCAGCGCCAATGCAGCGCAACCCAAGTGGGCCACTGGCCCCTGGTTTTTTCGCGATGAGCGCATGTACCTGATGCCTGGCGACTCGCCCATGGGTCTGCGCTTGCCGCTGGATTCACTGCCCTGGGTGGCTGAAAGCGACTTTCCGTATTTGGTCGAGCAAGACCCGTCGGCTCCGCGCGGTGATTTGCCTTCGCATGGCGTGTTTGCCGCTGGGTACGCGCCGGGGTATGCGCCCGTGTATGCGCCAACCCCAGCAACTGGCCTTGCCGCTTCAAGTGCCTTCAATGCTGCCCAAGTTGCCAAAGCAACCGTCAGCCCGCAAGGTGCACCCTACCTTGCAGGTGCTGCCCCACCCACCGAGGCAGTCCGCAAACTTCAAACAGCGACTGGCCCCGTGAGCACCTTGGCCCTGCACGCCCAAAGCCCGCAACAGCGCGAACCGGCTGACTTGGCCCGCGCGCCGTCTGCGCAAGAATCCGCCCACTGGATCACCCGCACGGCCTTGTGTGTGGAGGTGCGCGACCCAAGGCGTGCGAGTGGCCCCAAAGCAGAAAGCGTGGGTCAAAAATCGGGCGTGTTGTACATCTTCATGCCGCCGCTTGAAAAGCTGGAGGACTATTTAAGCCTGCTGGCCGCGATTGAAGCCACCGCTGAAGAGCAAAAACTCAAACTCGTGCTGGAGGGTTACCCGCCGCCGCGCGACGCCCGCCTGAAACTGCTGAGTGTCACCCCCGACCCGGGCGTGATTGAAGTCAACATTCACCCCGTGACCACGTGGAGCGATCTGGTTAAAAACACCGACTTTTTGTACAACGCGGCGTTCGAGTCGCGCCTGTCGGCTGAAAAATTCATGACCGATGGCCGCCACACCGGCACAGGCGGCGGCAACCATTTTGTGATGGGCGGGGCCACCGCTGCCGACAGCCCGTTTTTGCGCAAACCCGAGCTGTTGGCAAGCCTCCTGCTGTATTGGCACAACCACCCTTCTTTGAGCTACCTGTTCAGCGGCATGTTTGTGGGGCCAACCAGCCAGGCCCCGCGCGTGGACGAAGCCCGCAACGACCAGTTGTACGAGCTTGAAATTGCGATTGCGCAAATCTACAAAAACCGCGAGCTGTATGGCCAAACCATGCCGCCCTGGATTGTCGACCGCACCCTGCGCAACATCTTGATTGACGCCACGGGCAACACCCACCGCAGCGAGTTTTGCATTGACAAAATGTACTCGCCCGACTCGGCCACGGGCCGCTTGGGCCTTTTGGAATTGCGCGCGTTTGAGATGCCACCGCACCCGCACATGAGCAGCGTGCAACAGCTGCTACTGCGGGCCTTGGTTGCCCGGTTTTGGAAAACGCCGTACAAAGCGCCCGCCACCCGCTGGGGCACCGAGCTGCACGACCGCTTCATGCTGCCGACCTTCATTAAGCAGGACTTTGATGACGTGGTGACCGAAATGCGCAGCGCCGGTTATGCGTTTGATGCCAGTTGGTTTGCGCCGCACTACGAGTTCCGCTTTCCGATGATTGGCAGCATCAAGTCATCCAGTGTCGAGCTGACCTTGCGCACCGCGCTGGAGCCTTGGCACGTGATGGGCGAAGAAGGCTCGTCAACCGGCACCGCACGCTATGTCGATTCATCGCTTGAGCGCATCGAGGTGCATGTCAAGGGCTTGAACGAAAGCCGCTATGTCGTCACCTGCAACGGCGCGGCATTGCCCTTGCACAACACCGGCACCACGGGTGAATTTGCCGCCAGCGTGCGCTACAAAGCCTGGAACCCGCCCAGCAGCCTGCACCCGACCATTGGCGTTCACGCACCGCTGACCTTTGACATTGTCGACACCTGGATGAAACGCTCCATCGGCGGCTGTCGCTACTGCGTGGCCCACCCGGGTGGCTTGAGTTACGACACGCTGCCCGTCAATTCGTTTGAAGCAGAAAGCCGCCGTTTGTCGCGCTTTGTCGCCATGGGCCATACGCCAGGGGCCATGCACGTGCCAGCCGGGACCATCAACGTGGCGGGCAGCCGGGAGTTTCCGTTCACCCTGGATTTGCGCCATCCGCGCTGATCGTCCCACTGACAGCTCTCCACCCATTGCGGCCTGCCATTTCTCCAATTAACCTATTCAATCCAGGAACCTTTCATGGCATCTCTCAACTTCATTGGCGGCGAAAAAGGCGGCGTGGGTAAATCGGTCACCGCGCGGGTTTTGGCCCAGTACTTCATTGACAAGGGGCGGCCCTTCACCGGCTTTGACACCGACCGCTCGCACACCTCGTTCACCCGGTTTTATGCCGACTACGCATCCCCCGTGGTGGTGGACACCTACGAAGGCCTTGACTTG
>JANPCR010000006.1:0-2506 GCA_031431035.1 Rhodoferax sp.
CGCCGGGTCGATCACTGCGTCAATTTCAAGGTGCGCGGCCATGTTGAGGGCGCTGCCTTTGTCATAACTGCTGGCCACCAGTTGCTGGTACAGCGCGTCGCGGTCTGGGCCTTCGGCTTTGGCTTCCAGCTCTTTTTTGAAACCCAGGCGAACCGCGCCTTCCAGCCCCATGCCACCAAATTCGCCGGTGGGCCAGGCGATGGTGAAGGCCGATTCGGCAAAGCCCCCAGCAATCATGGCCATGGCACCCAAACCATAGCCTTTGCGCAACACCACGGCAAACAGCGGCACCCGCAAGTGGGCGCTAGCAATGAACATGCGGCTGACATGGCGCACCTGGGCCTGGGTTTCAATTTCAGGCCCGACCATGAAACCCGGGGTGTCGACAAAGCTGACGATGGGCAGGCCATGCGCGTTGCACAGCTGCATGAAGCGGCTGGCTTTGTCAGCCGCATCCGCATCGATCGCGCCGCCCAAGTGCTGCGGGTTGTTGGCCATCAGCCCCACCGGTTTGCCGTCAATGCGCCCCAACGCGGTGTGAATGCCTTTGCCAAAACCAGTACGCAGTTCAAGCAGGCTGCCCACATCGACCACGCCTGCCAGCGCCGCGCGGGTGTCGTACACGCGCAGGCGGTTCTCGGGCACCACGGCGCGCAAAGCCAGCGGGTCTGGCCCGGGCGCGTTGGGTGTGATGCCTTGAAAGAACGACAAATAGTGCTTGGCCGCGGCCACGGCTTCTTGTTCGTCAGCCACCAAAATATCGATCACGCCATTGCTGTGCTGCACATCGCTGGGGCCAATTTGCTCGGGCTTGAAGACGCCCAGACCGCCGCCTTCGACCATGGCTGGGCCGCCCATGCCAATGTTGCTGTTGTGGGTGGCGATGATCACGTCGGCACAGCCCAGCAGCGCCGCATTGCCCGCAAAGCAGCGTCCCGACACGATGCCCACCACCGGCACCGATCCATTGAGCCGCGCAAAGCTGGCGAAGGTGGCGACGTTCAAACCCGCGACTTTGGGCGAATCGACATCGCCCGGGCGGCCCCCGCCACCTTCTGCAAACAAGACCACCGGCAGCTTTTGTTGCAGCGCAATACCCAACAGGCGATCGGTCTTTTGGTGGTTGCGCATGCCTTGGGTGCCCGCCAGCACGGTGAAGTCGTAGGCCATGACAACGCAACGCGATTTGTCAGCCCCAAACTGTGCGGCGTTGATGCTGCCAATGCCTGTGACCATGCCGTCAGAAGGCGTGTTGGCAATCAGGTCATCGAGCGTGCGGCGTTGGGTTTGCGCGGCAAAGGCCAGCGCGCCGTATTCGATGAAACTGCCGGGGTCGCTGGCCGTGTTGCACAAATCGGCAATGTTCTCGCGGGCAGTTCGGCCGCCTTGGGCATGCCGCTTGGCCACAGCATCGGGGCGTTGGGCGTCTAGGGTGAGCGCGTCGCGGTCAAGCATGCGCTGCAAGTCAGCGCGCACTTCGCTTGCGCTGCTAGGGGTGGCTAAGGGCGGCAATTCGGCGGTTCTATCCGACGCCACTGCCGACGCTTCATCCACCGCTGCAACCGATTTTGCAGTGGGGGGCGCTGCCTGCCCGAGCTGGTCGAGCGGGGTTGAAATCATCAGAATATCGCCTTCATCCACTAAATCACCCACGGCGCAATGCAAGGCGGCAACCCGCCCATCGGCGCTGGCGTGCACCTCGTGCTCCATCTTCATGGCTTCCAAAATCACCAGCAAGTCGCCCTTTTTGAAGGCAGCGCCAGGTTCAAAAAGCCACTGAACCAGGGTGGCTTGCAAAGGAGAACGCAAGGGGGATCGAAGGCTTGGGTCGTGTGGGGCGAGGTCGGTCATGCGACTATTTTGCGGTAGACAGACCTTGCTGCGCCGTCATGCGTGGGACAAGTGGCGCTGCAACGCGGCGGGCGACTACTCTAAAAAGTTTGGCAATTGCAATCACAATCGCTGCATGACCCACACGCCTTTGATTGAATTAACCCGCGGCGGCACGCTGGAATGCCAGCATTTTGGCTCGATTGCCGTCTGCAACACCGAAGGCAAGCTGCTGGCCTTTGCAGGCGACCCACACTGGCTGACCTTCACCCGCTCGACCCTGAAAGCCTTGCAAGCCCTGCCTTTTGTGCAGGCCGGTGGACCCGCCAAAATGGGCTTCAACACCGAGCAAATCGCCCTGCTGTGCGCCAGCCACGGCGGCGAAGACATGCACGTAGCCCAAGTGCAAGGCATGCTGGACAAATCGGGCCTGGACTACAAAGCCCTGCGCTGCGGCTGCCACGTGCCCGGGTTTTTCACCCTGCGCGACATCGCCCCGCCCCAGGGTTTGGCGTTTGACGAGCGGTACAACAATTGCAGCGGCAAACACGCCGGATTTTTGGCGTACTGCGTGCAGCAGGGCTTGAGTCTGGACGATTACATCGCCCCCGCGCACCCCTTGCAACAAGCCATTCGCCGCGACGTGGCCCGCGCCACCGGCACGCCAGAATCTGAT
>JANPCR010000007.1:0-3647 GCA_031431035.1 Rhodoferax sp.
AAAATCTACATCGACCAGGAAGTCATCAACGGCAAAGGCCTGATGTACACCATCTGGGGCACCAACCCGTTCCAGACCACCAACAACGCCGAGCAGCACCGCGAGGTACTGACCCGCCGCGCCAACATCGTGCGCGATGCCATGTCCAAAGCCAAGGGGGCCAGCACCCAGCAAATGGTGGATGTCATTTATGACGCCTGCAAAAACAAAGGTGGAATGTTTGTGGTGGCCATCAACCTTTACCCGACCAAACTGGCCGATGCCGCTCACATGCTTTTGCCAGCCGCGCAGCCCGGTGAAATCAACCTGACCTCCATGAGCGGTGAGCGCCGCCTGCGCCTGTCAGAAAAATTCATGGATGCGCCAGGAACGGCAAAGGCAGACTGCCTGATCGCGGCCGACATTGCCAACACCCTGAAGGCGCTGTACACCAAAGAGGGCAAAGCAGACATGGCCAAGCGCTTTGAAGGCTTTGAGTGGAAGACCGAGGAAGACGCATTCAACGACGGCTTCCGCCGTGCGGGTCGCCCCGGTGTGGGGCCGATTGACAGCCAGGGCGGAGATACAGGTTATCTGGCCACCTATGAGCTGTTGCGCAAGGCGGGCAACAACGGTGTGCAGCTTCCCATCAAGGAAGTGAAAGACGGCAAGCTCATTGGCACCGAGATTCACTATGCCGACAACAAGTTTGATACCAAGGACGGCAAGGCCGAATTCAAACCCGCGCCCTGGAATGGCCTGCCAGCCCCTGTGGCGGGGCAAAAGGCGAAGCACAAGTTCTGGATCAACAATGGCCGAGCCAACGAGGTCTGGCAGACGGCATACCACAACCAGTATGACCCACACGTGATGAACCGCTACCCGATGGCGTATCTGGAAATGAACCCGGCGGACTCTGAAGCACTGGGAGCGAAGGCGGGTGATATTGTTGAGGTGTTCAACGACTACGGCAGCACCTACGCCATGGTCTACCCATCAACGGCCATCAAACGCAACCAGACGTTCATGCTGTTTGGTTACCCCAAAGCCGTAGCTGGTGACGTGACGACTGAATGGGTAGACCGCAATGTGGTGCCCTACTACAAAGGTACGTGGGGCAGCATCCGCCGGGTGGGTTCGATGGATGACTACAAAGCCAAAGTGTCGTTCAAGGAACGCCGTTACGCCTGACATGCCCGAGCACAAACCATGAGCACCGCAGCGCCGATAGAGCGTTCAGGGTATTTGTCTGCGCTGCAAGACACGGGTACTTTCCCGTCGCTTGCACCTGGAGTGGCACCCGCACAGCGGGGCCTTCAGTTTGATGCGGCGGTGCGACTGATGCAGTCGCGCCGCAACGTTTCTCCCAGGCGGTTGGTCGAGCCGGGTCCAACGCAGCAGCAACTCAGCGCGATTCTCAGCGCAGCCGCTGCTGCACCCGACCATGGCTTGCTGATGCCATGGCGCTTCGTCGTGGTGCCTATAGCCAAGCGGCATTTGCTGGCTGAGGCCTTTGCACTGGCACTGGTTGACCGCGATCCGGGTGCCACGCTGGAACAGATCGAGGCCGCAAGGGACAAAGCCTATCGCGCACCCTATTTGATGCTGGCAATAGTGCGATTGGGTGCGGCTGACCAAACTATCCCTGATGCGGAGCGGTTGGTGTCGTTGGGCTGTGCCATTCAAAATGTTCTGTTGGCGGCTACAGCGGCAGGCTTTGGCTCGGGATTGACCAGCGGTCAATCCATGGCATCGCCCCGGTTGTCAGCGGTGTGTGGCGTAGGCGATAACGAGCAATTGGTTTGCTGCGTCAATGTTGGCACGGTGGCCACACCCAAGAAATCACGCATCCGGTCTGAAGCGGGTGCGTTCGTCACTGAATTGACTGAGTGAGTCTCGTGCAATTCACCGTTTCTTCTTTCACATCCGCCGCGCGGTCGTAACGAGCGCCGACAACCTGCACCCCTAGTGCATTGACGACTTGCTCGCCGTCCTCCTTGCTGAACTCGCCCTGCTGGGATGACGGCAGAATCTCCAGCACCACCTCGGACGGTCGGCAAAGGCGGGCGCCCAGCTCTGTCACTACGATGGGGCGGTTCATCAAGATCGGAGCCGCCACCATCGCATTGATCAAGTCGTCTTCGCTCAAGGCCGGGTTGCCCAGCCGAAGCTCATCGTAGGGAGTCCCTTTTTGCCGCAGTACGTCGCGTACTGGCACACTCATCAACTGGATCAGTTCGACCAGTCTGGCGCGCCCCGGTGGCGTTTTGAGGTATTCGATGATGGTGGGCTCAACACCGCTGTTGCGGATGAGGGCCAGCACGTTGCGGGAGGTACCACAGTTCGGATTGTGGTAAATCGTGATATTTTTCGGCATATTCGTCGGCCTGTTCGTCATGGCGTTGTTGAAGTAATTTATGAATCTTGGGGCTCCAGCAAGTGCGCTAGCAACACGCCCGCAACGCCGCCCACTACCTGTGCCATCACAAACCCCAGCGCGCTGGCCGGTGCAATGCCGGCAAAGCTGTCGCTCATCATCCGGCCCATCACGGCGGCGGGGTTGGCAAACGAAGTGCTGGCGGTGAACCAGTAAGCCGCGCCGATGTAACAGGCCACTAACGCGCTGGCTTTGCCGGGCGGCGAGCGCAGGATCACGAAGATCAACCCCGCAGTGGCCACGGCTTCAGCCACCCATTGGCCCCAGCCTGTGAATTGACCCGTCGCATCGAAGCCGCCACGCAGCTTGGCGCTGAACTGAAGGATGGGCAGGTCAAACATCAGGTGGGCAATCCACGCGCCCACAACGGCGCCCAGCAATTGAAAAACTATAATTAAAATAGCTGCTTGTGCTTTATTTACGGGGGTCAGTGCGTTTTTCGACCACACAACCAGAGTGACAACCGGGTTGAAATGCGCGCCGCTGATGGGGCCGAGCGTTTCAATCAGCACATACAGCCCAAAAACCGTGGCCAGAGTATTGGCCAGCAGCGCTACGCCGTTGTTGCCGCCGCTCAAACGCTCGGCCATGATGCCAGAGCCGATGACGACGCAAAGTAGCGCAGCGGTACCAACAAACTCAGCGAGGATTGCTTTTTTTAGATTCACGCGGTGGATCACAAAGTCTTCCCGATATCGTCCATTTTGGCTTTGAGACTCATCCGGTCTAAAGATGCTGCGGGTAGCGCAGTGAACATTTCTATTCGCCTTCGCAAAACGCTTGCAGTATCTCTGAACGCGAGGCGCTTGTTTTCATCCGAACCTTCCACTGCGGCTGGGTCGGGCACTCCCCAATGCGCCGACATTGGTTGACCCGGCCAAAACGGGCATTGCTCGCCGGCTGCCTGGTCACAAACGGTTAGCACGTAATCCATGACGGGCGCACCTGGAACCGCAAACTCATCCCATGACTTACTGCGCAATCCGTCCGTCGGGAACCCTGTTTTAGTCAGAAACTCGATGGCAAATGGATTGACCACGCCGTTGGGGTGGCTACCTGCCGAAAATCCCTTGAAGCGCCCTCGTCCCAAGGCAGTCAGCTGGACTTCGGCCAATATGCTGCGGGCAGAGTTACCCGTGCAAAGAAACAATACGTTATAAACTTTTTCGGTCATGGTTAATCCTTCGAATGTGGATGATGCGAGAGGTGATGGGTTAACAGCAATCTGTGG
>JANPCR010000008.1:0-25492 GCA_031431035.1 Rhodoferax sp.
GCGGTCACTGCAAGCTGGCGTGGCTTTGAAGTTGGCAAGGACGACTTTATCAAAGCCAAGTTTGACCTTAACCAAAAGGGCGACTCCGTACTGAACCATGACCTCGGCACGCTGGGCCGTTGGGTCGCTGTGTCTGGGGCCGCTGCGTCGCCAGGGGCTGGGGCGTACACCTCGCGCGGACTGGCCTTGTTAGTCTACTTTTTAGGAGTGCGCTTGGGCCACTGGATGCGCTCACCCAAAGAGGTGACGCCACTGAAGTGGTTGAGCCATTGGTCCTGGAAGTGCATCCCTAAACCTATGATGCTGGCGAGTGAGGCGTCAGCCACCTTTTTCGGGAAAGAGCGACCCTGGTGGTACCTTTCAGACGGTGGCCACTTTGAAAACAGTGCTGTGTACCCCTTGCTCAAGCGCGAGGTGGACTTTATTGTCTTATCCGACGCCAGTGGCGACGTCGACTACGACTATGGCGACATCGAAAATTTGGTGCGAAAGGCTCGCATTGACTTCTCGGCAGAGATCGACTTTTACAGCCGTGCCGAGGCCAGCAGCCTGTTCTCGCTTAGCAGCGCCGAGCTGACGGTTGTGTCACCCGAAGACCTGGCCAATAACCACTCTTGCAGGGGGGTACTCCTCGCGCGCATCCGCTACCGCGAACGCGCGGGACCGCCAGACGCACATGGCAGACCAGGCCAACCCTTTCGCCCTGAAGGCACGCTGTTGGTCATCAAACCCAACCTGCATGACGCGCTGGACGTGGACCTGCTGGCCTATGCGCAGAAGCACACCAGTTTTCCGCATGAGTCGACGGGCGACCAGTCATTTGACGAAGCCCAATGGGAAAGCTACCACCGCTTGGGCGAAGACTTTGGGCGCGCCCTGCACGACAGCTGGCTCGCGCAATTGCCTGGCTGGCGCAGCCCTGCGCGCCATCCGCTCAAAATTGCAGCGCGGCTGGCGTCAGCGAAGGACGCCGTGCATTCGCAGAAGACCGAGCCGCTTTGGCGTCGCAGCGCAAGAGCGGCGGCCATTGGCACCACCCTGGGATTGGGCGCTTCAGGCACTGTGTTGCTGTCACTTTGGCAAATGATGGAGCAGCAGCAGAGAGAAGCTGTCACCCAGCAAACCGCCCTGCGTGCCCGTTTCTCAGAAGCCACCAAAGATCTTGAAAAGTCACTTGAATCAGTCAAGGACAATTGCCCGGTGCTGACCAAACCGATGGTCACGCAGGCCATGCAAATGCTGGAGTTGCGCGGCATTCCGGCGCTCCAAAAAATCGACCAGCTGACGGTGACAGGTCTGGCTGAACGGATCGAGAATTTGTGTCTTGCGAAATCGGACGCAACCCCAGGATGCGCTGAAACCAGGGCACAAATTCAGCCCCTGTGTGTTCGCGCCCTGAGCTCCAAAGATACCTCGGCCATGAACTACTGGCAACCCTGCGGGTCAGCACCTCTGCAAGGCAAATCACCCGACGCAAAAACGCCCCGCGAACTGCGACTTGAATGCCGCCAAGCACTGGAAGCCAACACGGTGCGAGTACCCGATTTTATAAAGCGTTTGGTGACCGATGATCAAAATCGCGCTTCGGACTTGACCCGGGGGGCTGCGGTTGGCAGTGACCCAGCTGTCGAGGTAAAAACAGCGAATAAGGAGCCGGTTCTCTCAGCAACTGGCACCGCAAAAACTGCTCCAATCACGCCCGGACAACCCCAGATCGCCAACGGCTTCGCAGCCAGCACAGTAGCACCTCCATCGACACTGAAAGCCTGTTATCGCGACGGGGCTCGCACAACGCTCTACATGCATATTTATGACGAGAGCTCGCGCACCCACACTCGGAAACTGCGCAAGGACTTGCAGGCTGAGCAAGACTCACCCGTTATTGTGGCACCTGTCGAAAACGTCACCCGCAGCGCTGACCTGCGCCAGCAACGCAAGCCTGTCCCCTGGCCAAAACCAACCCTGCTATTACATGACCGAAACAACCCGCAAAGCCGCGAATGTGCTGTTGCCATTGCTAATTACATTGGTGCACCCTGGGTGTTGCCAGTGGCACCGGGCGCATTGCCGATGGAAAGCCGCACCGTGGTGCGCGACCTGCCAAGCTCTATGCAGGCCCAGCCCGGAGTGATTGAGCTTTGGTTGCCACCGACAGACACCTCTCCGCCCAATGTGGCCCAAGGGCGGGAGTATTCTGCCAATAGCTATTGAGCGTTGGTGATCGCATTTTATCCATTACCTAGCAGTGCCAATCAATCCTTGCGCGCCACACCAAGCAGACTGTCAAGCAGCACCGGGTTGTCCTGCAAACTGCGCGCAGTCCCCGAGTGCACCAGCGTGCCCCGGTCCAGCACAGCAGCCGTGTCTGATATTGCCAAAATTGCCTGTGGATGCTGCTCAACAATGATCGCGCTCAATCCCTCTTCACGGGTGATGCGCCGAATTGCCTTGAGCAGCTCTTGAACGATGATCGGGGCCAAGCCCTCTAGTGGTTCATCCAGTAGCAGCAAGGTGGGGTTGAGCACCAAGGCACGGCCGACCGCCAGCATTTGCTGTTCACCGCCCGACAGTTGAGTCCCTAAATTGCCTTTGCGCTCTGCCAGCCGGGGAAACATCTCATACACCCGCTCGCGCGTCCACTGCTTGGCAACCCGCCCCGCCCGCGCCGGGCGAGCCACCGCCGTCAGGTTTTCATCAACCGTGAGCGACTTGAAAATGTTGCGCTCTTGCGGCACCCAGCCAATACCAGCCGCTGCTCGATCATGAGAAGGCATGGTGTGCAGTACCTTGCCACCCAGGGTCATACGGCCTGCATGCTGGCGAGTCGCACCGGCCAACGTATTGATCAAAGTCGTTTTGCCCGTACCGTTGCGACCCAGCAAAGCGAGTGTCTGCCCCTCAGGGAGCGTCAAAGTGATGTTTGTCAACACCACGGCCTCGCCATAGCCCGCGCTTAATTTGTCGATGGAAAGCAAGGTGGTCATGCGGCCAATTCCTCGGCATGCCCCAAGTACACGGCCTTGACCTGCGGGTCGTTGGCAATTTGTTCGGGGTCGCCTTCGGTCAGTACGCCACCGTTCACCAAAACAGTCATTCTTGTCGCAAAACTGAAGACCAAATCCATGTCATGCTCAATTAAGAGCACCGACACGTTAGATGGCAGCGCCGCTACTGTTTGCAACAGTTCTTCACGCTCACCTGCTGGCACACCTGCCACTGGCTCATCAAGCAACAGCACTCGGGGCTCGCAAGCCAAGGCGATGGCAATTTCTAGCAAACGACGCTTACCGTAAGCCAAAACGTTGGTTTTCTGGTTCATGACCGAGGTCAAGTGAAACTGATCCAGCAGCGCTTCGCAGCGCTGGGTCACCGCATTGTCCGACCCCAAGGCCTGCCACCATCGAGCCCCCAGAGCTTGGTGCTGAGAAATTGTCAGCGCCAAAGTTTCGAGCGGCGTCAACGTGTCAAACAACTGGTTAATCTGAAAAGTACGCACCATGCCACGTGCCACCCGCAAATGAGGGGCTAGACTTGAGATGTCCTGTCCAAGCAACTGAATGCTGCCAGAAGTGGGCTCCAACACGCCCGTCAACAAGTTGATTAACGTGGTTTTTCCGGCACCATTGGGGCCAATGAGCGCATGGCGCGCGCCTTGGAGCAGGTTGATGCTGACATTGTCGGTTGCGGTAATGCCACCAAAACGCTTCACCAAATTTTGGCAACTCAAAACGACCTCGGGTGACTGCGGCGCGTTCACGACTGACTCCTCTTGAACCAAGATTGCGGACGGATCAATCGCTCCCGCCCCACCAGCGCCAAAATCACCAAAAACAGCCCAATCCAAAATGTCCAATACTGTGGGGTGAGGCTGGAAATCAAGTCCTGCATCAGTTTGAAAACGATGGCACCAGCCACGCCGCCATACAGCCAGCCTGTCCCGCCAATCACCAAAACCAACATCACGTCAGCGGAGCGGTGAAACTCAAAAACATCCAGTGATGCAAAACCCGTGGTTTGTGCCAACAAGGCACCTGCTGCGCCAGCCATGCCAGCCGCCACGGTGTAAATCACCGCAAGCCGCTGCGTGACTGGAATACCAATTGCCGCGGCCCGAAGGCGGTTGTCACGAATGGCCTTGAGCGTCGCCCCAAAAGGTGAATTCACCAATCGGCGCGACAAAACGAACATCAGCATCAAGACCAGGATTGAATACCAGGCGGCAGTGCGACCCGATAGATCAAATTCGAACTGCCCAAGCACTGGCCCCATGACCACACCTTGCAATCCATCGGCACCGCCTGTCAGCCAGTCGAGCTTGTTGGCAAGCTCCATCAAAATCAATCCGACTCCCAGCGTGACCATCAGCCGCGTGAGGTCACTGCCCCGAATGATTGTCAAACTGCCAAGGGCACCCAATGCTGTGGCCACCGCGATTCCAACAGCCAAGCCAACCAGCGGGTCCGGCATGACATGCTTGGCAAACAGTGCTGCGCTGTAAGCCCCCATGCCAAAAAATGCCGCATGCCCCAACGACACAATGCCTGTATAGCCAAGAATCAGATCCAGCGACACCGCAAACAGCGCCACGATGGCGATTTCGTTGATGATCAAGGCATGCTTTGACAGCAACCAAGGCGACGCCAAGGCCACTACCCACAAGGCAAGTTCCCATGGCTTGTAAGTTCCCGCTGCGCTCAACCGCTTTTGGAGCTCGTTCATGCTTTGCCGCCTTGGCGCACAAAAAGACCTTGCGGACGCCAAATCAAAATCGCAATCATCAAACAGTAAACAATGAAGGCACCCAACTTGGGGATGTAGTACTTGCCCGCCACGTCAGCAATGCCAAGCAGCAACGCGGCTAAAAGTGGCCCGGTGATACTGGACGTACCGCCCACTGCCACCACAATCAAAAAGTAGATCATGAACTTGAGCGGAAAGGTCGGGTCCAGCCCCAGCACCTCGGCACCTAAAGCGCCGCCCAGCCCCGCCAGACCAGAGCCTACGGCAAAGGTGCTCAAAAACACCACGTTGACATTGATGCCCAAGCCAGCGGCCACCCTTTGATCGTCAACCGAGGCGCGCAAGCGGCTGCCAAATCGCGTCTTTGCCAGAACGTACTGGAGGCACAGCGTCAGCACCGCACAGACCGCCACGATGAAGAGCCGGTAGTGCCCCATACCGAGCGTCCAGGCCCCTTCACCAATCTCCGCGCGCCCTTTCAACCAATCAGGCAGCTGAATGATTTGCTGCGTTGACCCCATGAAATAGTCACAACTTGCCACCGCCATGAAGGTCAATCCGATGGAAAAAAGCACTTGATCCAAATGCGGCTTGCTGTACATAGACCGATACAGCGTACGCTCCAGCACCCCGCCGATCAGCGCAGCGCCCAAAAAGGCCAACGGCAGGCACACCAGAAAAGGCACCCCCAGGCGCTGCATCAAAAGCACCGTGATGTAGCCCCCCACCATGGCGAAAGCGCCGTGCGCCAAGTTGATGAAATTCATCAACCCCATGGTGACGGCCAGACCCACCGCCAGGATAAACAACAGCATGCCGTAGGCTATGCCGTCGAAGAGGATCGTCAGCATTTACTTGGTCTTGCCCGGATCTTTCACATCCTTGATGGTGTCAAACTCGACGTTGTAAAGCTGGCCGTCCTTCTTTTCGACCTTTCGGATGTAGATGTTGTGCACTACGTCGCGGGTTTGCGCATCAATGAACATGGGGCCGCGCGGGCTTTCAAATATTTGCCCCTTCATCGCAGCCAGCAAAGCGTCACCCGTGCCGCCTTTGGTGGCTTTCGCAGCTTCGTAGATGACCCGCATGCCGTCGTACCCACCTACCGCCATGAAGTTGGGGCGCAGGCTGGGGTTGGCCTTGGAAAACGCATCAACGAACTTTTTATTGACCGCAGAAGGATGCGCTGTGGAATAGTGGTGAGAGGTGACGACACCCACGGCCACATCGCCCATGGCGTTCAAAATATCGTCATCCGTCACATCGCCCGTGCCAATCAGCTTAATGCCCGCTTTGTCCAACCCACGCTCGGCGAACTGCTTCATCAGGGCTGCGCCTGCGCCAGAGGGCACGAAAGCAAAAACTGCATCGGGTTTGGCGTCGCGAACCTTTTGCAAAAACGGCGCAAAGTCTGGGTTGCGCAAGGGCACACGCAAAGACTCGGTCACTTGGCCGCCATTGAAAGTCAAACGGTCTTTGAAGAATTTTTCGGCGTCAATCCCTGGGCCGAAATCAGTGACCAGGGTGACCACCTTTTTGACGCCATTTTTAGGTGCCCAGTCGGCAATAGCCACCGCGGCCTGGGGCAAGGTGAAGCTGGTGCGAATGATGTAAGGCGAGGCTTCGGTGATAATGGACGTGGCAGCCGCCATCACAACCAAAGGCGTTTTGGATTGGGTGGCGATGGGGGCCGTGGCGAACGCCAACGGCGTCAAACCAAACCCTGCCAGCACATTGACTTTTTCGTTGACCACGAGTTCCTGCGCGATGCGCTTGGTCACGTCTGGCGTGCCGGTGTCGTCCTTGACAATCAGTTCCACCTTTTTGCCACCCACGGTGTCGCCGTTTTGCGCCATGTAAAGGCGAGCAGCCGCTTCAATCTGCTTGCCAGTTGAGGCAAATGGCCCCGTCATGGGCAAGATCAAACCGATCTTGAATTTATTGTCTTGGGCGAAAGCGCCCCCACTGGCCAAGGCGGCAACAGTGGCCACCAATGCGGTTTGAACAAGAACTCGTTTTTTCATGAAAGTCTCCGGGTAATTACAAATTTCTCAAAGGTCAATCGTCAACAAAAATCGGCTCAAAATCAGGCTCAGAGAGAATTCACTACGCCTCAACTCGGTAAGCAGAATCGAGGGTAATTTCCCCTACAACGCGGGAGACGCACACGCAAATGCGCTGGTTCCCAAGTTTCTCTTCGTCGCTCAAAAAAACATCGCGGTGGTCGATTTCGCCGTCCACTGCCAGCACATCCATTGAGCACAGTCCACATTCGCCGCGACGGCAATCGTGCAAGGCTTGCACCCCCTCCATCTCCAACGCGTCAAGCAAACCACAGTCGGCGGGCACGGTGATGTCGATCTGGTGGCGTGGCACCTTCAGGCGAAAAGCCTGGGGCGCAAAACGGCCGCTGCTGCCAAAAGTTTCGTAACGCAAATCGGGGGCCAATCGCCCGGCTTTGGCCCAAGCACGGCGGGCTGCATCCAACATGGGCACAGGGCCGCACACGTACATTTGAGCGCCAGCGGGCAGCTTTGCAATTTCAACATCAAAGTCAATGAATTCACCATGCTCTGCCAGCACCGTAGCAAGGCTTGCATTCAACGCCGCTTGAAGCAGTGGCAAATAGGCCAGCTCGACCGCGGACCGGGCACCAAACACCATTTTGACTTGGGCACCGCGTTGGGCCAAGGCCTGCGCCATGCCAAGCATGGGCGTCACCCCAATGCCACCCGCGACAAGCAGGTAGGCGGGCGCCGTCAAGTCCAGCGGAAAATGGTTTTGCGGTTCACTGATGGGCAGACGGTCGCCCACCGCCAATTGCCACATGGCCAGCGAACCACCGCGTCCATCGTCCAGACGTTTGACGGCAATTCGGTAAAACTCCCCATCGGGCTGCCCGATCAGAGAGTACGAACGCGTGTGCGGTTTGGCAGCCGCGCCCTGCCCCACCAAGACCTGAACTTGCAAGTGCCCCCCGGGTGCTTGGGGCAGCACACTACCCGCAGGCTTGAGGGTGAACTCACGCACTGTGGGGGTGACCTCGCGAATCGCGTGAACTCGGGCTTGCACCAAGGTTTGAGAGCTCTTCATGGTGAGTCTTTTGAAATTTTCACCTGGGGCTAACTTCTTTTGCGAATCAAGCGCACGCCTGGCATTTGATCGAGGTTTTGACCCATCACAGCCTCGCGCAGATTGCGTTGGGCGAGCCGCGAGTGTTCGCGCATCAGGCTCTCGGCCCGCGCACCCTCGCGCCGCTCAATCGCGTCTAAAACCTGCCAGTGCTGGTCTTGCGCCACGATCAGCATGTCGCGCGCCTTGGGCGCATTGGCCTGCACCACCACAAACCCTGACGGTGATGCAAAGGGCAAGGCGCAAACACGCTCAAGCTCTTTGGCGATCACGGTGCTGCCCGACATTTCACTGAGCAGCGCATGAAATTTTTCATTCAGGGTGACGTAAGCGCCCAAGGCTTCGTCATTCAGCGCAGGCTCACCCAGCACAGCGTCAATAGCGAGCAGAGTTTCACGCGCTTCGGCCAGCAACACAGGCGCTGCGCTGCGTTCTGCCGTCAAACGTGCAGACAGTCCTTCCAGGGTGCCGCGCAGCTCAATGGCCTCAGACACATCGCGTTCTGAAAACGTCTTGACAGCGTAGCCCCCATTGGGCAGCGAATCCAGCAGACCCTCTTGCTCCAAGCGCACCAACGCCGCACGAATCGGGGTGCGCGAGAAGCCTAATTTTTCGACCACCGACAGTTCGGCAATGCGCGCACCACCCGGCAATTCACCGCTGAAAATCATCTCGCGCAGTCGCAACTGCGCCTTCAACTGCACGCTGGCGGCTACCTCAGTAATGCCTGCAAGTGGCAACTTGACGGAAAGCACCATGTTGTTCAAGCGGTTTGGCGAATTGGAATCACGCTGGTCGCTGCTGATTCTTTGGCGACCAAGCCGTCAATCAAGCGCCTTGCCCACATGGAGCCTGCGTCAATGTTGAGGTTGTAAAACTTGTGATCTGGGTGGTCTTGCATTGCCTTTTGCTGGGCTTCGAGCACATGCTCGTCCTCTCTGAAAATATTTGCTACGCCTTCACGCAGCTGGTGCGTCAAACGTTGTTCACCCAGGCAGTAATTGCGCGCAAACGCCCAAAAGTAAAGGCAGGTGCTGTCAGTCTCAGGCGTGATGGTGTTAAGCACATAGCCATTCACACCGCGTGAACGCTGGCTTGTCGTGCGGTCGCCCGCGTTGCCCCCGGCCGGAATGGCGCCGGTTCCGGTCTCTGCCACGCCCACGTCAATGTTCACGGTGCAAGGCGCTTCAAATTTGATGATTTGCCAGCGATCCACGGGGCCATGGTAGCCCAAAGAGTGTTCGATTTGCCCAGCCCAAAATGGTGGCGCGTCGATGTTTTCCATCCAGCGGGTCACGGTGGCGGTTCGGTCACCATGGGTGGCGACAAATGGCGCTTCGGCCACGGCCTGCTGACCAATACTGGAACCATGCACAAAGGTTTCGTGCGTCAAGTCCATCAGGTTGTCGACCACCAGGCGGTAATCGCAGTTCACGCGAATCATTTTGCCGTCGCCAGCCCACGCCGGGTCGTCATTCCAGTGCATGTCGGGGATCAAAGCCGGGTCGGCCTTGCCCGGATCGCCTGGCCAAATCCAAACAAAGCGGTACTTTTCCACCACTGGAAAGCTGCGCACACAGGCGGATGGATTCAGCGTCTCCTGGCTTGGCATGTGGGTGCAACGGCCCTGCGCGTTGTAGACCAGCCCGTGGTAGCCGCAGGTCACTTCATCACCCTTCAAGTGACCCAAACTCAAGGGCATGAGCCTATGCCAACAAGCGTCTTCAAGTGCCGCCACGGTGCCGTCCAATTTGCGGAACATCACGAGCTTTTGGTTGCACAGAGTTCGCGGCATGAGCGTGCGTCCCACCTCCACGTCGTAAGCGGCTGCGTACCAGGCATTGAGTGGAAAAGTGGATTTTGACGGTTTCATGAATACTTATTGTATACATTAAATCTACAATTTGACAATTTTTAGGATGAAAATCAGTTTTTCAAACGTTTATGTATTCATGAACTGGGATTCTGATGCTTTAACATGGCCGTGAAATCACACAAACCAACGGAGAACACCATGACCCAGCTCCCCGCCCGCTACGACCATGTCGGCAGCTTTTTGCGTCCTAAATTTCTGCTGGAGGCGCGCGAGCAAGCCGCTAAAGGCAACATCACGCCCGAACAATTGCGCGTCGTTGAGGACAAGGCCGTTGCTGACATCGTCAAATTCCAGGAAGACGTGGGTCTGAAAAGCATCACCGATGGCGAGTTTCGTCGCACCTACTTTCACACCGACTTTCTGGCCCAGTTGGGCGGCGTGGAGGTGGGGATTCCGTTCACCGTGAAACGGCCCGACGGCAGCGAAGAGTTGGCCCCGCCGGTGATGAAAGTCGTGGACAAAGTTCGGCATGCCAAGAACATTCAATTGGCGGATTTTCAGTTTTTGAAATCCCAAGTCACGCCAGGCCACACGCCCAAGGTCACGATTCCGTCGCCCACCATGTTGCATTTCCGGGGCGGTCGTGCAGGCATCAGCAAGCAGCATTACCCAGAACTCGACCCCGATTTTTACCAGGACGTCGCCAATGCCTATGGCGACGAACTGCATTCGCTGGCAGCGGCCGGGTGCAGCTACGTGCAGATGGACGACACCAATCTGGCCTACCTGTGCGATGAAAAAATGCGCGAGGCCGCCCGCCAGCGCGGTGACGACCCCAACGAGCTGCCGCACCGCTATGCCAAGTTCATCAACCTGGTGGTGGCGCAAAAACCCGCAGGAATGACCCTGGCCATGCACCTGTGCCGTGGCAACTTCAAAAGCACGCACGCCGCCAGCGGCAACTACGAACCCGTTGCCGAAGCTTTGCTGAAGGAAATGAACATCGACGCTTATTTCATGGAGTACGACGACGACCGCAGCGGCGACTTCAAGCCCCTGCGTTACTTGTCCAAAGGCAAAACCGTGGTGTTGGGATTGGTGACCACCAAGTTTGGCGCGATGGAAAGCAAAGACGACCTGAAACGCCGCATTGACGAAGCTTCACGCTACGCGCCGATGGACCAGTTGGCGCTGTCGCCACAGTGCGGCTTTTCCAGCACGGTGCATGGCAACGACATTGCCGTGGAGGCACAGCGCGCCAAGTTGCGGCTCGTGATTGAAACAGCGCAGGAAGTTTGGGGCTAAAGACCCGTCGATGAGGGCAATTTGGTTGCCTCGGTGTTTGCTATTATAAATATAGCAAACTATTGATATTATTCGAGAGCTAGGGGCCTTTTTTGTTCATAATTTGGCTAAATTTGGCTTTTTGAACCAAGTTGATATCACTGGTGATATCAACTTGGCCCGACAGGCCAAATCTCGCAGCTTGCTACCATGGGTGCCACCCACCAACAGCCATGGAGACAAACTGCCGTGAACCCATCCATCACCCGTCAAACTTTGGGCGACTTGTTGCGGCGCACCGCCCAGCGCGATCCCCACAAACTGGCCATTCGCTGCGGATCAACCGACTGGACCTACCGCGAGTTTGATGACGTTTGCAACCGTTTTGCAGCGGGGCTTGCAAGCTTGGGCGTGGGTGTGGGCGACCGCGTGGCGGTTTTGGCACGCAATTCGCACGGTTTTGCGGCATTGCGTTTTGCCGTGGCGCGCTTGGGCGCCGTGCTCGTGCCGATCAACTTCATGCTTAACAGTGCTGAGGCGAATTTCATACTCGATCACTCTGAATCAAAGTTGCTGTGCACTGACTCAGGCCTTGCCGATTTAGCCCGCAGCGCCAGCGCGGGCACTGCGGTGCAACAACTTGTCTGGCTGCCCAGCGAAGACGTCAGCAGCCCGCCTCCCAGCATGGTCACCTTCGATGCGTTGCTGCAACACGGCTGCGCCCTGCCCGATGTCGATTTAGATGGCGCCATGCTGGCCCAGATCATTTACACCAGCGGCACAGAGTCGCGTCCCAAAGGGGCCATGTTGAGCCACAACGCGGTGATTTCGGAGTACGTCACCTGCTTGGTGGATGTTGAAATCACCCACAAAGACGTGATGCTGCACGCCCTGCCGCTGTACCACTGCGCCCAGCTTGACGTGTTTTTTGGGCCTTGCGTGTACGTGGGCGCCAGCAACGTCATCACGGGCAAGCCCACGGCAGACAATTTGTTGGCGCTGCTGGCACAGCAAAAAATCAACTCATTCTTTGCACCACCCACGGTCTGGATTTCTTTGCTGCGAGCGGCGCAGTTTGACACCACAGATTTGTCGCAATTGCGCAAAGGCTACTACGGCGCGTCCATCATGCCAGTTGAGGTGCTGAAGGAAATTCAGGCCCGCTTGCCCCAAGTTCGGCTTTGGAATCTCTACGGTCAAACTGAAATTGCGCCCATGGCAACCGTGTTGCGCCCCGAGGATCAGCTGCGCAAAGCGGGATCGGCTGGCAAACAGGTGTTGAATGTCGAAACCCGCATCGTCGATGACCTGATGAACGACGTGGCGGTAGGGGAAATTGGTGAAATTGTGCACCGTTCACCTCAGTTGCTTTCGGGCTATTTCAAGGACGCAGAAAAGACCCGCGCCGCCTTTGAGGGCGGCTGGTTTCACAGCGGCGATTTGGGCGTGATTGACGATGAGGGCTTCATCACTGTGGTGGATCGCAAGAAGGACATGATCAAAACAGGCGGAGAAAACGTTGCCAGCCGCGAAGTTGAAGAAGCGCTTTACGGCATTGCCGGCGTGTCGGAGGTGGCCGTGATCGGGTTGCCAGACCCCCGCTGGATCGAAGCTGTCACGGCGATCATTGTGGCAAAACCCGGGCACACCCTGGTTGAAAAGGACGTGCTGGCCGCATTGGCACAAAAGCTGGCGCACTTCAAGGTGCCCAAAAACATTATTTTGACCGACACTTTGCCGAAAAACCCCAGCGGTAAGTTGCTGAAACGCGAGTTGAGGTTGAAGTACCAGGGGCAGATTCAAGCTGAACTGAAAGCTTGAACGAGGGCGTAAGAGGTCGTTGGTTAGCCTTAGCTGGCGTTCGCTGGCGCTATGCGTCGCTACCGCTATCGGGCTGGCCCTTTGGATGCATTCGAGATCACTAGAGCAATGCCCAGCAGAATTGCCAAAGCGGCTCCTGTGAGCCGCCAGCTCAGGGGCTCTCCGATCAAAAACACCCCGCCCAGCGCGGCAATCACGGGCACGCTCAGTTGCACAGTTGCGGCATTGCTGGTTTTTAAATGCGGCAGCACTTTGTACCAAACGGCGTAGCCCACACCCGATGTGACAGCGCCGGACAACACCGCGTACACAAGGCCAGCGCGGCTGATGGACAGTGAGTTGATCATCAGCAAGCTCGCCAGCAACGTGAACGGCAGCGTGCGCAAAAAGTTGCCCGCCGTTGCCACCAACGGGTTGGCCACCCCTTTGCCGCGCAGCGAATACACCCCCCACGCCACGCCAGCACCCAGCATGGACAAGGCACTTAACAACGGTGGCGCTGCCAGGCCTGGCAACAAAAGCGCCACCAACCCGGCCATCGCCAAAGCGAATCCAGCCAACCGGATGCCCGTCAGGCGCTCGCCTCGCACCATGCCCCAGCCAATCATGGTGGCCTGCACGGCCCCAAAGAGCAGCAGCGCCCCAGTTCCCGCTGGCAAGCGGATGTAGGCGACCGAAAAACCAATGGCGTAGCCAAAGAGCGCCAGCGCCGACACCCAGTTGCCGCCCCCTTTGCCCGTGCCTGGTTTGAATCCGCTGACCCCACACAGCAAGCAGAGCATCAGGCTGGCAGACACGAGCCGGGCTGTCGTGAAACTGGCTGCATCCATGCCGGTGTGCAAAAGTGCCATGCGGCACAACAGCGAATTGCCTGCAAAGGCAAGCAGGGCAATGGTGGTCAAAAGCAAAAGTTGGGGGCGCTGCATGGGGTGAAGGGTCAGCCAAACAAGGGTTCGAAATGAAGGCGATTTGTCACCCGGCGGGTCAGCGTTTCGCGGTGCACAGGGGCCAAAGCGGCCAACCTCGCATCGGCTTGGCGCATGGTGCCCATCAAGTGGTCGGCCTGGGCGCAAAATGCAATGCGGTTGCTGCTGGCATCGGTCAGCACAGACCAAACGCCGCCGT
This sequence comes from Rhodoferax sp., assembly GCA_031431035.1. Classification (GTDB taxonomy): domain Bacteria; phylum Pseudomonadota; class Gammaproteobacteria; order Burkholderiales; family Burkholderiaceae_C; genus JANYCG01. The sequence goes on from JANPCR010000008.1 coordinate 13,919, forward strand.
CAAAGGCCTTGCCCAACCTTGCCAGCACGGGCTGGCATTGAGCGGGTTCGCTGTCCAGGTTGACCACCAGCACGCCACGCGGCGACAAAATCGAGCGGCAGGCTTGAAAAAATGCCGCGCTGCTGATGGCGGCGGGCGCCCCATCAAAATGAAAGGCGTCCAGCAACACGGTGTCGTACTGGGCTTTTGATTTCACCGCGTGGTGCACAAAGGCGGCCCCATCCGCCAGCAGCACCTTGAAGCGCGCGCTGTCGGGCGGCACCAAAAAGCGCTCGCGCAGGGCGACCACATGCGGGTTGATTTCAAGGGCGGTAATGTCAGCGTTTGGCAAAGTCTTGTGGCAGTACTTCGCCAGGGAACCACCACCCAAACCGATGATGAGCACCGATTTTGGCTGCGCGTTGAACAGCAAACAGCGCATCATCGTGCGGGTGTATTCCAGCTCGAGCGCGTTGGGATCAGCCAGGCGCATGGCGCTTTGGACCGTCGCCATGTCAAAACGAAGCTGCAAGCAGCCCGCGGTCTCTTCAACAAATGGTCGCATGCCAGCGGGGTCTTGCTGCGTCACGAAATCCAGCGGCAGGGGGGCAAAGCTTGGGTTCATGCGGTACAGTGATCTTAGTGCAATTTTCAATCAGAAGGACTCAAAACATGTCAGACTTTTCAACCAGCGGCCTGCAACTTCGATCGCTGATCAAACCCTCAGGCGAGCTGGAGCTGTCGTTGGCTGTGGTCGACACGCCCCATCCTGCTGACGACGAGGTGCTGATTCGAATTGAGGCAACGCCCATCAACCCATCCGACATTGGCTTGCTATTTGGCCCTGCCGACATGGCCGCCGCCACTTACTCAGGCTCCTCCACGCAACCCATCGTGACCGCGCCCGTGCCCGAGCGGGCCATGAAAGCGATGGCCGGACGAATGGGGCAGTCACTTCCCGTGGGCAATGAGGGGGCTGGCACCGTGGTGGCCGCTGGGCCATCGCCCAAAGCGCAAGCCTTGTTGGGCAAAAAGGTGTCAGTGATCGCGGGGGCCATGTACGCGCAGTTTCGCATTGCCAAGGCCAACGCCTGCCTGGTGCTTCCGTCGGATGCCACTGCCGCTGATGGCGCATCGTGTTACGTCAACCCGCTGACCGCCTTGGGGTTTGTTGAAACCATGAAGCTTGAAAAGCACAGCGCCTTGGTGCACACCGCGGCCGCGTCCAATCTGGGGCAAATGCTGTTGAAAATTTGCCAGAAGGACGGCATCAATTTGGTCAACATTGTGCGCAAACCCGAGCAGGAAGCCCTGTTGCGGGGCCTGGGTGCCCAATGGGTTTGCAACGCCACGTCGCCCAGCTTTATGGACGACCTGACGCAGGCCTTGGTCGAAACCGGTGCCACTTTGGCGTTTGACGCAACCGGCGGCGGCAAGCTGGCGGGGCAAATTTTGACCTGCATGGAAGCCGCGCTAAACCGCACCGGCAAAGAATACAGCCGCTATGGCTCGCCAGTTCACAAGCAGGTGTACCTTTACGGCAACCTCGATATGGCACCCACCGAATTCAACCGCAGCTTTGGCATGGCCTGGGGCGTTGGCGGCTGGCTGGTGTTTCCGTTCTTGGCTAAGTTGTCGGCCGAGCAAAACGCCAGCCTGCGCGCGCGCGTGGCGGCTGAACTCAAAACCACCTTTGCCAGCCACTACACAAAAGAAATCTCCTTGGCAGAGGCGCTGCAGCCCACTGCCGTCAAAGCGTATGGCTTGCGGGCAACGGGTGCGAAGTACCTGATCAACCCCAGTCTTTGATCGAACAATCGCGGTCGCAGTTAGCGTCGTGACCATGGTTTGAAAAGCGCCATCACAACAGGAGACAAACATGACCTCTCGCCGCAAATTTCTGGACACATCGGCCTTGGCCGTTCTGTCAGCCACCGGCCTTTGCAGCCACTCGCAAGCGCTGGCTCAGGCTTGGCCCAACCAGCCAGTCCGAATCATCGTGCCCTTCCCACCGGGCGGCACGTCAGACATGATTGCCCGCATCATCTCCAAGCCCCTGGGCGACGCGCTGGGCACGACCGTCATTGTTGAAAACCGCACCGGGGCCAACGGCAGTGTGGGCGCAGGTGTTGTCGCGCAGGCCACCGACAGCCACACCATGCTGCTGTCCGACATGGGTTCCGTCGCCCTAGCGCATGTCATCACCAAAGAGTTGCCCTACAAGGCCGACGACTTGAAAGGCGTGACCATGCTGGCCTATTCGCCGCACATGCTGGTCGCCACGCCTTCCTTGCCAGCCAATACCTTGCAGGAGCTGGTGGCGCTGTCCAAAAAGACCAAAATCAACGTGGCCAGCAGCGGCACGGGGTCACCCAACCACCTGGGCATGGTCGAGATCGCGCAGGCCACTGGCATGCAATGGCAGCATGTTCCCTACCGTGGCGGTGCGCAGTCGGTGGCAGACACAGCCGCAGGCGTGACCCATGTGGTGCTCAACGGCATGCTGGCAACGCTGCCGCTGGTCAACGCGGGGCGACTCAAAGTGATTGGCATCAGCAAACGCACGCGCATGGCGCTGGTCAGCCAGATGCCCACCATTGCCGAGCAAGGCTTGCCGACTTTCGAGTCGGGCACCTACCAGGGCATTGCCGTGGCCAGCACCATGCCAAAGGCTGCAGTGGACAAGCTCAGCGCCGCTTTGATTGCCGTGATTCGTTCACCTGACATCCGCGCAAGGCTGGTGCAGGCCGGGGCCGAGGTGATGACCTCCACCCCCGCGGAATTGAGCGCCTTTATCGTGGCAGAGCGCAAGCGCTGGAGCGGCGTGATCGAGCGCGCGGGCAAACAGCTTGAAGGCACAGCCTAGATAGCGCTACAGTTTTTCCAAAACGCTGTTGGTGGTCCTGCTGGAATAGTTCATATCACCGGTGATATCAAAATTCTCAAAATGACGGCGAAAAGGGGATTTTGGCAAAAATATTGATGGAATTGGCCTCTAGCTCTCGAATAACATAGATAGTTTGCTACTATTAATATAGCAAAAATCTTGAGGCCTAAAACACCCAGCAAGCATTAAAAAACGGCCCGAAGGCCGTTTCTAAATTTTCAGTATTCCCTACTGACGGCACTGGCTCAAACTCAGGCCACAACGCCATCCACCACTTTGTCTGCCAGGTCGGTGTAGTCGCTCACCTTGTCAAAGTTCAGGTACTGATAGACCTTGTCACTGGCTGCTGTCAGCACACCCATGTCTGCCATGTACTCGGCCTTGGTTGGAATGCGACCCAGCTTGGAGCAGATAGCGGCCAGCTCGGCAGAACCCAAGTACACGTTGGAGTTTTTGCCCAGTCGGTTGGGGAAGTTGCGGGTGGACGTGGAGAACACCGTTGCGCCCTCTTTCACCTGTGCCTGGTTGCCCATGCACAGGCTGCATCCGGGCATTTCCATGCGCGCACCAGCAGAGCCGAGCACGCCGTAATGGCCTTCTTCGGTCAATTGCTTGGCGTCCATTTTGGTGGGCGGTGCCATCCACAACTTGACCGGAATATCGCGCTTGTTTTCAAGCAATTTGGACGCCGCTCGAAAGTGGCCGATATTGGTCATGCAGCTGCCAATGAAGACTTCGTCAATCTTGGCACCCGCCACGTCAGACAGCGTTTTCACATCGTCTGGATCGTTCGGGCAAGCAACGATGGGCTCATGAATGTCAGCCAAATCGATTTCAATGACGGCTGCGTATTCAGCATCGGGGTCGCCCGCCAACAGTTGCGGATCGGCCAGCCATGCTTCCATGGCCTTGATACGGCGGTTGATGGTGCGCACGTCTGAGTAGCCCGTTGCAATCATCCATTTCAGCATGGTGATGTTGCTGGTGATGTATTCGATGATCGGCTCTTTGTTCAAGTGCACCGTGCAGCCACCTGCGCTGCGTTCGGCCGAAGCGTCGCTCAATTCAAACGCCTGCTCCACTTTGAGGTCTGGCAGGCCTTCGATTTCAAGAATCCGGCCCGAGAAAATGTTCAATTTACCCTGTTTGGCAACGGTCAGCAGACCCGCCTTGATGGCGTACAAGGGAATGGCATTCACCAGGTCACGCAAGGTCACGCCGTTTTGCATCTTGCCTTTGAAGCGCACCAACACAGACTCTGGCATGTCCAGCGGCATGACGCCCGTGGCAGCGCCAAAAGCCACCAAGCCGGAGCCCGCCGGAAAGCTGATGCCAATCGGAAAGCGGGTGTGGCTGTCGCCGCCAGTGCCTACGGTGTCTGGAAGCAACATGCGGTTAAGCCAGCTGTGGATGATGCCGTCACCGGGGCGCAGTGGCACGCCTCCCCGTGTGCTGATGAAGTCAGGCAGCTCGTGGTGCATTTTCACGTCGACAGGCTTGGGGTACGCTGCCGTGTGGCAAAACGACTGCATCACCAAGTCGGCACTGAAGCCCAGGCAAGCCAGGTCTTTCAGTTCATCGCGTGTCATGGGGCCGGTCGTGTCCTGGCTGCCCACCGATGTCATTTTGGGTTCGCAATAGGTCCCCGGGCGAATGCCAGGCTGCTTGCCGTCAACCAACGGCAAACCACAAGCGCGGCCCACCATTTTTTGCGCCAGTGTGAAGCCGCGGCCACTGTCAGCCGGGCTTTGCGGCAAGCGAAACAGGGTTGACGTGGGCAGGCCCAGCGCCCAACGCGCCTTGGCCGTCAGGCCGCGTCCGATGATCAGCGGAATGCGGCCACCCGCGCGAACTTCATCAAACAGCACCTCGCTTTTGACTTTGAATACCGCGATTACTTTGCCGTCTTTCAGCGCTTTGCCTTCGTAAGGGCGCAGCTCGATCACGTCACCCATGACCATTTGGCTTACATCCAACTCGATCGGCAAAGCGCCAGAGTCTTCCATGGTGTTGTAAAAAATCGGGGCAATTTTGGTACCCAAACAGACGCCACCAAAGCGCTTGTTGGGCACAAACGGAATGTCTTCGCCGGTGAACCACAACACCGAATTCGTTGCCGATTTGCGGCTTGAGCCCGTGCCCACCACGTCGCCTACATAAGCGACCAGATTGCCTTTTCCTTTGAGGTCGTTGATGAACTTGATGGGGCCGCGCTTGCCCTCTTCCTCGGGCGTGACCCCTGGGCGCGGGTTTTTGTGCATGGCCAGGGCGTGCAATGGAATGTCAGGGCGACTGAACGCATCTGGCGCGGGCGACAGGTCGTCTGTGTTGATTTCGCCAGCCACCTTGAAAACTGTCAACATGATCGACGTCGCCACTTCAGGGCGAGACGTGAACCATTCACCGTCTGCCCAGCTTTGCAGCACTTCTTTGGCGTAATGGTTGCCCTTATCGGCTTTCTCTTTCACGTCATGAAACTGGTCGAACATCAGCAAGGTCTTCTTCAGGCCATTGGCAGCCGTTTGGGCCACTGCGGCGCTGTCGTCTGCCAGCAAATCGACCATGGGGCTGATGTTGTAGCCACCCAGCATGGTGCCCAACAGTTCGGTCGCCTTTTCACGCGACAGCAGGCTGCATTGCTCGCTGCCATGGGCCACCGCGGCCAGGTAGCTGGCCTTGACCTTGGCGGCATCATCGACCCCTGCCGGAACGCGGTGCGTGATCAATTCAACCAACAGAGTTTCTTCGCCTTTGGGGGGTGTCTTCAACAGCTCGATCAATTCACCCGTTTGCTTGGCCGACAAGGGCAAGGGCGGAACACCAAGAACAGCGCGCTCTGCAACGTGGGCGCGGTAGGTTTCTAAAAATTGCGCGGGCATGGGGACGTTCCTTTTTAATGTCAAATGGGGAGGCTCTTGGCCAAAAAGAGTCTGTAGCAGCAGTGGTTTACTTGGTCACTGGCGCAGTTGCAGCGGAGGATGCTGGTGCTGGTACTGGCGCATCCAGCACGCTTTGCGCCGGAGCTTTTTGCAATGCGGCATCGACCGCGATCTGGGCGGGGCTCATGCAGGCATCTGCCAGCCTTTGGCCCAATTTTTGATTCATCAACATGGATTTGTTGGCCAGTTGCAGCCAAACAGCCCCAGCTTTTTTGTCTTCCAGCCGGATTGCGCCCGTCGTGGTTTCAACAGGAAACATCCGAAACTTGAGGTTGTTGACCTGCACATTGAAAAACCCGGGCGCCTTGGGGTCTGGCGTTAAGGTCACAAACGCGCCCAGCTCGCAAGGCAGGCGGCCTTGGTAAACACGTTCGGCAATCGCCATTTCGGCAGGTGTCAACGCGGCGTCTGCGGCCTGGATGCCAGTGGCCATTTGTGTCGCCTTGCTTTTGGCATCCACCCGGCTAGCTGAGGGTTTGCTTGCCTTGGGCGGGCTGTCCTTTTTGACAGGCGCAGTGGTTTGCGCACCCAGTGCCATCGGAAGCAACAACACCAGCCCACCTGCTACGGCGTGGAAAACTCTGGACAATTTGGTGGGGCTGGCGTTCAAAAGCATGGTTATTTCCCGTTCAAAGCAGGTGCGCGACACCCGCTTGCTCGTCTTGCAACTCTTTCAACGTCTTGTTGATGCAGCCTTGGCTGAACTCGTCAACGCTCAAACCTTCAACCGTTTTGTATTCGCCGCCCTGGCAGGTAACTGCAAAACCAAACATGGTGTCTTGCGGAATGCCGTATTGCCCGTCTGACGGAATGCCCATGGTGACCCATTTTCCGTTGGTGCCCAAGGCCCAATCCCGCATGTGGTCAATGGCTGCATTCGCGGCAGAGGCTGCCGACGACACGCCACGCGCTTCAATGATGGCCGCACCACGCTTGCCGACTGTTGGCAAGAAGGTGTTGGCATTCCAGTCGTGGTCGTTGATCATGTCTTTGACGCTGGCACCCGCGATGGTGGCGAACCGGTAGTCGGGGTACATGGTTGGCGAATGGTTGCCCCAGACCACCATTTTTTCGATGTCGGTCACAGCCTTGCCAGTTTTGGCGGCGATTTGGCTCAAAGCGCGATTGTGATCGAGGCGCAGCATGGCGGTGAAGTTCTTGCGCGGAAGGTCAGGCGCACTCTTCATGGCGATCCAGGCATTGGTGTTGGCTGGGTTGCCGACCACCAGCACCTTCACGTTGCGGCTGGCGACCGCGTTCAAGGCTTTGCCCTGGGCGGTGAAAATTTGGGCATTCGCAGCCAACAGGTCGGCGCGCTCCATGCCTGGGCCACGGGGGCGCGAACCGATCAACAGCGCGTAATCTACATCTTTGAACGCGGTCATGGGGTCGCCATGGGCTTCCATGCCCACCAGCAGCGGAAAGGCGCAATCTTGCAATTCCATCATCACGCCCTTCAAAGCCTTTTGCGGGCCTTCAACCGGCACTTCAAGCAATTGCAGGATCACAGGCTGGTCTTTGCCCAGCATTTCGCCAGACGCAATGCGAAAAAGAACGGCGTAACCAATTTGACCGGCGGCACCCGTGACGGCAACACGGACAGGTTTTTTGCTCATGAAAAGGCTCCGAAAATAGATTGAAAGACCCCCAGAGTTTACCCTTGAAAGATGGCGTCCGTCAATTTGTCTTATGTCTTATATAAGATATGATTCACACTTCAGACCCGACAAAAAACATGAGCTCCCTGCCCATTTCGCAGACCGACCGGCCGACTCCACCGGCGGACTATGGCGTGGCTGCCCCATCCAGCCTGACGCCGGCTTTCAGTCCTCTGTACCAGCAAATCAAAGGGCTTATCCTGCAAAGCTTGCTGGCAGGCGAATGGAAGCCGGGCGAATCCATCCCAAGCGAAATGGACCTGGCCACGCGCTTTCGGGTCAGCCAAGGCACTGTGCGCAAAGCCGTTGACGAGCTTGCTGCCGATAATTTGCTGGTGCGCCGCCAAGGCAAGGGCACTTTTGTGGCCACCCACGCGGAGCAGCATGTTCAGTACCGCTTCTTGAAACTCATGCCAGACGAGGGCGACACCAGTTCCGAGGGGCCCGCCCAGCGCGAAATCATTGACTGCAAGCGCTTGCGTGCGTCCAGCGACGTTGCCAAATCATTGGGCTTGAAAACCGGCGACGCCGTTTTGCAAGTGCGCCGGGTGCTTTCGTTCGTCAATCGCCCCACCATTTTGGAAGACCTTTGGCTACCTGGCGGCCCCTTCAAAGGCCTGACCGCTGAGCGCCTAAGTGACTACCACGGCCCCATGTACGCCCTGTTTGAAACCGAGTTTGGCGTGCGCATGGTGCGGGCTGTTGAGAAAATTAGAGCCGTCTTGCCTGACACAGAGCAAAGTGTGCTGCTGAAAGTACCCCAAAACACGCCGCTCTTAAGCGTGGAGCGAATTGCCTACACTTACAACGACGCACCCATGGAGATGCGTCGGGGTTTGTACCTGACGGACACTCATTTCTACCGCAATGAACTGAATTAGCAGCAGCGAATTGACGGGAATTTTGCAAGCCAGCCGTCAGCATGCTGCATTGCAATAGAATTTTGGTTTTGATCAGTTTAAATAACGACAACGAGCACCCTTCTTGAAAGCCCCCACATGACCGAACTGACGTCCCCCAAGCGGGGCAAGCGCCCCGAATTTCGCAACATCAATATTTTCAAAGATCTGCCCTCGTACAGCCTTCCGGCGGCGGGCTTTGTGTCCATCTTGCACCGGATCAGCGGATTTTTGATGTTTTTGCTGCTGCCATTCATCATCTGGATGTTTGACACCTCGGTTTCCAGTGAAATTTCATTTGCCAAGTTCACCTATTTGTTTCGCTCAGGCGTTGGGTTTTTACCGGGCTGGTTGATCAAACTGGTTGCACTTGCACTGATTTGGGCTTACCTGCATCACTTTATTGCCGGCATGCGCCACCTTTGGATGGACATCAGCCACGCGGCGGTTACCAAAGAATTCGGCAAAAGCTCGGCCTTGGTCACTTTGGCGCTGAGCGTTGGCTTGACCCTGATTTTGGGTGCCAAGCTATTTGGTTTGTATTGAACCGCCCCTCCCTTTCAAAAAAACAGGAAAAAAAACATGGCAGTCAATTACGGCACCAAGCGCATTGTTGTGGGCGCTCATTACGGTTTGCGCGACTGGCTCGCCCAACGAGTCACAGCGGGCTTGATGGCCTTGTTCACTCTGGCGGTGTTGGCGCAAGTGCTGCTGAACAAAGGTCCCATCGGCTACGACAAATGGGCGGGTATCTTTTCAAGCCAGTGGATGAAAGTACTCACTTTCACTGTGATCATTGCCATGGCGTACCACATTTGGGTGGGCATGCGCGATATCTGGATGGACTATGTGACCAGCAGCGTCGCTTTGCGCCTCAGCCTGCAAATTTTCACAATTGTTTGGCTGATCGCCTGCGCGGGCTGGGCCATTCAGGTGCTGTGGCGCCTTTAAAAACTAAAACAGCACGAGCAGCTTTCCCTAATTTGAGGCATTGATTCATGAGTTATTCCGTAGCAAAACGCAAATTTGACGTGGTCATCGTCGGAGCCGGTGGCTCGGGCATGCGCGCATCCTTGCAACTGGCCCGCGCCGGCCTGAATGTCGCCGTCCTGACCAAAGTGTTTCCGACCCGCTCACACACCGTCGCAGCCCAGGGCGGCATTGGCGCGTCGTTGGGCAACATGAACGACGACAACTGGCATTACCACTTTTACGACACAGTCAAGGGCTCTGACTGGTTGGGCGACCAAGACGCCATTGAGTACATGTGCCGCGAAGCACCCAATGTGGTGTATGACCTTGAACACATGGGCATGCCCTTTGACCGCAACCCCGACGGCACTATTTACCAGCGCCCGTTTGGCGGCCACACCGCCAACTACGGCGAGAAGGCCGTGGAACGCGCTTGCGCCGCCGCTGACCGCACCGGCCACGCCATGCTGCACACGCTGTACCAGCAAAACGTGCAAGCCAAAACCAGTTTTTTTGTCGAATGGCTGGCCATGGACTTGATCCGCGATGCCGATGGCGATGTGGTCGGCGTGACTGCTATCGAGATGGAAACCGGTGACGTGCACATTTTGGAAGCCAAAACTACTTTGTTGGCCACGGGTGGCGCTGGCCGTATTTTTGCTGCATCGACCAACGCCTTTATCAACACGGGTGATGGCTTGGGCATGGCAGCAAGAGCCGGCATTCCACTCGAAGACATGGAATTTTGGCAATTTCACCCCACAGGCGTTGCAGGGGCTGGTGTGCTGCTGACCGAAGGCTGCCGGGGCGAAGGCGCGATTTTGCGCAACAGCAATGGAGAGCGCTTCATGGAGTGCTACGCCCCGACGCTGAAGGACCTGGCACCCCGCGACTTTGTGTCGCGCTGCATGGACCAGGAAATCAAGGAAGGCCGTGGCTGCGGCCCCAACAAAGACTACATCAACCTGGACATGACCCATCTGGGCGGCGACACCATTTTGAAGCGCTTGCCCTCCGTGTTCGAAATCGGCCACAACTTTGCCAACGTAGACATCACCAAGGAGCCAATTCCCGTGGTGCCCACCATTCACTATCAGATGGGCGGCATCCCGACCAACATCCATGGCCAAGTGGTCACGCAAGACGCTGACAACAAAAGCGTCGTGGTCAATGGCCTTTACGCGGTCGGCGAATGCTCCTGCGTCAGCGTGCACGGTGCCAACCGCTTGGGCACCAATTCATTGCTGGACTTGTTGGTTTTTGGCCGCGCAGCGGGCAATCACATTGTTGAGTTCAACAACAAAAACAAACTGCACAAGCCCCTGCCAGCCACCGCCGCAGATGCAACCCTGGCGCGCCTCGCGCGATTGGATGCCGCGACCGACGGCGAATATGCGCAAGACGTGGCCAATGACATTCGGGCCGCCATGCAGCAGCATGCGGGCGTGTTTCGCACCCAAGCCACGCTGGACGAAGGCGTTGTCAAAATTGCGGCCTTGCGCAAACGGGTTGGCAATATCAACCTGAAAGACAAATCCAAGGTCTTCAACACAGCGCGAATCGAAGCCCTTGAAGTTGAAAACCTGATTGAGGCCGCCGAAGCGACCATCGTGTCCGCCGCTGCACGGCGCGAAAGCCGGGGTGCGCATTCGGTTGATGACTACGCCGACAGCCCCAAGTACCCCAATGGCCGCAATGACGACGAATGGCACAAGCACACGCTTTGGCACAGCGAAGGCAACCGCCTGAGCTACAAACCTGTGCAAATGAAGCCTTTGACGGTTGAAAGCGTGCCACTCAAGGTCCGCACTTTCTAAAAATACCAAGCGCCTTAAACCCGAGCAAACCCCATGACCCAACGCACGTTCTCTATCTACCGCTACGACCCGGACAAAGACGCCAAGCCCTACATGCAAACCATTAGCGTCGAGCTAGACGGCAGTGAACGCATGCTGCTGGACGCGCTGATGAAGCTCAAAGCCATTGACCCGACTATTAGCTTTCGCCGGTCTTGCCGGGAGGGAGTTTGCGGCTCGGACGCTATGAACATCAATGGCAAAAATGGTTTGGCTTGCCTGACCAACATGCGCACGCTCACCGGCACCATCGTGTTGAAACCGCTGCCTGGCTTGCCTGTGATCCGCGACTTGATTGTGGACATGACGCAGTTTTTCAAGCAGTACAACTCGATCAAGCCGTACTTGATCAACGACACCATTCCGCCTGAAAAAGAACGCTTG
>JANPCR010000009.1:0-11572 GCA_031431035.1 Rhodoferax sp.
CGGCGGCGCATGACGTGGATGAAGTCTGTGCCAGCCGTCTGCTGATCAATCAGCTCATTGCCAGTTTGGCGTGCAAACGCCTGAAAATCCCGCACCGAGCCTGAGTCGGTCGCGGTGATACGCAGTGTCTGCCCGCTCTCCATGGCGGACAGTGCTTTCTTGGCCTTCAAAATTGGCAGCGGGCAGTTCAGGCCGCGGGTGTCTAGCTCGATGTCGATATTCATGCAATTTCCTAGATATTTGACGCAATTTTAAGCAATTCAGAGAATGCGGCAAATTAAGCGCGGCGCGACCACTCGACAAACTCAGGTTCGTGCCCGCGCGACTTGAGCCAGTCCGCCAGCGCGTAACCCGTGCCCGCAGGCCAGCACTTCACGGCCCCGGGTGCGTAGAGTTTGTAATCCACCAACTCGGGCGAAAGCTTCACCTCGCCGCTACAAACCGCGTGGTAAGCGATGATGATCTGGTTCATACGCTGAAAGTCGTACACGCCAATCAGGTTCAGCTCGTGTGTTTTCAGCGATGTTTCTTCGGCGATTTCACGCTCAATGCCGCCTTGCGGTGTTTCGCCCGCCTCCATAAAGCCCGTGATCAATGCAAACATTTTGCCCGGCCAGGCGGCATTGCGGGCCAGCAAAACCTGGCCGTTGTATTCGATGACGGCTGCAAGCACGGGCGTGGGGTTGTTCCAGTGCGTATAGCCGCAAGCCACGCAGCGCAGGCGCGTCTTTTCGCCGCCGTCTTCCAGGCTGGCGATGTGCTCCAGCGGGGTGGCGCAGTTGGGGCAAAACTTGAATTCGTGGGACATGGTTTTTGAGAAGTGGGGCTTGTAGATTAAGCGGGAAATCTAAGCAGGGAACACGCCTGTGGACAAATAGCGGTCGCCCCGGTCGCAAACGATGAAGACAATGGTAGCCTCGGTCACTTTTTTAGCGATTTCCTGCGCCACCCAGCAGGCCCCTGCCGCTGAGATGCCGCCAAAAATGCCCTCCTCGCGCGCCATGCGCCGGGCCATGTCTTCAGCGTCCTTCTGACTCACGGAGACGATCTCATCGACATGGGTCGCATCATATATTTTGGGCATGTAGGCCTGTGGCCACTTGCGGATACCGGGAATCCGCGAGCCTTCTGACGGCTGCGCGCCGATGATCTGCACCTTGGGGTTCTTTTCCTTCAAATAGCGCGACACACCGGTGATGGTTCCTGTAGTGCCCATCGCACTCACAAAATGGGTGATTCGCCCGCCCGTCTGGTGCCACAGCTCGGGGCCAGTGGTCTCGTAATGCGCACGCGGGTTGTCCAGATTGGCAAACTGATCCAGCACGCGGCCTTTGCCTTCTTTGACCATCGCGTCTGCCAGGTCGCGCGCATGCTCCATGCCGCCGCTTTTGGGGGTCAAAATCAGCTCAGCCCCATACGCTTTCATGGTCTGCACCCGCTCGATGGACAAATCCTCGGGCATGATCAAAATCATCCGGTAGCCTTTGATCGCGGCTGCCATCGCCAGCGCAATGCCGGTGTTGCCCGAGGTCGCTTCAATCAGCGTATCGCCGGGCTTAATCTCGCCGCGCTCCTGCGCACGCGCGATCATGGACAGCGCAGGCCGGTCTTTGACCGAGCCCGCCGGGTTGTTGCCCTCGAGCTTGCCCAGAATCACGTTGCCGCGCAGCGCGTTCTCAGCCGCGCCAATGCGCTGCAGGGCCGCCAGCGGCGTGTTGCCGATGGCATCTTCAATGGTGGGATAGTCAGCAGTCTTTGTCATCCCCACACTGTGCCATAATTCAGGGCTTCGCATCCAACGCCCGGGTGGTGAAATTGGTAGACTCAGGGGACTCAAAATCCCCCGCCGCAAGGCGTGCCGGTTCGAGTCCGGCCCCGGGCACCAGTATTTAAGCCGCAACATCTTTGGATGTTGTGGCTTTTTGCTTTTTGATGCTGAATTTAACCGTCATAACGGCTTTACCCCGCGCAACCTGGTTTCAGTGCTGGGGTCACCGCCACTCTCGGCTAAGGGCTTGGTCTTGGTCTTGGGCGCATAAGATTATTGCGCCACCACCTCAAGCCGCGTCTTTTTTGAGCTTTTCGTAGGCGCGGTTGGCAGCGGTGCCCCGGCTGGTGTCTTTCAGACCACGTTTGAGATCCCGAAAGGCATGCTTTCCAACAGCGGTGATTGCGCTGTCCGTCATGCTGACCGACTCGTCTCGCTCGTGCGGCAGTTTGAGCGTGCCTGGCACGGTGGCGGTGTCGGGCAGCGCGGTGTTGATGGTTTTGGGCATGAACGGTTTGCATTGTCATTTTGACGTCGATTTTAAAAAAAGGAACCTGCAGGTTCTTTTTTTGAAATTTTGCCAAAAATATGAATAAAATAGATCTCTAGCTCTCGAATAATATACATAGTTTGCTATATAAAACATAGCATTTTGAACAAACCGGACGCAATGCGAGTTCGGTCGCCCACCATTCCCCCCACACTTGCATCAGGAACTTTTTGAGCGCATCCTTTGCCTTGCAGGTGCATCCTCACCTGAAGGACATCGCTATGCGCTCTTTGACCCGACCCCTGTTTCGAAATCACCTTCGCAAACACTTTCGCCATCTCACGCTGATTGGCCTGACGGCGTGTCACCTGTCCTTCAGCGCCGCTCAAGCGCCAGCGCCTGCCGCCACGCCAAGTGCCGAGCAGCCCAAGTCTGCGGCGCAGGTCACCATCGATGCTTTGGCCCGCGCCAACGCGGCTGTGGTGGGGGTGCGCGTGAACGTGAGCGAAGGCGCGCGGTCGGCCGAGACGCTGGGGCGCCAACGCAGCGGCTCAGGCGTGGTGATTGGCCCGGACGGCCTGATTTTGACGATTGGCTACCTGATGCTGGAGGCGCAATCCATCCAAATTGTCACCAGTGACAACAAGACTTTGCCCGCGCAGGCGGTGGCCTACGACTTGGCCACGGGCTTTGGCCTGATCAAACCGCTGCTGCCCTGGCGCGACGTGAAAGCCGTGACCTTGGGCAGCCTGAATGACTTGGCAAAAGGTGAACCGCTAATGGCGGCCACCGGGCGACAGGCCGATGGCGACGAGGCCGATGTCAGCATGACCCAGATGGTCAGCAAAAGGGCGTTTTCGGGCTATTGGGAATACCACATTGATGCGGCGGTGTTCACCAGCCCGCCCATTGATAACCACTCGGGTGCCTCGCTTTTCAACCAACGCGGTGAGTTGATCGGCATTGGCAGCCTGTTTGTGACCGACGCTCTAGGTGGAACTGCAGTTGGCAATACGGGCGGCAGCGCCAGCGCCCAGCGGCGCTTGCCTGGCAACATGTTTGTACCCGTCGATTTGCTCAAACCCATTTTGGCGGAGATGCAGCAAACGGGCAGCACCAAGTTCAGCCGCAGGCCCTGGATTGGCCTGACCTCGTCAGAGCAAGGCGGCCGCGTGCAGGTGGTGCGGGTCAACAAAGATGGTCCGGCGCAGGCGGCGGGGCTGGAGCCGGGCGACTTGGTGCTGGCGGTTGATGGCGTGACGGTGGCGACACTGGAGGCGTTTTACAAAAAGCTGTGGGCGCGTGACTTGCCTGATGCCGAGATCAGCCTGACGGTGTTGAAAGGGGCCGATGTCAAAACCATCAAACTCAAGCCCGTGGACCGCATGAGCACCATGACCAAGCCTGCCGGGATTTGAGGATTGCCATATCGGGATTAAAAATTCACGCAGACCCTGGCGCATGGGCTATATTCGGGCAATTTCGCTTCCCCCACTGAGCCCTTCAAATACCCGCCATGTCACGTCCCTTGTTGGATTACCTGTACGTCGATGCACCCAAACTGGCGTCTTTGCACGGCCAAATGACGTATGCGGGCGCCAGCGCCAGGGTGGTAGCTGCCGACGCCGCCTGGGAGGCCGCCAAACCCCAGCCCCATCAATTGATGGCGATGGAAGGCGAACTCAGCGCCCAGGGGTTTTTGCTGGATTTAACGCGGGACTCGCTGGCCCGGTCTTTGCGCGATCCGGCGCTCAGAAAGCAGTTGGGCAGCACGTTTTGCATCAAAGTGGCAGGGCGGGCCGTGCTTGAAGACTACCAGCGCATTCGCCGTGGCCTCGACACACTGGCCGACCTTGTCGCCTTTGTGAATCGAAGCGTGGAGTCGGGCGTGCGCAACACGGACGATTTCAAACAGCTTGAAATGACGGTCACGGCCATCGCTGAAGAACTGAAAGAAAACACCGATCGAACCTCACGCGCTGAAAGCCAGAGCCGATTGCAGCAGATGAAGGGCGACCTGGATGATGCCATCAGCGCCGCAGCCACCGTGCAGGGGGTCGATCCGTGGGTGATTGAGGGACTCAAAACCTGGATCGACAGCCACCTGGCCGGGGCGATCAGGCTGCGGCTTTACCCAGCGATGGATTCACCTGACGAACAGGTGCTGGGCAACCTGAAGCGCGAGCATTTTCAGGACCCCAGTCTGGATGCGATGCATTTTTTGCGTGGGGCAATGCCCACCGAGGCACTCACCCTGGTGGGCATCGTCACGGCTTTGCCAACCGCAGGGCCCGATGCCTTCAACCCGATGGCCGAGTTTGACCGCGACGAGCTGGCCAATCCGCAGTCATTGGAAAAAGCCCATCGCGAAGCGTTGGGAAGCCTGGATGTTTTGGAGCAATTGGCCCGCAGTTGCCGCTTTCCCAGGGTGATGGTGCAGCCCCTTATGCTGTACCGAAGTGTGAAGCCCAATCTCGCGGCTATTCCTACGTAAATTTCCACCTAATTTCCGACCTCAACGGGCTTTAGAGCCTCTGCAAGGTTACTTGCGAGGCCACTGCAAGCCCCGTTTCTACCGTTGGGTATTTCAAGCGCAGTTTCAGCTCTCGCGTCATTCGGGTGTTGTCCATGCGGCGGGATTCGCTCATGAAGCTCAGCAACATCAGCGGCAATTGATCCTGCGCCAGGCTTCGCGGCACCCTGGGTGGGCGCGGCAACTGGTACAGGTCGGCAGCCAGGTCAAAGTAATCGCCCATTTTGAGCTGTGTGTTGTCGTTGACGTTGTAAATGCGCTGCGGCCTGGCGGCCCAAAGCGCTTTGACGCAGGCGCGGGCGAGGTCGTCGGCATGAATGTGATTGGTGAAAACATCGTCTTGCGTTTGCAGTACGGGCGTGCCTTTTTGTAAACGCCCGAGTGGCGTGCCGCCTGTGCGGTCCGGCGCGTAAATGCCGGGAATGCGCAAAATGCTGACCCGCAACCCGGAGGCGCGGCCCAAAAAACGCACCCGCCGCTCTGCATCCACCCGACGTGTGGCGCGAGGGGTGTGGGCGTTGACGGCGCGGGTTTCTGTGGCGACCTCGCCCGCACAATCGCCATACACGCCGCTGGTCGACCCATAAACCAACGACGCTGGCACAGCACGCAATCGCAAAGCCGCCGTGAGCGCGCGGGTGCGCGGATCGCCCCAGCCCTCGGGCGGTGGGGGTGCCAAATGAATCACCCGGGTGGCAAGGCCCGCCAATCGGCGCAGGCTGGCCGGGTCGTCCAAATTGCCCATCAGCGGCGTTGCCCCGGTTTGCCGCAGAGCGCTAATGCGCTCGGGGGACGAAGTCAGCGCGAAAACCCGAATGCGGCCCCCCAGGTCGCGCACGGCCCGCAGGCCAACGTCGCCACAACCGACGACCAACAGGCGTTCACGACGGAATCGGGCGGGCAAGGCACCAAGGGGGGATTGATTTGAAGGCAAAATCGAGGGCTATCAGGAAAAACAGCTCCAAGGATACCGAAAATATGACCAGTCCCGACCCGCAAGCGCTTGTAAATTTGTCACAAATCCAGGGGTTTCAAGTCCACGTTTTACCCAGTGGCCGCAGCTTCACAGTCAACTCAAGCGAGGCTATGCTGGCCGCTGGCATTCGCCAAGGCATTGGTCTGCCCTATGGTTGCAAAGATGGCGCTTGCGGCTCTTGCAAGTGCAAAAAGATCAGCGGCATGGTGGTGCATGGCCCACACCAAAGCAAAGCCCTGAGCGACGAGGAAGAAGCCAACGGCTTTGTGCTGACGTGCTGCGGCGTGCCGCACAGCGATGTGGTGCTGGAGTCGCGCCAAGTGACCGAAGCCGGGGCCAACCCGATCAAACGCATGCCGTCGCGATTGACACTGCTTGAGAAGAAATCGCCCGATGTGATGCGCGTTTACCTGCAACTGCCCGCCAACGACACTTTTGTGTACTTTGCCGGCCAGTACATCGAATTTATTTTGCGCGACGGTGCCAGGCGTAACTACTCCATGGCGGGTGCACCCCACGGCTTGGTCAAGTCAGACACGGTGCCTGCAGCGCCGCTTGAACTGCACATTCGCCACATTCCGGGCGGCAAGTTCACCGACCACGTGTTTGGCGCAATGAAAGAAAAAGAGATTTTGCGCATTGAAGGACCCTTTGGCAGCTTTTACCTGCGTGAAGACTCGCCCAAACCCATCATCTTCTTGGCCTCTGGCACCGGCTTTGCGCCGATCAAAGCCATCATTGAGCACATGCAGCACAAAGGCATCCAGCGCCCTGCCACGCTGTACTGGGGTGGCCGCCGACCGACCGACTTGTATTTGGAAGATTGGGTGCAAGCCAAACTGGCAGAAATGCCCAATTTGCGCTACGTGTCCGTGATCTCCAACGCGTTGCCTGAAGACCAATGGACGGGGCGAACGGGCTTTGTGCACGCTGCCGTGTTGCAAGATTTTGCCGACCTGTCGGGTCACCAGGTGTATGCCTGTGGCGCGCCCATTGTGGTGGATTCGGCGAAGGCGGCTTACCTGTCCGGTGGCAAACTGCCTGAAGACGAATTTTTTGC
Source organism: Rhodoferax sp. (assembly GCA_031431035.1). Taxonomy (GTDB): domain Bacteria; phylum Pseudomonadota; class Gammaproteobacteria; order Burkholderiales; family Burkholderiaceae_C; genus JANYCG01. The sequence goes on from JANPCR010000009.1 coordinate 6,828, forward strand.
TGATTCATTCATCACCGAAGCCGACAAGGCGAAGATCTGAACGGGCAGCCAGATTGAACCGATAAATCCAAGTCCAGCTCTTAAGCTAAAAGGCCCGCAGTCAGATGCCTGCGGGCCTTTTTTGCTTTGACAGTGGGGTAATCTGCTTTACTTGGCGGCAACCGGCGCAGTTTGCTTGTCGTGTTTTTGCTTGTGAATCACGTGGCTGTTGTTCTTGGCTTCGCGTTTGAGCCGAAGCCGTTCAGCCCTGGTCACCGTGCCATCTGCCTTGGCGGCAGCCGTGTTGGCCACCAATTTGGCCTCGCGCTTGTCCAGGCGACGGGTTTCCTTGGCGGTCAATTGGCCCGAAGCCACGCCTTGGTCAATTCGCTTTTGCTGGCTGGCAATACGCTGGTCGATTTTTGGCGTGGCAGTGGGGTCAGCTACGGCAGGTGCCTGCGCGAACACCGAGCCACTTGCTGCCAAAACTAGGGCAGAAATCAAGGTTTGAATTTTCATAAAGAACTCCTGTTGGGTGACGCGACCGATGGAAAAATTTCCATGTGTATGCAACGCCGCGCACCCGCCATGGGGCCGACAAACGCTTTGCAAAGAGTTGTAAGAAAATGCAGCATGATCTACAAATTCAAACTACTTTCCTCACTGACTGTCGCGCTGGTCGCGTTTGCCACACCACTGGCCAGCGCCCAAACCAAACCCATTCGCATCATCGTGCCGTACGCGGCGGGTGGCCCCATCGACGTGACCGCCCGCGTGCTGGCGGAGCGCGTGAAAGACAGTTTGGGCACCGTCATTATTGAAAACCGCCCTGGCGCGGGCGGCAACATTGGCGCTGACGCCGTCGCCAAAGCCGCCCCCGATGGCTTGACCCTGGGCATTGCCGCCACGGCGACCCACGCGGTCAACCCCTGGCTTTACAGCAAAATGCCGTTTGATGCGGCCCGCGACTTTGCACCCATCACGCAAATGCTGCGCGTGCCCAACGTGCTGGTCATGAACGCTGAGGCCGCTAATCGCCTCAAAATCAACACGGTCAAAGACCTGATCGCCTACGCCCGCGCCAACCCCGCCAAACTGAACTATGGCAGTGGCGGCAACGGCAGCGCAGGGCACTTGGCGGGCGAAATGTTCAAAGCCCAGGCAGGTGTTTTCGTCGTGCACATTCCCTTCAATGGCGGCAACCCGGCGCAAATGGCGCTGCAAGGCGGGCAAGTCGATTTCAATTTTGACAACCTGGCCACCGCCTCGGCGGGCATTAAAAGCGGCAAGCTCAAGGCGATTGCCGTGACCACTTTAAGCCGGTCTTCCGCCCTGCCCGACGTGCCGCCCGTGGCTGACACCTTGAGCGGCTTTGCCATCGACACCTGGTGGGGCTTGGTCGCTCCCGCTGGCACGCCGAAAGACGTTCTGGCCCGGTTGAATCAAGCGTTTGCAGCCGCCCTGAAAACCCCAGAAACCAAGGCCCGCTTCGCTCTTTTGATGGCCGACCCGGTGGGCAATTCAAGCGACGAGTTTGCGGCGTTTATGAAGGTGGAGTTGGCGAAATACGAGGGAGTTGTCAAGGCTTCCGGGGCGAAGGTGGATTGAAGATTTGCCTGCACCAAACGGGCAGTTACTGATTGCCCCCGCCCAGTTTCCCAAAATCACCGTCCAACCGCGCGAGCGCTGTGCTGATGCGGCTGCGTTTTTCTTTGATCCATTCGATCTGCTGCCCCAGCTTGTCTTGCGCCTGCTTCAACATGCGCGCCATCTCTGAGGGCTGGGGGCCACCGGCAGATGCGCGGTTTTTGATGATGGCCACGGGGTCTAGCGTGGCGCGAAACTCGGCTTCGCTCATCGGAAAATCGCCTGAAATGTCGGAGCCAGCGACGGTTTTGGCGTAAATGCGTTGAGCTTCTGCGTACGGAAAACTCAGCGGTTTAATGTCTTTTTCCTTCGCAAAATCCACAATGTCGGAGGCGAAGTGGTGCCCCACGCGGAATGGCAACTTGTATTTGCGCATCAGCACGTCGGCCAGCTCTTGCGAGGCGGTCCAGTCGCTGTTGAGCTCTTCCAGCGCGCGCGCAGGGCTGATCACCAGAGCGTTGATCACCCGGTCCCAGTTGCGCAACACGGTGATGGCGCTGTTCACCATGGCGCTGTTGGGCCGCACTTCTTTCGGGTCGGCCATGCCTGGGGTGATGTTGTGCGCCTGAATCATTGTGCCCATGGCCAGTGAAATAGCGGTCGAGGCATCGCGCCGTGTGGTGTTCAGCAGGCCAGGGTTGCGTTTTTGCGGCATGGCGCTGGACACGTAGGTGTTGGCATCGCCTTCGGCCAACAGCATCCAGGGCCGGGCCTGGGCATACTGCGTCATGATGTCTTCAACAAAGTGCCCCGCGTGCAAGGCAATGCTGGCCACGATGGCCCCGGCTTCAACGGGCTGCTCCATTGACGAAATTTGGGACGCGTCATAGGCGTTGTCGACCGTGGCGGCAAATCCCAGGTAATCAGCCATACGCTTGCGATTCAGCGGCCAACTGGTGCCATTCAGCACCGTGGTGCCCATGGCTGAGCGGTCAATTCGCACATAGACCTCGCGGATGCGCTGCGCGTCGCGCTCCAGCCCAGCGGCGTGGCCGAGCAGGGTGTGGCCCAGGCTGTTGGGTTGCGCGGCCACGCCGTTGGTGTAGTTGGGCACGATGGTGCCCGCGTGTTTGTCAGCCAGTTTGACCAGGGACGTCGATGTCTTGTTCAACTGGTCAGCCAGATTCAGCATGTCGTCGCGCAAAATGGCCGCGCGGTAGGTGGCGTGCATGTCCTGGCTGGAGCGCCCCGCGTGCAGCAGCGTGATCTGCGGGCCAGCTGCTGCAATCAACAGCGGCTCGAAGGTGATGACGGTGGCAGCCCGGCGCGCCCCTGGCAAACTGCCGTCTTTGATGACCTTGTTGATGCCAGCTGCGAAGCGCGGGGCGAGAGCTTTGTCCAGGAGGCCCTCGTCGGCGTTGATGACCAAGGACGCCTTGTTCATTTCGCCTAGCCAAAAGAATTCATCGCGAGTGGGCGCTGGCTGGGCGGCGGCGTGCCCTGCATAAGCGCAAAGGAAGATGGCAGAGGTGGTCGTAGCGGCGGCAGAAGAGAGAAAATTTTTCATGGTTTTTTACAACGCATCGCGGTTTGAATAGAAGACTATTGAGTGTAGCCAAGTCCTCATTTGACAGGGGAACTACACTCTCTAGAGTCATCATTTTTAATCGTTTCATTTCAAAAAACTCTATGAAAACCAAAGCCGCAGTCGCCTGGAAAGCAGGTAGCCCCCTGACCATCGAAACCGTGGACCTTGAAGGCCCGAAATTTGGCGAGGTGCTGGTTGAAATCAAAGCCACAGGCATTTGCCATACCGATTACTACACCTTATCCGGTGCTGACCCTGAAGGCATTTTTCCGGCGATTTTGGGACACGAAGGCGCGGGCATCGTGGTGGATGTGGGGCCGGGCGTCACATCCCTGCAAAAGGGCGACCACGTGATTCCCTTGTACACGCCCGAGTGCCGCACCTGCAAGTTTTGCCTCTCGCGCAAAACCAATCTGTGTCAATTGATTCGCGGCACGCAAGGCAAAGGCCTGATGCCCGATGCCACCAGCCGCTTCAGTCTGGACGGCAAACCCATTTTTCACTACATGGGCACCTCCACCTTCAGCAACTACACCGTGGCGCCTGAAATTTCACTCGCTAAAATTCGCAAAGACGCACCGTTTGACAAAGTTTGCTACATCGGCTGCGGCGTGACCACCGGCATTGGCGCGGTGCTTTTCACAGCCAAGGTTGAAGCGGGTGCCAACGTGGTGGTGTTTGGTCTGGGCGGCATTGGGCTGAACGTGATTCAGGGCGCAAAAATGGTCGGCGCCGACAAGATCATTGGCGTTGACATCAACCCGTCGCGCCAAGCCATGGCCCGCAAATTTGGCATGACGCATTTCATCAACCCCAAAGAGGTTGAGGCTCGCGGTGAAAACGTGGTCGACGCGATTGTGCAACTGACCGATGGCGGTGCTGACTACAGTTTTGAATGCATTGGCAACACCCAGGTGATGCGCCAAGCGCTGGAATGCACCCACAAAGGTTGGGGCCGCTCGATCATCATTGGCGTGGCCGAAGCGGGGGCTGAAATTAGCACCCGGCCGTTCCAGCTGGTCACGGGCCGCAAGTGGGAGGGCTCGGCCTTTGGTGGCGCGCGGGGGCGTACCGACGTGCCCAAAATTGTTGATTGGTACATGGACGGCAAAATCAACATTGACGACCTGATCACCCACACCATGCCGCTGGAAGACATCAACAAAGGCTTTGATTTGATGAAGCGCGGCGAGTCGATTCGCGGGGTTGTGCTGTTTTGAGGTTCTGAGGTTTTGATCGGCTTTGGAGCCAATTTTGAGTCAATTATTGAAAAAAAGAACCTGCAGGCTCTTTTTTCTTCAAAACCCGCAAAATATGAACAAAATATGCCTCTAGCTCCCGAATAATATACATAGTTTGCTACAAATTTAATATCAACCAGTATTTCTTAAACTTCGCCTCGTTCAAGCGGTCGTCCCCGCATTTGCCTTGCTTGTCCAGGTGCTCTAGCCGCTTGGCGACACGACAAGCATTCAAGTTACGCTGGCGCAGGCCTGTGGCTGCGCACCACCCACACCGCATAGACCGCAAAGAGCCCCGTGGCGGCCAGCAGCACGATTGCCTGTTGCGCCAAAGGCAGCGCTGGGAAAAA
>JANPCR010000010.1:0-14425 GCA_031431035.1 Rhodoferax sp.
GTTTTGGTCCGCTTCGGCGTTTTAGCCGCTTCAGCCAATTTTGCCGGTTTGCCTGCCTGCGCTACCTCACCCTTGGCGATGCCGTGGGGTGGAGAGTTGCGCGGTGGCATAAAACAACGCTAAAGCACACTAACGGGCTGGTAAATACTTGGCCGGATCGACCGGTTTGCCTTGGCGGCGCACTTCAAAATGCAATTTCACGCGGTCCGCATCGCTGCTACCCATTTCAGCAATTTTTTGACCCTTGCGCACCGATTGGTCTTCTTTGACCAGCAAAGCCTGGTTGTGTGCGTAAGCGGTAAGGTAAGTGTTGTTGTGCTTCAGAATAATCAAGTTGCCGTAGCCGCGCAAGCCCGCGCCCACGTAGACCACCCGGCCATCAGCGGCGGCCACCACGCTGGCTCCCAATGCACCTGAAATATCCAAACCTTTGTTTTTAACCTCGTCAAAACCGGCTAAAACAGCGCCGCCTGTGGGCCAAATCCAGCTGATTTCGTCATCGCCCGCCGCCCCCGCCGCACCCGGCAGGGCCGACGCGGTGGCTGGTGCTGGCACGGCCTTGGGTGCGCTGGCGGCTGCTCCTGGTGCCGACGCCGCGCCCACTGGCGGCACAGCGCTACCCGTTGCGGTTGAGGAAGTCACGGGTTTGGTGGCTGCTGCGCCCGCAGCTGCCGTTGCGCCCGGTGCAATCGCGGCCACTACAGCCCCAGCAACAGGCGGCAATACTCTGAGCACTTGGCCCACTTCGATCAAATTGGGGTTCTCTATGGCGTTCCAGCGAACGATATCGCGCAAACTTTGGCCTGTGTCCAAGCCAATGCGAATCAGGGTGTCGCCCGCCTTGACCGTGTAGTAACCCGGCTGGCCCGCGTTTTCAGCACCAGGCGGTAGCTTGGTGGTGGCTGGGTCCAGTTTAGGATCCACTTTGGCGTCAACTGTTGTGGGGGCGGCGCTGGGCCGTCCGGTGCTGCGATCTTCAATTGGCGCGCGATTGACCGAGGTTGACCCGCAAGCCGCCAGCAAAACGGCGCAGCTTGCGACAGCGATCCAGCGAGCCGCCTGCCTGACCCCTGCAAATCGCTCAAAAGCAAGTTTGTCGGGCCATTTGAAGTCAAAGTTACCTGGCATTGTTTTGAATCCCTTTATGCAATCCCTGATTTTAGAGGGACGAAGTGCACGGCCTCCAAAATACTGTGCCTAACCCCGGTTGGCGTTTTGTCAACCACCATCAAGGCCTGCTGGCCGAACGACCCGCCAGCCACCGCCACGGGGGCCACCAAGCGCCCGCCCACGGCCAATTGATCGATCCAGGCTTGGGGCAAGGCCTCGCCGCCCGCCGCCGCAATGATGGCGGCGTAGGGTGCGCCTTTGGCATAGCCCGCCATGCCGTCGCCCAACATCAAATGCAAATTGGGTAAGGCCAGAAAGCGCAAATTGTCTCTGGCTTTGTCATGCAATCCGCGCAAGCGCTCAATGCTGTAGACCTCGCGGGCCAGCACGCTCAACACCGCTGCCTGGTAACCGCAGCCTGTGCCGATTTCAAGCACCCGCCCCAATTTGCCAGAGTGACCCTGACGCAGCAACTCCAGCATGCGCGACACCACGCCAGGCTTTGAAATTGTTTGCCCCAAGCCGATGGGCAAACTGGTGTCCTCGTAGGCTTGGTTGACCAAGGCACTGTCTACAAAGCGATGGCGCTCAATTTGACCCATAGCATGCAAGACATGGGTGTCGGTGATGCCCTGGCCGCGCAATTTGACCACCATGTTCGCTCGCACCGCGCTGGAATCCAGCCCGAATCCACGCGGTGCCGCCACTGGGGCAGCGTGGGCGGCAGACGCAGCGCGAGGTTTGACAGGAACCCCTTCAGTTCCCAGTCGGGCGGGAAACGAGGGTCTTGGCTTCATCGCGCGCCCGTCACGGTCTGCTCAGTCGACAGTTGCGCGGTTTTGCCCTGAATCTGGCTTGGCAAGGGGTCACGCTTTTGGGTCAACTGCGCGACGGTTTGCGCCCAGTAACTCAAATGCTCATGCTGCGTCAAATCGGTTTTAAGGGGCGTCAAAGCCATGTGGCCTTGCTGCGTGGCATGGAAATCTGTGCCATCTGCCTCGTCTTTCACAGGCCCCGCCCCGCCAATCCAGTACATGGTGTCGCCCCGAGGGTTCACCTGGGTAATGACCGCTTCTGCCGCATGGCGTTTTCCCAAACGGCAAACTTTGGGCGCTTTGATGTCGGCAAAGGGCAGGTTGGGAATGTTCACGTTGAGCAACCACGGCGCTGCCGAGTGCAGGCTTTGGTGCAACATTTGCTGAACCAGCTCGCGCGCCTTTTGTGCGGCAGCGTCGATATGGCCCCAACCTTTATCAACTTGTGAAAATGCGATCGCCGGGATGCCGAACAAATAGGCCTCCATGGCGGCACCCACCGTGCCTGAATAAATGGTGTCGTCGCCCATGTTGGCGCCATTGTTGATACCAGACACCACCAAATCTGGCCGGTACCCCAAGAGGCCCGTCAGAGCAATATGGACGCAGTCTGCCGGGGTACCGTTGATAAATCGAAATCCATTGGCAGCGCGGGTGACGTGCAGGGGAGAATGCAAAGTCAAAGCATTGGATTTAGCGCTGTTGTTCTGCTCGGGCGCCACCACTTCAACATCGCCCAGGTCTTTCAAGGCTTCATAAAGCGCCACAATTCCGGGCGCTTGGTAGCCGTCGTCATTGGAGATAAGTATTTTCATGGAACGTAGGTGACTCTCGTAGAAGGCAGATGACTTCAGTGTTTGATTTTAATTGTAGGTTGGCTCTATGATTCGGTTTTTTAGAATTGCTAACAGAACTTCAACCTTAAGGAAATCTGATGCACGCCTGGCTTTGTGAAAACCCCGTTGGTATTGACGCACTCACCTGGAAGGAACTACCCACTCCTGCGCCCAAAGCGGGCGAAGTGCTGATTGAAATCAAAGCGGCCAGCCTGAATTTTCCGGACATTTTGATTGTCCAAAACAAGTACCAGATGAAGCCTCCCCTGCCGTTTGTGCCGGGATCAGAATACGCAGGCATTGTTGTGGCGCTGGGCGAAGGCGTGACCCACCTCAAAGTGGGCCAAAGTGTGGCCTGCTTGTCGGGCACTGGCGGTTTTGGAACCCACACCATTGCCCCGGCTGACCGCTGCATGCCCCTGACACAAGGCTTTTCGTTTGTAGACGCAGCGGCGTTTATCATGATCTATGCCACGTCCCACCACGCTTTGATTGATCGCGCCCAATTAAAAGCAGGCGAAACCCTGCTGGTTTTGGGCGCTGCTGGTGGCGTGGGCACCGCAGCCATCCAAATTGCAAAAGCAATGGGTGCCAAGGTGATCGCGGCAGCGTCCAGCGACGAAAAGTGCGCGCTGTGCAAGTCCATTGGTGCCGACGAAACCATCAATTACCAGTCTGAGAATTTGCGCGAACGCCTAAAAGCCCTAACCAACGGCCTGGGGCCTGATGTGATTTACGACCCGGTGGGCGGTGACTTTGCCGAACCCGCGTTTCGATCCATCGCCTGGCGCGGCCGCTACTTGGTGGTCGGATTTGCGGCTGGGCCCATACCCGCCCTGCCCTTTAACTTGGCATTGCTCAAGGGTGCGTCCATCGTTGGTGTCTTTTGGGGTGACTTTTCACGCCGCGAACCTAAGGCCAACGCTGCCATGATGGCCGAGCTAGCCCAATGGTACGGCCAAGGCAAAATAAAACCAGTGATTGACGCCACTATGCCCATGGCGGACTTGAAGGCCGCCTACGCTCACATGGGTTCGCGCGGCGTCAAAGGCAAGCTGGTGATGGTGAACTAATTTGAAATTTCTGTTTGATCGTCTAAAATAGGGCATACAGAAAAGAATGCCGTCAAGCCATGTCCACTCAAAAACCCGTTGGTTTTCCCCCACTGAACTACCTTGAGGAAGATGTAGCCACCCGTCCCATGGGTCTGCACGAAATGCCGCGTCAGGCGCGAATTGACCGCGAAATGGCCATCATCCGCCAATACCACGAGCGCATTGCCAAAGCCATTGACACCTTTTGGGGCCACAGCGATTGCGTTGAGTACCTGCAAAAACTGATTTTGAGTGGCGGCGACGGCGCAGAAAAAGCCCGTGTAGGATTTCGCCCGCCAGTTTTGGCGGCTTTGATCAATTTAAGTGAATTGCACGTTATCGATCATCGGTAAACGGCGATTTCGGTAATTCAACAATAAAAAAGCCGCTTCAACGAGCGGCTTTTTTATTGGCGGAAACGGAGAGATTCGAACTCTCGAGGAGGTTTAACGCCCCCTACTCCCTTAGCAGGGGAGCACCTTCGGCCACTCGGTCACGTTTCCTGAAATAAATGGCAACCCTGATTATCTCACGAGTTGCCAACGAATTCAGCGGGTGGGCGCCTGCTCCAAATCAAAAGACTTGTGCAAGGCGCGAACCGCCAATTCCATGTACTTTTCATCAATCACAACAGAGGTTTTGATTTCGCTGGTGGAGATCATTTGGATGTTGATGCCCTCTTCGCTCAGGCAACCAAACATTTTGCTGGCGATGCCAACGTGGCTGCGCATGCCTATGCCCACAATCGACACCTTGCAGATTTTGGCGTCGCCCACCACCTCTTGCGCCCCCAAAACAGGCAACACCGTGCCTTTGAGCAAGTCCATGGTTTTGACGAAGTCGTTGCGATGCACCGTGAAGCTGAAATCAGTCCGCCCATCTTTGCTGATGTTTTGAATGATCATGTCCACTTCAATGTTGGCATTGGCAACTGCCCCCAAAATCTGGAACGCGATGCCCGGTTTGTCTGGCACGCCAAGTACCGATATTTTGGCTTCATCGCGGTTGAATGCAATGCCGGACACAATAGCTTGTTCCATGTTTTCGTCTTCCTCAAAAGAAATCAGGGTGCCAGATGCGGCCTCTTCGTTGATGTCGATGTCCCACGGCGTGAAGCTGCTCAAAACGCGCAACGGAACCTTGTACTTGCCCGCAAACTCAACCGAGCGAATTTGCAGGACTTTGGAGCCCATAGAGGCCATTTCCAGCATTTCTTCAAAGCTGACGGTCTTCAAGCGGCGAGCTTCGGGTACCACCCTCGGGTCGGTGGTGTAAACGCCGTCCACGTCGGTGTAAATCAGGCATTCCTGCGCTTCTAGAGCAGCGGCGACCGCAACGGCAGAGGTGTCAGACCCGCCCCGACCCAGGGTCGTGATGTGGCCCAAACTGTCAACCCCTTGAAAGCCAGTAACGATGACCACTTGCCCCGCCGCCAGGTTGGCGCGAATTTTGGTGTCGTCAATCGACTCAATTCTGGCCTTGGTGTAGGCGCTGTTGGTTTTAATGGCCACCTGCCAGCCTGCGTAGCTGACGGACTCAACACCCTCGGCCTGCAAGGCAATGGCCAAAAGCGCGCTCGAGGCCTGCTCTCCAGTTGCGGCCAGCATGTCCAATTCGCGCGAATACGCGTCTGTGCCTTTGGCGGGGGCCAATTCCTTGGCCAAACCCAGTAAGCGGTTGGTTTCGCCGCTCATGGCACTGGGCACCACCACCATTTGGTGCCCTGCGCGTGCCCATTTGGCGACGCGTTTGGCAACATTGCGAATGCGGTCCGTCGAGCCCATCGACGTGCCGCCATATTTGTGAACGATCAAGGCCATGAGAGATTCAAAAAATGCTGATTGGGGTAAGTGGCTGCTAAAACCAACGCTTTTTGCGCGGGCTATCCGGCAGGCAGTTCACAACGACGGGTTTGAAATCGAAAAACCTAGGGATTGTACCAAGCCAAAACAAGCGCTTCACGAACCACAAAACCATGGCCCACTTTGATTTTGATGTCATGCCCGCGCGTGGCGCAGTCGGCAATTTGCTGGGTTAACTCGTCAAGTTGGGCTGCGCTGGGGACCGTGTTGGCTGTAGTTTTAAGCCAATAGCGAAGCACATTGGCCTGGCGCGGCGGGCTCAAACCTTGCAGGCGTGAAATAACCGGTGCCAAATCACCCGGCCTTCCGACCAGAGCCAAATCCTGCGCTGCCACCTCGGTCAAAATCTCGGCCGCTTGGGCCGCATGCCTTGCAGAACGCGCGAACGTGCTTCGAAACTGGGGAAAAGTTTGCTGCAAGGCGGGCAAGACAACGGCGCGAATCCGGTTGCGGGTAAAGCGTTGGTCAGTGTTGCTGGGGTCTTCAATGAAACCCTCGCCGTTTGCCGCCAACCACGCCCGAATCTCGGCGGCAGCGACGCCCAAAAACGGCCGATGAAAATGGACACCCTGCCGAACCCACTGCCGGGGCATGGCCGCAAGGCCCGCCAACCCAGCCCCACGACTCAAAGCCAAAATGATGGTTTCAGCCTGATCATCTGCATGTTGGGCAAGCAAAACACTCTTGATTATTGCTCCATGGGCGACCCCGTCGGACGGAACCCGAGATTTGTCAGGGGTCAGATCCAGCCAACCATCCAAGGCCGCCTCATCCAGCGCCGTGTAGCGCGCACTTCGAGCGGCATTCTCAGGGCTTTGACCCGGCGCATGGCCCGCCTGCACCCGACGAACCACCAAAGGCACTCGCAAACGCTCGCAAACCGTTTGGCAATGGCGTTCAAAGTCATGGGCTGCAGCCTGCAAGCCGTGGTTCACGTGGATCGCTCCCACCTGCCCTGGCCACTTTTGAACACAATTGAGTAGCAGCGCAGTGGAATCTGCGCCACCGCTGAAGGCCACGGCCAACGGCAAAGCAATCGGGACTTGGGCCAAGGCGCCAAGCAATGGCTGGCCCATTCAAACAGCTCCTATTTGCTGCTGGTGCGAGGCTCGGCTCGGCGTTCGATTTTGGGCTCGAGCTTGGTGTCGGTGTAGCGCCCATAGCTTTGAAGGCGGTCATAGCGACGGTCCAGCAATTCCCGAAGTTTCAAATCGCTAACCTGACGGTAAGCGTCGTTCAAGGCACGTTTCAAAAATGCTGCCATCTGTTTGTGGTCGCGGTGGGCGCCGCCTACAGGCTCATTCACAATTTTGTCGATCAAGCCCAGGGCCTTTAAGCGATGGGCGGTGATACCCAAGGCATCGGCGGCTTCCTTGGCCTTGTCCGATGTTTTCCAGAGGATGGACGCGCAACCCTCTGGGCTGATGACGGAATACACAGAATATTGCAGCATCAGCACCTGGTCGCCCACCGAAATGGCCAACGCGCCCCCTGAACCGCCTTCACCAATGATGGTGGTGATGATGGGAACCTCAAGCTGCGCCATTTCAAAAATGCTGCGGCCAATGGCTTCAGATTGGCAGCGCTCTTCAGCGTCAATGCCGGGGTAAGCGCCTGGGGTGTCAACAAAGGTGAAGACCGGCAGGCCAAATTTCTCGGCCGTCTTCATCAGCCGCAGCGCTTTTCGGTAGCCCTCAGGCTTGCTCATGCCAAAGTTGCGCATGCCGCGCTCTTTGGTGTCGCGCCCTTTTTGTTGGCCCAACACCATGCAAGGCGTACCGTTGAACCGGGCCAAACCGCCCACAATGCTCAAATCGTCCGCAAAGTGCCGGTCCCCATGCAGTTCAACAAAGTGGGTGAAGATTTCGTTGATGTAGTCCAGGCTGTAAGGCCGCTCAGCGTGGCGGGCAATTTTGGTGATTTGCCAGGGCGTCAAGTCACTGTAAATGTCCTTGGTGAGTTGTTGGCTTTTTTTGGCCAGCTGATCGATCTCTGTCGAAATGTCCACTGCTGATTCAGTTTGCACATAACGCAGCTCTTCGATTTTGTTTTCAAGATCTGCAATCGGTTGCTCGAAATCCAAAAATGTTTTTTTAGCCAACGTTTAACTCCAGTCAATACTCAACAGGTTCAGGGTCCAGCGAGCGCCAAATATACCAAGTTGCGACGCTGCAATAAGGCGCCCAAGCAGCGGCGACCTCGCGCGCATCGCTTCGGCTGACGGCTTCACCTGAAAAATAATTCTTGCTGATGCCGTTGATCAAGCCAATGTCGTCCAGGGGCAAGATATTGGGGCGCATCATGTGAAAGATCAAAAACATCTCGGCAGTCCATCGGCCAATGCCCCGAATGGTGATCAGCTCGGCGATGATTTCTTCGTCTTCCATTTGCTGCCAGCTTTTAACGTGCAAGGCGCCGCTGTCAAAATGCAAGGCTAGGTCAACCAGGTATTCGACCTTTCGTGCGCTCAAGCCGGCCGCTCGCATGTCGTCCACTTTGAGCTTCAGCACATTGGCGGCTGACATTTTGCGGGGCAAAACGGCAAAGCGGTCCCAAACGGTCTGGGCGGCTTTGACGGAAATCTGCTGGCCCACAATGCTGCGCGCCAGGGTGATGAAGGCGTCGCCACGGGTTTGCAAACGCACGTCGCCGCACTGCGGAATCAGGCGCTTCATCACCCGGTCCTTTTTGACCAGGTGCTTGCAGGCGTCTTCCCAATAACCGGGAGCAAGTTCCAGGGCCTTGGCTTCAGGCACCACAATTTTGGAGGCAACCATGGGCTCAATACTGCGATTTCAAAGTGCTTGGAATCAAATTTTGGGTGGCGACCATCGGCTTCATTTCACCTCCCAGGTGGTGCCCGTGGGCGAATCCTTCAGCACAATGCCCTGGGCCAGCAATTGTTGCCGGATTTTGTCGGCTTGGGCAAAGTCTTTTGCCAGTTTGGCCCGATTGCGCTGCAACACCAAGGCGTTGATGCTGTCGGCCGAGTTTTGGGTTGCTCCTTCTGCCGCCTGGTCTGCCCGCTGCTGCAAAAAGACCATGGCGTCCAGCTGCAACAAACCCAGGCAGCCTCCCAATTTTTTGAGCATGCGTGCAGATGCAGGCGATTGCGTCTTGTTCACCTCGGCTGCCAGGTCAAACAGAACCGAGACCGCGCCTGGCGTTCCAAAGTCGTCGTCCATGGCGGCCTTGAACCGCGCGGCAAATGGATCGCTCCAGTCAATAGGGTCGCTAGCCGAAGCCTCTAGCGTGGCTTGGGCAGCATTGCCCGCATTCGCCAAACTCAAGGACGTGTAAAGCCGCTTTAACGAGTTCTCTGCGTCGTCCAAATGCACATTGCTGTAGTTCAAGTCACTGCGGTAATGCGCCCGCACCAAAAAAAACCGCACAGTTTCGGGCTTGTATTGGCTTAAAACTTCGCGAATGGTGAAAAAATTGCCCAAGCTCTTGGACATTTTTTCGTTGTCCAGTTGCACCATGCCGTTGTGCATCCAGACATTGGCCAGCGGTTTGCCAGAAACGCCCTCACTTTGGGCAATCTCGTTTTCATGGTGTGGAAACTGCAAATCGACACCGCCGCCGTGGATATCAAAGGTCTCGCCCAGGGTTTCGCTGCACATGGCGGAGCATTCAATGTGCCAGCCGGGCCGCCCCGGGCCGTAGTCTCGATCTGCCACCGCGCCGCTCCATTTGGCATCTGCCGGTTCGGTTGGCTTGGACGCTTTCCACAGCACAAAATCCAACGGGTCGGCTTTGTCGTCTTGCACCGCCACGCGCTGGCCAGCCCGCAAGTCATCCAGTGATTTGCCCGACAGCTTGCCGTAACCCGGCAATTTGCGAACTGCAAAATTAACGTCTCCGTTTGACGCCTGGTAGGCTAGACCCTTGTCTTGCAGGCGGCTAATCAGCGTGAGCATTTGCGGCACGTATTCTGTGGCACGCGGCTCCACATCGGGTGCCTCGATGCCCAAACGGCCAATGTCAGTGCGCATGACACCAATCATCTCGTCGGTCAATGCGCGAATGGTGATGTTGCGCTCGAGCGCGCGTTTGATGATTTTGTCGTCAATGTCGGTGACGTTGCGCACATACGTGACGCGGTAGCCGCTGTGTTTTAGCCAGCGCTGCACCACATCAAAGGCCATGGCCATTCGAGCATGACCGATGTGGCACAGGTCATAAATTGTCATGCCACACACGTACATGCGGACGTGGCCCGGCTCGATGGGAGAAAACTCTTGCAAATCGCGCGAAAGCGTGTTGTAGATGCGCAGGCTCATGGGTAAAAAAACAAAGATTCGGTTTTGAAACAAAGGGCTGCCAGAGCAGAAACAACCTGTCACACCCACCAGCTATCTTGGCACGCGGCCTCAAGCTGTCGGCTACAATCATTCCCAGTATATAGCTCTCATGTTCGGGGCTTTGTCGCTCAAGACTCCCCACCCTCACATGCTGCTTCTCCTCCCCCGTTTTCAACTCATTCTTGCCGCCGTTCAAGGGGACGCGATTGCCTCGTCGCGCACATTGTGGGCAGCGGTTTTTTTGGTGCTTTCAATCGCCCCGTTGGCTTCGCACGCAGACGAGTACACGGACGTGAGCCAGTTGCTGCGCTCGGGCAAAATGGCCCAAGCGCTGGTGCAAGTTGATCGCCACTTGGCCACCAAACCGACCGACCCGCAAATGCGCTTCTTCAAAGGTTTGATCCAGCGCGATGCCAACCAAATCGACGCAGCGATTGCGACTTTCCTGGCCCTGACCAACGATTTCCCTGAACTTCCCGAGCCGCACAATAACCTGGCGGTCTTGTACGCGACGCAAAACGAGTTCGAAAAGGCCCGTGTCGCCCTGGAAATGGCCATTCGCAACAACCCCAATTACGCCACCGCCCATGAAAACCTGGGCGATGTGCATGCCAGGCTGGCCAGTCTGGCCTACCAAAAAGCCGGACAATTGGACGCCAGCAACCGGACTGTGGGGCCTAAATTGACGGTGGTTCTGGAATTGCTCAGCTTGGCGGCAAAAATACCGTCTGCTGGTGCGGCCAGTGGAGCACCTGCCACTTCGGCGCAAAAATAAGTGCGCGGCTGCCAGCTGCAATCATTCAACGAAACGATTTTTAGGAGTGAAACTGATGAGCTTTGTGTCTTTCTTTGGACAACCCGGCAAACCCCTCCAAATACTGGCTGCCCTAGCCCTTACTGTCAGCGGCACCCTGACCCAAGCGCAGGCTGCCGCCGCACCGCAAGTCAAATTCGCCACCTCTGCAGGCGACTTTGTGGTCGAGGTTTACCCCGACAAAGCGCCCAAAACGGTGGAGAACTTTTTGCAGTACGTCAAAGACAAACACTACGACGGCACCATCTTTCACCGCGTGATTGAAAGCTTCATGGTGCAAGGCGGTGGCTACGACGCCAAATTTGCCGAGAAAAAAGGCCGTGCGCCCATCCTTCACGAAGGCCGCGAAGCCATTGAAAAAGGCGGTCCGCGCAACACGGTTGGCACCTTGGCGATGGCCCGCACGGGCGACCCGCATTCGGCCACCGCGCAGTTTTTCATCAACGTGGTGGACAACAACCGCCTGGACCCCACCGTCATTCCCCCAGGCGACCCGGTGCCCAAATTTGAATTTCAGGGCAAAGTGTTTGAAAACACCCCGCGCGCCAACTTGGTGAATGCACCCCAGCTTTTTGGTTACACCGTCTTTGGCAAAGTGATTAGCGGCATGGACGTGGTGACCAAAATCAGAACCACGCCCACTGGCGCTGGCGGGCCGTTTCCGACCGACGTTCCCAAAACAACCATTCTTATCAACTCTGCAACCCTGGTGAAATAATCATGAGCAACCCTAAAGTCGAACTCCACATTGCCTCCAACGGCGCCTCTTTGGGCGTCATCACACTGGAGCTGGACGCTGAAAAAGCGCCCAAAACTGTCGCCAATTTCTTGAGCTACGTGGCCAAGGGCCATTACAGCAACACGATTTTTCACCGGGTCATTCCAGGTTTTATGGTGCAAGGCGGCGGTATGGAGCCTGGCATGAAAGAAAAACGCGGCGACTCGCCGATCAACAACGAAGCCAACAACGGCCTGAAAAACAACAAGTACACCGTGGCCATGGCGCGCACGGGCGACCCCCATTCAGCCACCGCTCAGTTTTTCGTCAACGCGTCTGACAACGGCTTTTTGAACCACACCGCCATTTCTGCCCAAGGCTGGGGTTACGCCGTGTTTGGAAAAGTGGTGTCGGGTGCCGACGTGGTGGACAAGATTGAAGGCGTCAAAACCGGCCGCAAAGGCCACCATGACGACGTGCCCAATGTCGATGTGGTGATTGAAAAGGCTGTGGCGCTTTGAGTGATTGAATTCCCGGAGTTCAAGGCCCCCGCGTCCTGGCGGGTGATCGATTTCATCTCAGACCTGCACCTGCAAAGTGCAGAGCCCGCCACCTTCAAAGCCTGGCAAACTTATTTGCAAACCACGCAGGCAGACGCAGTTTTCATCCTGGGTGACCTGTTTGAAGTCTGGGTGGGCGATGATGTTGCTAATACCCCTGCCCCCATCATGGCACCCAATTCGACGGGCTCGCCCCCAGGGGATTTTGAGCGCCAATGTGCCGATGTGCTGAAGGCCGCATCGCAACGCAGCCCGCTGTTTTTCATGCACGGCAACCGCGACTTTTTGGTGGGCGAAACTTTTTTGGCCCAGTGTGGCACCCAACTGCTGGCCGACCCGACTGTGTTGGTCTTTGGCAGCCAGCGCTGGCTTTTGAGCCACGGCGACGCGCTGTGCCTGGCCGACACCGACTACCAACAATTTCGCACGATGGTGCGAAGCGCCGAATGGCAACAAGACTTTTTAAGCAAGCCGCTGCAACAGCGCTTAGACCTAGCCCGCGGTTTGCGAGCCCAAAGCGAGGCCCGCAAAACCACCAGCACTGACTTTTTTGACGTGGATTCGGGCGCCGCCGCCGTTTGGCTCGCCCATGCACAGGCGGCCACGCTGATACACGGACACACCCACCGACCTGCGGACCATCTGATTCACACACCTGAAGCCCCAAGCGCTGCCCCTCAGAATTTGCGCCGGATTGTGTTGAGCGACTGGGACGCGTCAGCCACGCCACCGCGGTTGCAGGTTTTGCGCCTTGATCTGAGCCAAGCCGGTCTTGCGAGCCGGGTGGATTTGGCCGCGAGCTTTAAGGGCTAACGTGTGGGTCAGCGAGTGAGCGCCCGAAGAAATGCTATATTTTATATAGCAAACTATTTATATTATTCGGGAGCTAGAGGCCTATTTCATTAATATTTTCGGCAAAACTCGCTTTTTGATCAATTTTTACCACAATTGTGGTAAATTTGAGCAGTTTTAAGCGACTTCGGCAGTTCTAGCAGTTCTAGCAGTTTGGGCCAACTGCCCCTTAAACCACCACTTCGTCAATCTGCGACGCATCCAAAAACTGCTCTGCATAGGCTTTGTAAACGCCCTTTTTAATGAAAACATCAAACAAATCAGGGTCAATGTGCCCATTGTTTTTGAATTTTTCCATGATGCCCATCGCCTGTGACAGCTTCATGCCCGGTTTGTAAGGGCGGTCGCTGGCGGTCAAAGCCTCAAAAATATCGGCAATGCCCATCGACCTGGCCTGAACTGACATTTGGTCGCGGGTTAGACCCTTGGGGTAGCCCTTGCCATCCATGCGCTCATGGTGGCCGCCCGCGTATTCGGGCACGCGCTTAAGGTGCTTGGGCCAAGGCAACTGCTCCAACATTTTGATGGTGGCCACAATGTGGTGGTTGATGATGTTGCGCTCGGCAGACGTCAAGGTGCCCGCGCGAATGGTTAAGTTTTCAAGCTCGTTGGCGTTCAAAAACTCGGTTTTCACGCCGTCGCCATTGCGCCAGGTCAGGTTGTGGCCAATGTCGCGAATCCGGGCGATCGACGCCTCAGGCATGGCTTCGCTGCCTTTGTTGGCGGCGCGCAAAAACTCGCGGTCGGCTGTCAGCGCGTCGATTTTCTTGCGCGATTCTTTGGCAATGCGGGCCTCAGCAGGCGCGTCATTCTGCGTGCGCAAGGCCAGTTGCTGGCGCAGCGCTTCGATTTCGCGGTCGCGTTTCAGCACTTCAAACCGCGTGTCCAGCAGTTCGATGCGGTCAAACAGCGTTTGCAGTTTGGTGGCTTTGTCCACCACGTGCACGGGCGTGGTGATCTTGCCGCAGTCGTGCAGCAAACCGGCAATTTTGAGCTCGTACCGGTCGCGGTCAGTCAGGGTGAAGGCCGCCAAAGGGCCGTCGGTCGTGCTGTTCACGGCCTCGGCCAGCATCATGGTCAAGGCTGGAACCCGCTGGCAATGGCCGCCTGTGTAATGCGATTTTTCATCGATGGCCAGGTTGATCAGGTTGATGAAGGACTCAAACAGCTCCTCTAACTGGGTCATCAGCAAGCGGTTGGTTAGCGCAATGGCGGCTTGCGAGGCCATGGATTCCGCCAGACTTTGGTCTGCCAATGAAAACGCCATAACCTTGCCGGTTTCTGGGTGTTTGGCATTGATGAGCTGCAACACGCCAATCACTTCGCCTTCGTGGTCTTTCATGGGCACCGACAGGAAAGACTGCGAGCGGTAACCCGTGCGCTCGTCAAACCGCCGCGTGCCTGAAAAGTCGAAATTCGCCTCGGTGTAGGCGTCTTTGATGTTGACGGTCTGGTTGTGA
>JANPCR010000011.1:0-2261 GCA_031431035.1 Rhodoferax sp.
GCGGCCGCGTTTGCGGGGGTGCCCATCACCCGCACCGTGGTGCTAGTGGCCCTTTTGTCAGGCGCATGCGCAGGCTTGGGTGGTGCCATCGAAGTTGCTGGCCGCACGGGTTACGTCACTTTGGACATGTCCCCAGGCTACGGTTACAGCGGCATTGTGATTGCCATGCTGGCGGGCCTGAACCCGCTGGGCGTGTTGGCAGCCAGCGTGTTTGTAGCGGGCGTTTTGGTGGGTGCCGACAGCATGAGCCGCGCCATGAATGTGCCCACTTACATGGCCGATGTCATTGTGGCGGCGTCGCTCATTTCAGTGTTGGTCGCTACGTTTTTCACCCAGTACCGGATAAAACTCAGGTGACGAAAACTCGCTCGATTGTGTCCTTGCATCCCTGGCTGCGTTCCCACTGGGGCGGAACTTTGCTCGCCAAAGCCCAGCAGCGAATCAAATGACCGACCTCTTCGAAATTTTAATCAACCCGTCGTTTTGGGTGGCCGTGCTGCGCATCGCCACGCCGTTGATTTTGGGCACCCTCGGGGTTTTGATGTGCGAACGCGCGGGGGTGCTGAATTTAGGGATCGAAGGCATCATGGTGGCTGGTGCCTTCACGGGGTGGTTCGCGGTGTACAGCGGCGCCCCCTTGTGGGCGGGGGTTGGCATGGCCGCCTGCGTGGGCATGGTTTTTGGGCTGCTGCACGCTTTCTTGACCGTGGGTTTGGCCCTGTCGCAGCACGTTTGCGGCCTCGGCATCACGCTGCTGGCCACCGCCTTGAGCTATTTTGGCTACCGCGTGAGTTTTCCCAAAGTCACTGCGCCGCCCACCATAACGCCTTTTTCAGAAATGGGGTGGCTGCCGATCCCCATCTTGCAAAATCAGACGTCGCTGACGCTTTTGGCTTTGCTTTTGGTGCCCGCCATTGCTTATGTTTTAAACCGCACGCCTGCTGGCCTGGCCGTTCGCATGGTGGGAGAAAACCCACAAGCCGCGGAAGGCCAAGGCGTGTCGGTCGCCGCCACCCGAACAGCCGCCATCTTGGCCGGGTCGGCCTTGATGGGGGTGGCAGGGTCGTTTTTGACCCTGGCCGCATTCAATGCGTTTTTCTTCAACATGGTCAACGGGCGCGGCTGGATTTGTGTCGCCCTGGTGGTGTTTGCGTCATGGCGGCCCGGCAAAGCGTTGCTGGGCGCTGTGCTGTTTGCATTTTTTGATGCGCTGCAATTGCGCTTGCAGCAGTCGGGTGACGCGCTTTTGCCCTACCAGTTGTACCTTATGCTGCCTTACGTGCTGTCCATCGTGGCGCTGGTACTGGTGGCCCGCAAAGCCACTTACCCGCAGGCGCTGATGAAGCCCTACCGCAAGGGCGAAAGATAAAAGGAGTGTGCTTCAAATGTTAGATTTACTGGTGAAAAACGCGACGCTACCCGACGGCAGAAGTCGAATGTCAATCGCCGTGCAACACGGAAAAATTGTCGAAGTGACCGCCGACCTGACTGCGCCCGCACACAAGATCGTCGATGCAGAAGGGCTGCTGGTCAGCCCGCCCTTCGTTGATGCGCACTTTCACATGGACGCGACATTGAGCTACGGTCTGCCGCGCGTCAACCAAAGTGGCACCTTGCTGGAAGGCATTGCACTGTGGGGCGAACTGAAGCCCCTGCTCACGCAAGACGCGCTGATCGAACGCGCATTGACGTACTGCGACTGGGCGATGGCCAAGGGCTTGTTGGCGATTCGATCGCATGTCGATATTTGCGACCCCCGACTGTTGGCGGTTGAAGCCTTGCTCGAAGTCAAACGCCGCGTGGCCCCCTACCTTGATTTGCAGCTGGTCGCCTTCCCGCAAGACGGCGTTTTGCGCGACCCACAAGGCCTGGGCAAGTTGAAGCGCGCCCTGGCGATGGGCGTGGACGTGGTGGGCGGAATTCCCCACTTTGAGCGAACCATGGCGGACGGTGCCCAGAGCGTCAAACTGCTTTGCGAACTGGCCGCAGAGCAAGGCAAGCTGGTCGACATGCATTGCGATGAGTCTGACGACCCTATGTCGCGGCACATTGAAACCCTGACCTTCGAAACCCAGCGCCTTGGCTTGCAGGGGCGCGTCACGGGGTCGCACCTCACGTCCATGCACAGCATGGACAACTACTACGTCAGCAAGTTACTGCCCTTGATGGCCGAGGCGCAAGTGAATGTGGTGAGCAACCCGCTGATCAACATCACCCTGCAAGGCCGACACGACACTTACCCCAAGCGCCGTGGAATGACC
>JANPCR010000012.1:0-3317 GCA_031431035.1 Rhodoferax sp.
TCCTGCAAAGCGCGTAGCAATTTCGCTTGCATGCTGGCGGGCAACTCGCCGACTTCATCCAAAAACAGCGTTCCACCGTCGGCCCGCTCCAGGTAACCCCGGTGCAAGCGTTGTGATCCGGAAAAGGCACCTTTCTCGTACCCGAAAAACTCGGCTTCCATCATCGTTTCCGGAATGGCTGCGCAGTTGACGGCAATGAACTCACCTTTGTTGTTCCGAGGATCAAGTCCGTGGATGAGTTGCGCTGCAACCTCCTTGCCTACGCCTGACTCGCCACCCAACAAAACGGACACCTTTTGCTGTGCAACCTTGCGCACCAAGGCTTCCACGCGCCGCATGACGGGTGACACCCCCAAAACGGCATCGTCAGCTGGTTCGGCTGTATTGAGCATGGCATTCTTGACAGTCTGCACCAGACTCTCAATGTCGAAGGGCTTCGTCAGGTACTCGCGTGCACCCGCACGAATGGCGGCGACCGCATCATTCACGCTGCCATAGCCTGTGAGAAAAAACCAGGGAAGCGCGCGAACTGGTGCGGGAAGGTCAATAAACCAGTGTGTCGCCAAACCATCGGGCAACCTCACGTCGCTGATCACCGCAGCAGGCGGTCTGGCAGCGAGGGCTTGCATCAATTGCGCAGTGGCCTCGTCCAATCGGCGGCACCAGCAAACCTTAAACCCTTCCAGTTCAAACCTTTGAACCAGTGATTCGCCCATGATGGGGTCATCTTCAATTAAAAGCAGGCTCTTCATTCAATATCTTCTCTGTGGTCTTTGTTGGGCATCCAGAAAATCATCCGGGTACCGCCTTGATGCGTACTGTCGGGCTGAAAACCCCCTGCGAACTTGATTGCAATTTCACGGCAAATCCATAGCCCAAAGCCACGCGGGTCATTGCTGTCTTCTGCGGCCATCGTTTGTTCAAAGCGCGTCACATCCAATGTCTTGCCACTGTTGATCACAGAGAATTGAACGGTGTCAGCATCCGCCTTCAGCAACGCTTGAACCCTTCCGTGGTCACCTGCTGCCTTGATGGCATTGAGCAATAGATTCAACATGACCTGGCGCATCACCGCAGACGGCACGCGTATGGCGGACTCAATCTCCGAATGGGCCAGTACCTCAACTCCCAGACGGGCTGCCGTGGCATGAGCCAATGTCAGCACGTCTTCCAAGTCATTCGGTTCCAGGGGGCGGTCTTCAATGCGGGCTTGCGGCAACAGTGCCGCAACGGTGGAGCGGATTTGCTGCAAGCCACGCTCCAGCAGATCAACAGTGCGCTGGCGCGTGGAATCGGTTGCGCCATGCAGCCGCAGCGTTTGTGTTGCCGTCAACAGCCCGCCTAACGGATTATTAATTTCATGCGCTACAGCAGCAGTCATGCGGCCGACAGCGGCCAGACGCTCGGCCGATAAAGCACGTTCCTCCGCCTGTCGTTTCAACTCAAGCTCACTGATAAGTTGGGCCACAGCGTCCCCAATGCGCCCCAATTCGGGGTCATTGGTACGCGGTATATCGGCGTGCAGTTCGGCGGGCGTTTCCCGTCCAATACGCTCAATCACCTCAGCCAAATTGGCTACAGGACGTGTCATTCGACGGCCCATCCACCAGCCCGCAGGACCGAGCAACGCAACCGCCAAGCCAGCGCCGATCAAGGCAGGCTGTGCCAAAGCCGCCCAATCCGATGCAAACACGGCCGCATCGATCTCAATATAGGCAAATCCCAATGTCTGACCGTCTTCGCTCTGAATCGGCTGGATCAACAGAATCTCTCCGCTATTTTTCTCCACCAAAAGTCGCTGAACAATCGCAGAGGGAGCAGGCAGGTGATCAACGCCCAGCAAGGTTTGACTCGTCTCAAGACGAGTTGGGTCGGATGCTGCAAATACATGCCCTTGGGCATCCAACACTGCCGCTCGTGCCCAACTCGCCGAGGCGCCAGGCAAAAGTGCGGCTGTATTGCGCAGCAGGGAAAAGACTCGCCAAGTGTCATCGGCTGCCAACAGCGGACGAGCCTGCGCTACCAGTAATTCCACGGTGCGGTCTATCGTTGCCAGCGTTTCCTGCCGTGCCGAGCGGGCCGATATTTGTGCTGCGACGGCGGTGACAAGCAGGGCAGCCACCACCACTGCAAGAGATAGGCCCAGCGGAATCTGCACCCGATAAGGTAGACGGTGCAACATCATGCGATGACGCCGCTGTCCGGCACTGTGCGGGCCTGACGGCGAATGGCGTCAAACATGGTAGGCGTACCATCCGTGAATCCGGTTAAATTCAAGGCACGCAACAGTGCGCGACCTGTTTCGTCACCCGACATGGCTATCAGGGTTTTTTGCAAGGCCTCTCTCTTTGGATGCGTGGCCCCAGATTTGGTCACCAATGGCGGAAAACCAAAGGCCTCTGACTTCCAGACAATTTCAGTTTGGTTCGCCGCACCCATGTTTTGCTGGCGCATGGTTTCCCACACGTACCCATCAATCGATCCCACGTTGGCCAAGCGGGCAGCTACCGCTTCAGCGACGTTGCGGTGGCCGTGGGCAAAAAAAGACCGCTTTAGGTCACGTGCAGCGACCCCGGCAAGTGCAAGCTGCGCCTGGGCGACCAGCCAACCAGAGTTGGACAGAGGATCAGAATAGGCCAATACCTTACCGCGCAAATCACCCCAATCCCTTATCGTCGTCGCGCCTGCCACCGCATTCGTTTTGGGGCGGATGAGATAGGCCTGATAAGTAGGGTTGCCCTGGTAAAGCGGCACATTCAAAAGTGCGAGCTCAGACTCAAATCGCACGAATGGGTAGCCGCATATCCATGCCGCATCAATCTGGCCGGAGGAGAGCAGCTCAAGAATGCTCCGATAAGTCTCTCTGGCGATGAAACTCACTTCGCAACCCATCCGTTCCGACAAATAGCGCCCCCAGCGTGAAAGAAACGCGACCTGATCAGCCAAGATCACTGGCGTGAGGCCGATCCGGAATTGCTTAGGGTCGGCGGCAGCATGCGTGGCTGCGCCTGCAAAACCTGCGCTCAGCAGCGCCTGAAGCAGCATCCTTCTATTCATAGCTGTCTCCTGTGAACGTTACGTTTTCGTAACACTACCTATTTTTGCATGTTACCAAAATTACCCGTTCTGTTGTTTGATATTTCATAACCCTATGAATTTATTGAAATTTTTTGTGGCACAGCGCTTGCTCAATACAAAGAGAACTTTTTCAATACCAGGAGACAGCATGGAAGACGTCAAGCTCAATCGGCGATTTTTTCTCAAAAGTGGTGGCACTGCGGCTGCGGTTGCTGGCAGTGTGGTGATCCCCATCCACA
>JANPCR010000013.1:0-7626 GCA_031431035.1 Rhodoferax sp.
ACTCGCTTTAGCCAAGTACATGCTGTGCCTATTCCAGGCGCGACCTAGGCGGGCCCAAGGCGCTCCCTCGTCAGGCCTGCATTACTTCACCCACAACCGAATCGAATCCCACGCGCGGCCCAACAGGCCCGCCTGTTCAACTGCCTCCAGCGCCACCAGCGGCACATCGGCCAAAGTCTGCTCACCCACGGTGATTTTCAGGCTGCCCATGGTTTGGCTTTTGGCAAATGGGGCGACCAGCGGTTCGGCCCGCACCACCTGGGTTTTGATTTTGCCCGCGCTGCCTGCTGGCACGGCGACGATGATGGCCTGCGCACCGCCAATTTTGACGGTGGGGCTGGCGCCTTTCCAGACGGCGGGCGAGACCACGGCCTGGTTCCCGTCAAACAGTTTGACGGCTTCAAAGGCGGTGTAGCCCCAGTTCAGCAGCTTTTGTGATTCGTTCGCGCGGGCGTTCTCACTGGCGGTACCCAACACGATGGACAGCAAACGCCGACTTCCGGGCGCGCCTGGCGTGCCCAACGCGGGCGATTCGCGCTTGGCGGTGGCAATCAGGCAGTAACCCGCAGCGTCGGTGCGGCCCGTTTTCAGGCCGTCCACGGTCGGGTCGCGAAACAGCAGCAAATTCCGGTTGGTGTCGTTGGTGGGCGGGGTGCCTTCGTAGTGGTATTTTTTGATGGCGTAGTAGCTGATGTACTGGGGAAAGTCGCGCATCAGGCGGGTGGCCAAAATGCTCAAATCACGCGCGGTGGTCAGATGGCCGGGCTCGGTCAGACCCTCGGGGTTTTTGTAGGTGGTGCCCTTCATGCCCAGTACTTTGGCCTGGTCGTTCATTAACTGCACAAATCGCTCGGCCGTGCCGCCTACGCCTTCAGCCAGGGCCATTGTGGCGTCGTTGCCGCTTTGCACGATCATGCCTTTGATCAGGTCTTCAATTGGCACCGCCATTTTGGGGTCGATGTACATGCGCGAGCCGGGCATTTTCCAGGCGCGCACGCTCACGGGCAGGGTTTGTTTGAGGTCGATTTTTTTGTTGCGCAGCGCGTCGAACACTAGGTAGGCCGACATCAGCTTGGTTAGAGACGCTTGTTCGATGGGCGAATCGATGTCCTTTTCAGCCAGAATCTGGTTGGCGGTCACGTCAAACAGCAAGTAGGACTTGGCGGCGATTTCAGGGGCCTGAACTGCTGCTTGCACGGTGGGTGCGGGCTGCGCTGGCGGCACGGGCGGAGCGTTTTGGGCGAAAGCCGCCCAACTTACAAAAAGGGACGCGGCGACGAGGGGCAGGGAAATTTTCATAGAAGAGCGGTTACGGGCTGAAACACCCTGAAATAATTGATTGGTTTGCTACTTTAATTATAGCTTTTGAACCGGTGTGACGGCTCCAAACCGAGGGGTTATGCAGAGCTTCCCCAGCCCCTTCCCCTTCAGTGTCGCCCAGTCAGCGCCCCACGCTGGCTGGCACCAGCAGGCGCTCGACCACTTTACCTTGCATCAGGTGGGAGCTCACGATTTCGTCAATGTCGTGAAGGTCAACATAGGTGTACCAAACGGCTTCGGGGTACACCACGGCCACGGGGCCTGCGGCGCAGCGGTCCAGACAGCCAGCTTTGTTCACCCGCACTTGGCCAGGGCCAGACAAACCCGCTGCTTTCACTTGAGACTTGCAGCGGTCAAAACCGGCCTGGGCTTGGTGCTGGGCGCAGCTTTCTTCGCCATTTTTGCGTTCATTGAGACAAAAGAAAATGTGCCGTTCGTAATAAGACGAAGAGGCTGCCAGGGCAGCGGGCGTGGGGCTTGATTCAGTCGAATTGGCGAGTTGTGTCGGGTCGTGTTGCATGGGCCTATTGTAGGTTTGGGTGCGCTTGGCCGTGCCGCGCGGCTTATGCGTCCGCGCGGGTGACGAGGGTCAGCACGTAAGCCAAGCTTGCGTAGGGCCAAAGCCAGGCCAGCCATTGAGCGACGCCGTTGAAGCGAATAAAACGGCCTTGCTCCCAGGCGTGCAGGGTTTGCTCAAAATACGGGCCGTTGGACGCCTGGTTGATGACGCTCAAATAAACGCCAATGCACAAAATGGCCAATGCCGCGTTCACGCGCCTGGGGGCCAGCAGCAGCACGCAGGACGTTCCCAGCGCCATCACCAAGCCGACTTTCACGGGCAGCGAAAACCAGGACCAGGCGAGCAGGGGGCCAAAGCTCAATGCGTGGGACAGCGCCGTCACGGCGATGGCGCTCGCCATCACCAGAAGGACAAAAAGCCCGCGCCGTCTGCCACCGCGAACCACGCAAAAACCCAAAAGGCAAGGAATCAGCGCGCCGAGCCACACGCTGATCATTTCGGCACTGGGCGTCATCGGCTGCAGTTCGATGGCGCGCACTGGCAGCCAGTCTAAAAATGGGGTGTCGCGCAGCCAATCGGCCAGGCGTTCTTCAAGCCGCTCCAGCACCTGCCCCAGGCCCAAAGGCACAGCGGCCGGGTACAACAGCGCCCAGGGCCACAAGCCCAGCAAAACCATGCCGCCGCGAGCGTCTGCCGTAAACCAGCGCTGGCGAACTTGGCTCCAGCGGTCCAGCGCGCCGCCTTTTTCAAGCAAGGTGGCTGCGACCGCGCCCAGCCATGCACCCGCTGAGTTCAGTGCAAAGTCCACATTGGACGCCACCCGCGAGGTTAAAAAGACTTGCGCGGCTTCAAGCGCCAAAGATACGCCCGCAGCGATCAGCGTGGACCACAGCAAAGCCCGTGCACCGTGACCTGATCGCAAGCCGCCCAACGCCAGGAAAAAGCCAAAGGGCGCATAACCCAGCAGGTTGATGCCAACGTCAAACCCCGTCCAGTACCGGGGCCAGGGCTGCCACAAAAAACTCAAAGTGAATATGCCCTGGTCGCGCCATTCGCCAAACGGGTACAGGCTGGCGTAAACAATTAGGCTTGCATAAATCAGGGACAGCGGCCAGGCAGAGGTTTTTTGCATCGTCACCTTGCTAGGACTGGCAGGGCGTCAAAAAGGTTTCACCACCACCAAAATGATGGCACACAGCAGCATGGCCACCGGCACCTCATTGAACCAGCGGTACCACACGTGGCTGCGCGTCGCTGTACCCGCAACAAATTTTTTGAGCAAACTGCCGCAGGCACCGTGGTAGCCAATGATCAACACGACAACGACCAGCTTGGCATGCATCCAGCCATTGCCAGGGCCGCGCCCAATGCCGTAACCCAGCCACAGCCACAAGCCAAAAATGAGCGCCAACAGCGCCAGGGGCCCCATGAAACGCAGCAATTTGGTCGCCATCAACAGCAGCCGCGCCCGCTCGGCCGTTGAGTCCGCTGGCACTTGGGCCAAGTTGACAAAAATGCGCGGCAGGTAAAACAAACCAGCAAACCAGCTGGCGACGAACAGAATGTGGAAGGATTTGACCCAAAGCATGGGGTGGATTATGCAGATGCGCCGAGCCGTTCGAAGAAATCGTTCTGACTTCGGGTACGTGAGGATTGCGAGCACCGCGCAACGCCGCAATTCGCCCTGCAAATGGATTTAGGGAGGTACCCAAAAAAAACCCCAGCCGAAGCTGGGGGGTAAGCCTATTTGCTGTCACACATCAAGGCCCCGCTCAGGGAGGAAAAGCGGGAGGTGGCGAACCACCCGCATGCAATTTAGCAAATTTAGCCGCTAGATTCAAGAGGGTTTACTCAGGAACGGGACGTTCAGGCGACAATAAATAAACTTAAGCACCCGGCTTATGTTTTGGCTTTGTCTGGATATTTACCATGCTTCAACCCGCAGCTTTCCCGCTAGCACGCCCGCGCCGCCTGCGTCGCGACGAGTTCACCCGCAACTTGGTACGCGAGCACGCACTTACGCCGCATGACCTGATTTACCCCGTTTTCGTTGTAGACGGAAAACAACACCGCCACGCCATTGCGTCGATGCCTGGGGTGGAGCGCCTGAGCCTGGACTTTTTGTTGCCGGTGGCCGAGCAGTGCGTGGCGCTGGGCATTCCGGTGATGGCGCTGTTCCCCGTGGTGGACGCCAGCCTGAAAACGCCCGACGGTCAGGAGGCAACCAACCCCGAGGGGCTGATTCCGCGTGTCGTGGCCGAGCTGAAAAAGCAGTTTCCGGGCCTGGGCATCATGACCGACGTGGCGCTGGACCCCTACACCAGCCATGGCCAAGACGGCCTGCTGGATGACGCCAACTACATCATGAATGACGTGACGGTGGCCGTGTTGGTGCAGCAGGCGCTGACGCAGGCAGCGGCGGGCGTGGACATTGTGGCCCCCAGCGACATGATGGATGGGCGCATTGGTGCCATTCGCCAGGCGCTGGAGGCGAACGGACACATTCACACCCGCATCATGGCCTACAGCGCCAAGTATGCGTCGGCTTTTTACGGCCCGTTTCGCGATGCGGTGGGTTCGGCCAGCAACTTGGGCAAAGCCAATAAAAAAGTCTACCAAATGGACCCTGGCAACAGCGATGAGGCGCTGCGCGAGGTGGCCATTGACATTGCCGAGGGCGCGGACATGGTGATGGTGAAGCCCGGCATGCCCTACCTGGACATCGTGCGCCGCGTGAAAGACGAATTTCACGTGCCGACCTTCGCCTACCAAGTGTCGGGCGAGTACGCCATGCTGAAAGCTGCTGCCCAAAACGGCTGGCTTGACCACGACGCGGTGATGATGGAAAGCCTGCTGGCCTTCAAACGCGCGGGGGCAGATGGCGTGCTGACTTACTTTGCACTGGATGCGGCGCGACTGCTTCACGCCAAGTAGCGCGCAAAAGAGCCCTCTGGCACAGCAAGCTGTTCAAGTTATCCAAGCCATTTAAGCCATTCCAGCCATCAAGTCGGGGCAAACCATGCGAATCTTCAGCATCTCCAGCAGCGCGGTTGTCGAAACCAGCGAGCTGCCTGCAGTCTTGCCCGAGAGCGGCTATGTCTGGATCGCCTGTGCAAGGCGTGAATTTGAAGTGATGCAAGCGCAGATTCAGGCATCGCTTCTGTCGCTGACCGGCCTGCAACTGGTTGATTTGCATATTTCTGACCTGATCAACAACCAGTTGCCATCGCACTACGACTACACCTCGCAATATGACGTGCTGGTGTTCCGGCGTTTGGCAGCGGGCAACAGCGAAACCGACTTCACCCAGCCGGGTGTGCCTTTGCAGCGGGCCAGCCGTTCACCAACCCGGGGCGGCCCGCCGGTGCTGAAGCGCATTGACACCAGCCCAGTTGGGTTCGCCGTGTTTGACCGCATTTTGCTGACCGTTCACCCCACCGACTGCTCCGTGCGCGATGCGTATGCAGGTAAGCTGTTGCAAGCGGCGTCCAGTGAATCCAGGGCCGCAGGCGCGCGCTTGCCCACCAGTCCGGCTGATTTGATGCTGCGTGTGGTGAACCAGATGGTGGACGGCTTTTTGGAGCTGCGCCGCGAGTTGACGCACCAGCTGGACCATTGGCAAAACGAGCTGATCAACCCGCGCAGCCGTTTTAACAACTGGAATTCGCTGCTGGACACCCGACTGTCTTTACACCATTTGGACGAGATTTGCGAAGACCAACGCGCTGCCATTCAAGACTGGATTGAGGCGCTGAAAACCTGGCCCGACGCCGCCACCCCGACCGAAAAACGCGAGCGCGACCTGCTGCACGTGCGCAGCCGCGACGTGCTGGAGCATATTGAGCGCGTGGTGCACCATGTACGCCGCCTGGAGCAAAGCGCCGAAACCGCCGTGCAAATTCACTTCAGCGTGCAGGGCAGCCGCACCAACGACATCATGCGCACGCTCACCGTGCTCACCGCCATCTTTTTACCGCTGAACCTGATCACTGGCTTCTTCGGGATGAACTTTGATGGCTTGCCACTGATTCACCGGTCGACTGGCGTTTGGTGGGCGTTGGCGCTGATGCTGGCAGTGGCGATAACGTTGGTCTCGGTATTCTGGCGAAAACGTTATTTGAGGCGCTCAGGGCGCTAAGCGCAATAGATGGGCTGCGCTAAATTTGCTATATAAAAAGTAGCTAATTGTGTAATATTTACGTGGGCTAGATTCGTATTTTATATGAAATTATGCTTAAATTCGGAAAATTCTCGTAAAAATTAACCTGTAAGTTAATTTTTTCTTAGCACTGCACGTCGTACTGAAAGTCACCAAGCGCGCCCAGAGGCCGTCAGTTTTTCAGTTGAAACAGGTTCGCGCCGTTCTCCCACGCAATTTTCCGGGCGACGTCGGTGGGCAAGTCACCCAGCCAAATGCGGTAGCCCTGCATCAGCTCGTCGTAATACTGCCAGCGCTGGTTCACCCAGGTGTCCGAGCCAATCATGAAGCGGCTGGGGTATTTCAGTACCAGCGTGCGCCATTCGGGGCAGAGTTTTCCGCCCTCGCAAGTTAGGCCGGGTCGATAAGACAACTCGCCCATCAAGAGCGGGTATTTGCCCATCAACTCGTCAATACGTGACGCGGGCGCGCCGCCAATGCTGGTGTGTGCCCAGATCAACTTGAGCTTCTGGCCTCTGGAAGGGGCATTGGCCATGAGCAGGTCTATCGCCACATCATCGACATGCGCCAGCACCGCCAGGGTTTTTTCCTCGGCCAGCACCATCAGCTTTTTGGCAACCGGGCCATTGGCGTTCTCGCTGGCATACAGGTGAAATTCACCCAGACCTTTGAAGGGGCCGCCGCCCGTTCCTCGGGCCAGCTCAGTCAGCACCATCTGGTAAATGCTCTCGTCTTTGAACCAGGTGTCGTAGTCTGCGCGGTTGCGATACAGGCGCACAAAGGGCACAACCTGCAAGTCGCCCTTGGACTTATCCGCAGCCAACGCCTTGCTGCCATCGTTCGGGCGCGAGTTGGCCAGCACGCCCTTCACGCCATTGCGCTGGATTCGCGCCAGCACATCGGCGATGGGGTGGGGCCCGGCCTTGCCATCCCACGCTTCCTCGTTGTAATGCAGGTGCGCATCAAATAACGGTCCGCTGTAGTTGGCAGCCTGCGCGCTGGCGACAGCAGCAAGCACGACCAACGTCAAAAGTGCTCTGCTTCGCATCCGGTCAGCCCACGTGCTTTTCAAAAAACTTCAGCGTGCGCTCCAGCGCCAGTGTTGCGGCTGCCTCGTTGTACGAGCCGCGCTGGTCGCAGTTGAAGCCGTGATCCGCCGCATAAATTTCAACCCGGCTGCCCGTTTGCGCAGCTTTGAAGGCGTTCACCGTCGGCATCGTGATGTGTTTGTCCTGATCGCCAAAATGGCACAGCACGGGGCACAGCGGCTTGCGCTGGGCTTCGTCTCCCACCGTCATACCGCCGCCGTAGTAAGGCACGGCTGCGGCCACACCTTGCAGCATGCAGGCTGCGCGCCACGTCAACAGCCCGCCCCAGCAGTAGCCCACCACCCCCACCAATGCGCCGCGCCCGCCGGTGTGCACGGTGTCCTCGGTGGACATTTTGGCGGCAGTAGCGGCGTATTTCACTGCCGCCTGAATGTCCTGCATCACCAGCGGTGTGACGGCGTTGCCACCAGGGCTCATCAGCGCCTCCACGGCGGCCTTCAGCGCCATGCCCGCGCCCATGTCATCAGCGGTGTAGCCCAACTCCACGCCCCCTTTGATGCGGTGAAAAGTGGCCGGTG
>JANPCR010000014.1:0-4569 GCA_031431035.1 Rhodoferax sp.
GGTGGATTTTTTGTTTGGCCCCTTGGCTGGCAAATCCAAACGCAGCATGAGCTACCACTTCATTCCGACGGCGGTTTTCACGCACCCCAATATCGGCACCGTGGGGTTTTCAGAGGCTGACGCACGGCGAGAGTTTGGCGACATCACCATTTTTCGCAGCGAATTCAAATCGCTGATGCACACCTTGAGCGGCAGCACCGAGCGCACGCTGATGAAGCTTGTGGTTGAAAACGCCACTGACCGCGTGGTGGGCCTGCACATGGTCGGGGCCGAAGCGGGCGAGATTGTGCAGGGGTTTGCGGTTGCCATGAAAGCCGGGGCCACCAAAGCCGTTTTTGATGCGACGATTGGCATTCACCCCACTGCAGCCGAAGAATTTGTGACGATGCGCGAGCCCGTGGTTCAACAAACCACCGCAAAAGTCTAGCGCCTTCAATTAGCCTGGCAATGCCTTCAACACGTCGGCAATCAGGGCGCAGCCGTCAAACTGGTTGCGGTTGAAGGTCCAGCCCAAGCGCACGATGACCACGTCCCGCGAGGGAACCATGGCGACCATTTGGCCCCAATGTCCGCCCATCGCCAGGGTGTCCTCGGGTAGGCCCACCCCTTTGCATCGGCCCTCTGTCGGGTGGCCATAAAACCAAGTTTGCGCACCATAGGCTTGGCCTGCGCCGTCTGGGGTGGATGGCGTCTTGGCCCGCTTGAGCCAGCCCGCTGGCAGCACCTGCAGCTCTTTGGACGCGCCCCAGCGACCATCGTTCAGCATCAACTGGCCCAGCCGCGCCCAGTCGCCCACACTGGCCCACAGGTAGCTTGATCCCACCCAGTTGCCGCTGGTGTCGGTCTCCAGCACAGCGGTTGTGGCACCAATCGGGTCAAACAGCGCGCGGGCCGGGTAAGCCCAATAGTCGGCGTCGTTCGTAAAACGACCGCGCGCCACGACAGACAGCAAATTGGCGCTTTGGCTCAAATAGCGCCATCGCCTGCCAGATTCGATTTCAGCCTGGGCTTCAGCCGCAAAGGCGGCGGCGTCAGGTCGGCCCCACAGCATTTTGGGAACAGAACCCCAGGGCTGGTAGTCCTCGGTGCTGGCTAGGCCGTCGCGCATGTACATCAGGTCAGACACTTTGATGGCTTTGCGGGCATCTTTGCGCCAGGCACTCAGCCAGCCGGGTTCGCGAGCTGTCGGAAAGGCGTCGACAACCCGGGTTTCGAGGTTGAAAGCGGTTTCTGCGCTTAATTTGTCGAACAGCATGCCGGTCACCGTTTTGGTCATGGACCAGCCGTGCAGCGGCGTGTGGGTTGCAAATCCGGGGGCAGTTTTGAGCACCAGCAAGCGGCCTTTGTGCAACACGGCAAACCCGCGTGCATTGCCCGCCTGGGGGTCGCCCGCACCCACAAAAACCTGAGTGCTCACTTTTTGCAAGGCCGCCGCGTTGACGCCCGGCCCCCAGTCGGCACCCGCTAGGGGCAGGTCGCCTTGCGGCCAGGGCTGGCCGGACTTGGCGACTATGGTTTGGGCGTATGGCGGGGGCCCGCTAGGGTTTGCGCCATCCACATCCAGCACGCAGCCCCGATTGGGCAGCAAAGTTGCACTGCGCTGGAACGCGCCCGCAAAGGTCGCGTGGACACGGTTTTCTGCGGCCCGCACGTCGATGCCAATCAAGCTCAAGACCGGGCTGGCAGGCAGCACATCATCTGCAAGCAAATTGGCCAACGGTCGCCCGGCGACAAAAGCCGCCGAACATATGCCCTTGGCGGCCATACCGGCGGCGTTCTTGGGAATGCCGATGTACAACAAAACACCCACGACCACCGCAAAAATGCCCAGCAAAGCCAGCAGCGTGTTTTGAACCCATCCGGATTGTTTTTTCATGGTCGATGCGTTGTAACAGGGCGTTGAGACAATGGGAATCAAACTGTTATCCGCTAAGTATGACACTGGGGGTCAATCTCGTGTTTTTTGAATTTTGGCAACTCTGGGCGTTCAGATGCCGCGCTATCTGAAACAATACGCCCCATGCCTTATTTACCCACCTTCATCGCCCCTTCGCGTTTTACCGACCCTGCAGCCGCCCTGGCCAAAGCCCGCGAGATTTACGACGCCAGCCTGGCGCACCTGCGCAGCGCCATGCAGCGCTTCGTGGCGGGCGAGACTTTGCCTGGCAACGTGCGGGCTTGCTACCCCTTTGTGCGGGTGCAAACCGACACCGTCGCGCGGCGCAACACATCGGACAGCGCGCGCCTGAGTTTTGGTTTTGTCGCCGGTCCTGGCCGTTTTGAAACCACGCTGACCCGCCCCGACTTGTACGCCGACTATTACCTGGAGCAGTTTCGCCTGCTGATTGAAAACCACCAGGTTGAATTGGAAGTCGGCACCAGCACCCAACCGATTCCCGTGCATTTTTCGTTTGCCGAGCATGACCATATTGAAGGCAGCCTGTCGCCCCAGCGCCGCCAATTGATGCGCGATGTGTTTGATTTACCCGATTTGGCCGCCATGGACGACGGTATTGCCAACGGAACCTACCAAAGCCGCCCTGGCGACGCTCAGCCGCTGTCGCTGTTCACGGCACCGCGGGTTGACTATTCGCTGCACCGCTTGCGCCATTACACGGGCACGGCGCCAGAGCACTTTCAGAACTTTGTGCTGTTCACCAATTACCAGTTTTACATTGACGAGTTTGTGCGTTTGGGTCACGAGGCCATGAACGACCCCGCCAGCGACTATGTCGCGTTTGTGGAGCCAGGCAATGTGGTCACCCGGCGTGTGGGTTTGCCCGCTTTGCCAGGCGACGAGCTGGGCAAAGAGCCGCCGCGCCTGCCCCAAATGCCAGGCTACCACTTGCTGCGCGCGGACCGGGGCGGCATCACCATGGTCAACATTGGTGTTGGCCCCGCCAACGCCAAAACCATCACTGACCACATCGCCGTGCTGCGCCCGCATGTCTGGATCATGCTGGGCCACTGCGCGGGTCTGCGCAACAACCAGCAGTTGGGCGACTACGTGCTGGCGCATGCCTACGTGCGCGAAGACCACGTGCTGGACGAAGAACTGCCGCTGTGGGTGCCCATTCCAGCCCTGGCCGAAGTGCAGGTGGCCCTGGAGGACGCGGTGAAAGACGTGACCCAAATGAGCGGCAGCGACCTCAAGCGCATCATGCGCACGGGCACCGTGGCCAGCACCGACAACCGCAATTGGGAACTGCTGCCTGACAACGGCCCGCAGCGCCGCTTCAGCCAAACCCGAGCGGTGGCTATGGACATGGAAAGCGCCACGCTGGCGGCCAACGGTTTTCGGTTTCGGGTGCCCTACGGCACACTGCTCTGTGTGAGCGACAAGCCCCTGCACGGCGAAATCAAGCTGCCCGGCATGGCCAACCACTTCTACCGCGAGCGGGTCGACCAGCACCTGCGCATTGGCATTCGGGCGGTTGAGCTGTTGCGCGCCCAAGGCGTTGACCAGTTGCACAGCCGAAAGCTACGCAGTTTTGCCGAGGTGGCCTTTCAATGACGAATGAGTCGGAGGGGTACCAGCCCCGGCCGGCCTGAACCTATGGCGTTGGATATTGAATCTCTGCTGGTGGTGAACGCTGCCAACCTGATGGTGATGGCTGCCACGCTGCCCCTCATCATGGGCCGCCAGCTCAGTGCGGCAGCGGCCAGCGCGCGCAATGCCTTGCTGGTGCAGGCCTTGGCGATGATTTGCATCGTGCTGTCAGGTTTGTGGCCCGAAACTTGGGCTGACAGACTGCTGTCCGCAGCGTCGGTCAGCCTGTTTGCCGTGGGTCATTGGTTGATGTTTCGCGCTTTGCAAGGCTGGCTAGGCCCAAGACGGTTTGAGTCCGTGCTGTTGGCCCTGATTGTCGCGGCACCCTTGGGCTACCTCGTGTTCAGCAACAGTTTTGCGTACCGTACGGCCTGGGCGAATGTGATGATGATTTTGCAATTGCTGATCGTGTCGTGGGCCACGCTTTGGCCTGCTACTCGGCTTGGCGGGCGCTGGCGTTGGGTGATTTTGGGTTGCAGCCTGACCATGGCTTTTTTCACGGCTGCGCGCACGGTGATGGCGGTCTTTTTCACCGACTTGTACCCTAGCTTTCTCACGCCGCACCCGGTCAATGTGGTGGCCATGCTTGCGGCCAATGTGACTTTGGTTTTGGCAACCATTGCCACCCTGGTCGCCTGGCGCGAAGAAGCCGAAGCCCAATTGCGTGACCTGGTCTACACCGACAGCCTGACGCACTTGTTCAACCGCCATGGCTGGGACGAACGCGCCCCTGCCTTGTTTGACCAAGCCCGGCGCCACGGTACGCCACTGGCGCTGTTGATGCTGGATTTAGACCATTTCAAGCGAATCAACGACACCCAGGGTCACGAAGCCGGGGATCGGGTGCTCACCATGGTGGGCGAAGTGCTGGGCAGCCAGCGGCGCACCAGCGACCTGGCCGCCCGGGTGGGTGGCGAAGAGTTCGCGCTGTTGCTGCCGCAAACAACGCAAGACGCCGCCCTGTTGTTTGAGCGCCGACTGCGCCAGGCCTTGGCCGCAGCCTGCCTGATTGCTCCCCA
>JANPCR010000015.1:0-1976 GCA_031431035.1 Rhodoferax sp.
CAACGAAGGCGGCAGCAGTGCGTCAAGCGTCGGGTCGTGGGTCAATTCAGCGACCATTGGCGTCAATTTCAACATGCCGCTTTACACCGGCAATTCGCTGCAAAACCGCATCAAGGAAACGCTGGCCCTGGAAGACAAGGCCCGAAATGACCTGGACGCCGCCAAGCGCGTCGTTGCCCAAACCACCCGCGCCACCTACTACGGGCTGATTTCCGGCCAAGGCCAGGTGAAAGCCCTGGAAGCCGCCGAAGCATCCAGCCAAAGCGCGCTGGACGCCAACAAACTGGGCTACCAGGTGGGTGTGCGCATCAACATTGACGTGCTCAACGCGCAAAGCCAGTTGTTCCAAACCAAACGCGACCTGGCGAAGGCCCGCTACGACGTGCTGGTGGCCAGTTTGCGTCTGCGCCAAGCCAGCGGTTCGCTGCAACCCAATGACCTGGTGGGAATTAACGCATTGTTGGTCAAATAAACAAAAAAAGAACCTGCAGGTTCTTTTTTCTGTTTTCAGGCCAAAATATGAATCAAATAGGCCTCTAGCTCTCGAATAATATAGATAGTTTGCTATAATTAATATAGCAACTACCGAAGGCTTGATTTCAACCCGATTTCGGCAGCAACGCAGCAATCGCGTGCGCCAACCGCGCGGTCGCCCCCCGGTGCGCCTCGGCAAAGGCCAAAGCGCTGCTGCGAATACGGGAAATCAGGCGCGTGTTGTGCGCCAGATCCACGGCCACGGTCACGGCGTCAGCCAGGGTGTTGACGCGCAGCGCGGCCCCGGCGGCCTGGGCCAGTTCGGCAGCTTCAGCAAAATTGAAAGTGTGCGGGCCCATCACCACGGGCGTGGCGCAAGCCGCAGCTTCTATCAGATTTTGCCCCCCCAAAGCTTCAAAACTGCCGCCCAGCAGCGCCACATCGGCCAAGCCGTAGTACAGCGCCATTTCTCCCAGTGAATCGCCCAGCCAGATGGTTGCCGCGTTAGTTGCCGTATCAGTTGCCGTATCGGGCACCGGGCATTGCCCCTTGGGCCACTGGCTGCGCCGCGACAAAGCAAAGCCGTGGCTTGAAATCAGGCTTGCAACTTCTTCGAAGCGCTGCGGGTGGCGTGGCACGATCAGCCATTGCACGCTGCTCGCATCGACGCCCGACAGCGTTGCAGAGCCGGGCTTGTGCCCCTGCAAATGCGTTTGCAAACAAGCGAGCAAAACAGCCTCTTCGCCCTCGCGCGACACCGCCAGCATGACCACGGGGCGCGTCAAGGTTTGGCGCAATGCGCGACCCTGGGCCAGCAGGGTCGGGTTGGGCGTGGCGTCGAACTTGATGTTGCCAAAAACGCCTTGCACCGGGGCGCCGATTTGGCGCAAACGCTCGGCGTCAGGTTCGGTCTGCGCCCAAACGGCTGCCAGCGATCGGTAGGCGGGCTTGGACAGCCAGCCCAGTTGCAATGATGTGCGCAGTGACTTTTCGCTCATTCGCGCATTCGCCAGCACCAGCGGAATGTTCAGCGCCTGGCAGCTTGCGGCCACATTCGGCCACACCTCGGTTTCCATCAAAATGCCCAATCGCGGTTTGAAATGCTTCAAAAACCGCTTGGCAGCACTGGGCGTGTCCCACGGCATCCAGGCTTGCGCATCGCCAGTTCGCACCAATTTGGCCCCTTCAGCGCGTCCCGTGGCGGTGCCGTGGGTCAGCAGCAAACGCAGCTCGGGCACCTGGGCGCGCAGGGCGACGATGAGCGGATCCGCCGCACGGGTTTCGCCCAAAGAAACGGCGTGAATCCAGACACAGCCTGCGCTGTCGGCACCTGGGGTAGCACTTGGCGAAGCGCCGTAAAACCCCAGCCGCTCATCCAGCGCCAGTAAATAACCCGGCTCGGCCACGCCCCGGCGCTTCAGGCGGGCTAGCATGAAGGGCTGCACCAGCCACATCAGCAATGAATAGACGATTCGGGTCATGCGTTGAGTCTCGCGTTGAGT
>JANPCR010000016.1:0-23690 GCA_031431035.1 Rhodoferax sp.
GCGAACTTCCACTCAAACCTCATGGCCAGATAGATCATGATGCCTGCTACCACGAACGCCAAGGCTTTCAGGCCATCGGTCGCTAGTTCATCGCCTACTTGAGGGCCAACAAATTCAGTTCGGCGCAAATTGGCCGATGGATCCGCCGCCTTGAGCGAAGCCATGACCTTATCGCTTTGCTGCGCTGAACTAACGCCCTTGGTGGCAGGCATTCGAATCAGGACGTCCCGTGCAGTTCCGAAATTTTGCACTTGCACATCATTGAACCCCAAGGAAGCGACGGTTGACCGAACTGAGTTGAGATCGGCGGCCTGCGAGTAGCTAACTTGCATCAAGGTGCCGCCAGTGAACTCAACCGACAAATGAAGTCCGCGAGAAAACAGAAAAAACACAGCCGCCAAAAAAGTAGCGAGCGAAATGAGATTGAAAATCAGCGCATTCCGCATGAACGGAATGTCGCGTCGAATTCTAAAAAACTCCATTTTTAACCAATCCTTCCCTTGACCTGCTCAGAAAACTTTCCTTGGCCACTGCCAGACTTCAAGTTGGGCTTGCCGACCAAGAGGCTGTCGTTAGAAACAACCGAAGTCTGGACACCAGTCGAATCTGCTTCAGGTCGCCAGACGGTGCCAATCGACACGCTTTTGAGCTTATTTTGCCTACCGTACCACAGATTGACCAACCCCCTGGAGAAGA
The DNA here is from genome assembly GCA_031431035.1 of Rhodoferax sp. Lineage (GTDB taxonomy): Bacteria > Pseudomonadota > Gammaproteobacteria > Burkholderiales > Burkholderiaceae_C > JANYCG01. The sequence continues at coordinate 697 of JANPCR010000016.1, forward strand.
AAACGCCCGAAAACATGCTGGTCAAAATACCCAAGCAGTGCACGGTCGCAAACCCCCTGACAGGGCCAGAGCCAAATGCCAGCAAGGCCAGCCCGGCAATGAGTGTGGTGACGTTGGAGTCCAGAATGGTTGCCCAAGCCCGGTCGTAGCCTGCGTGAATGGCCGCTTGGGGTGACGCGCCATTGCGTAACTCCTCACGCACGCGTTCGTTAATCAGCACATTGGCGTCAATGGCCATACCCAACACCAAGGCCATGGCCGCCATGCCCGGTAACGTCAACGTCGCCTGAAGCATGGATAACACCGCCACGAGGAGCACCAGATTGAAAGCCAGCGCAATGCTTGAAAACACGCCAAACAGCATGTAGTAAACGCACATGAACAATGTGACAGCCAGAAAACCCCAGGTCACGCTGTTGAAGCCTTTGGTAATATTTTCTGCGCCAAGGCTTGGGCCAATGGCCAATTCTTCAATGATTTCCATGGGAGCCGCCAGCGAACCCGCGCGCAATAGCAATGCCGTGTCTGCTGCCTCGACTGTGGTCATGCGACCCGAAATTTGAACGCGGCCGCCCGAAATTTCCGAACGAATGACCGGGGCAGTCACCACCTCGCCTTTGCCTTTTTCAAACAACAGAATCGCCATGCGCTTGCCTACGCTCTCGCGCGTGACATCCCGGAAGATTCGCGCACCTTTGGCATCCAGCGTCAAGTGAACAGCCGCCTCTTGAGTTTGGGAGTCAAAGCCGGGCTGTGCATCTGTCAGGTTGTCACCGGTCAAAATAACTTGCTTTTTGACAATGACCGCTTGCCCGCTGCGTTCCAGAAAGCGCTCGCTTCCAAAAGGCACGGTGCCCGTGCCGCTTTCAGCCGCGCGGGCTTCACCGGATTCATCCACCATGCGAACCTCAAGGGTCGCCGTTCGGCCCAAAATGTCTTTGGCTTTGGCGGTGTCTTGCACGCCCGGTAACTGGACGACGATTCGATCTTGCCCTTGCTGCTGAATCACCGGCTCTGCCACACCCAACTCGTTGATGCGGTTGTGCAAGGTGGTGATGTTTTGTTTGAGCGCCTGATCTTGCACGGTGCGAGCCGCCACGGGTTTGATCGAAGCGGTGAGCTTGAAGTCCGATCCGTCAGACGCACTCAGCAGGTCTAGGTCAGCAAATTGGTCCTGAATGACCCGCTTGGCAGCGTCTAGTGTCGCCGCTTCACGAAATCGAATTTCTATGACCTGACCGTTGCGGGCAATGCCACTGTGCCTGATGTTTTTCTCGCGCAACACCGTGCGCATGTCGCCTGACAGCGATTCGGCTTTTTTGGTGAGGGCCGCTTGCATGTCAACTTGCAACATGAAGTGAACGCCCCCGCGCAAGTCAAGGCCCAGGTACATGGGTGCGGCACCCAAGGCCGACAGCCAGGCAGGCGAGCGTGATAGCAAGTTCAGCGCCACCACGTAACCCGGGTTGCCTGCGTCGGGGATGAGTGCTTTCTGAATCGCGTCTTTGGCTTTGAGCTGAACATCAGTCGATTCAAAGCGGGCTTTGATGGACGTACCTTCCAAAGCCACAACCTCGGCGGTGATACCAGCCGCTTTCAGCGCATCAACCACTTGGGCTTGCGTGCTGCTGTCGATTTTGGTGCTGGTTTTCGCGGCTGATATTTGCACCGCTGGCGATTCGCCAAAAAAATTGGGCAGAGTGAACAGCGCCCCTATCACCAGCGCGACCAAAATGATGGCGTATTTCCAGACCGGGTAGCGATTCATGATGGCAGGCGTGTCTCTGGTTGACTTGAGGTGCGGTGTTTAAAACGAGCGGCTTTGGCTGGCAATGTGTGGCAAGCGACTTGAGCCAACAGCCTCGCGGCTATTGGCATCGGCAAGTTATTTGATGGAACCCTTGGGCAAGACCTGAACAATGGCACTGCGTTGAACTTGCACATCAACGCTGTTGGCAATTTCAAGACCGATGTAACTGTCCCCCAATTTGCTGACCTTGCCCAGCATGCCACCTGCTGTCACCACCTCGTCGCCTTTGGCCAAGGCTTCAATCATGGTGCGATGCTCCTTTTGCTTTTTCATTTGAGGGCGAATCATGACAAAGTAAAGCACCACAAACATCAGTACCAGAGGCAACATGCTCATCAGCGATGACTGCATGTCACTTCCGGCGGCAGCGGCGGGGGCGGTTTGGGCGAAAGCAGAAGAAATAAACAAAGGTGGCTCCCAAGGTCAAAGACAGAAAAAAGTGGATGGGACGCAAAATGCCCCAAAAAGAGGCAACCTGCGAACAACCGAACATTGTAGACGGGGCGACAACTCAATTTTCGCCGTGTAACAAGCGTGAAATTTACTCAGCCCGGTGCTGCAATTCTTCTCAGCTTGCAGCAACCTGAAAGTGCCCGAAGCCACTCAAACTGATCAAGCGACGCGTTGAACAGCCTTGGGGTTTTGAAATTCGTCCATCAACGCGCTCCATTTGACCCGAGCTGCTTTGAGATTGCGTTCCTTAACGTGACCATACCCTTTGATTTGTTCAGGAATTCGAGCAATTTCGACCGCAATGGCGTGATTGGAATCGTTCAACTGAGACAGGACGACGTCGATGCTGGCTTGGTACTCGTAGATCAAGGCGCGCTCGCCTCTGCGCTCTTCGGTCTTGCCAAAGATGTCAAACGCGCCGCCTCGCAGGCCTTTTAAACGGGCCAAAACCTTGAAAACCGTCAACGTTCTGGAGCCAAACTTGGTCTTTAGCAGTTCGCCCTTCTCATTTCGTTTGGATATTAACGGCGGTGCCAGGTGGTAATTCAGTTTGAAATCACCTTCAAACATGGCATTGACACGGGCATGGAACGCTGGGTCGGTGTGCAGCCGCGCCACTTCGTATTCGTCTTTGTAAGCCATGAGCTTGAACAGATAGCGGGCCACGGCCTCGGTCAAAGGCAGGTGCTTCATGCTGGGTTTGCCGCCCAGTTTTTCCTCGGCAACCTTGACCTTTTGCACGGCCGCCTGGTATTTTTCGGCGTAAGCTGCATTTTGGTAACCCGTCAAAAATTCGGTTCTGGACGCGAGCATTTGCACCAAGGTATCGCGTTTTTTGAACTCAATCACCACAGCTTGGCTCGCAGGGCTTACCAAAGCCTTGAAACCTGCAGCATCATGCGCGGCGCGACAACCCCATTCAAAAGCAATTTTGTTTTGCTGAACCGCAACCGCGTTGAGCTCAATGGCTCGCATTAACGAAGCTTTTTCCAGCGGAATCCAGCCCTTTTGCCAGGCGTAGCCCAACATCATCGGGTTGGTGTAAATGCTGTCGCCCAAAAGCCGGGTGGATGCCGCGTCGGCGTCAAATACTCCGACATTGGCCTCACCCACTTCAGCGATAACCTCAGCCACGCACTGGTCAGCGGGGTTTTGCCAGTTGGCGTTTTTGACGAACGCCGCAGTGGGGGTGCTGTTGGAATTGAGCGCCACGTGTGTGCGCCCAGCTCGCATGCGCAGCAAAGTCTCTTTGGCAACAGCAACAATCGGATCGCACCCAATGATGAGGTCTGCCGCCGCCATGCCCACCCGTGTCGTGCGAATGTCATCTTGACGGTCGCCAATTAGCACATAGCTCCAGGTCGCTCCGCCTTTTTGAGCCAACCCGCCCGCGTCTTGGGTGACGATGCCTTTGCCTTCGATGTGAGCGGCCACACCCAGCAGTTGCCCAATGGTGATGACCCCCGTGCCCCCCACGCCTGCCACCACCATACCCCAAACGGCCGATGTCACGGCGGCAGGTTCTTGACCCATTGAAGCGTGGCGCGGCAAGGTGTTGGCGAAAATTGGCTCAGGCATGGCACCGAGCTCAAAAGGTGACGGAAACGCCCCGGATTCGCCGGCTTTGGCTTTTTTCTTCAACTGCCCACCTTCAACGGTGACAAAGCTGGGGCAAAAGCCTTTGACGCAAGAGATGTCTTTGTTGCAGGTGCTTTGGTTAATTTGGCGTTTGCGGCCAAATTCAGTCTCTAACGGTTCCACGCTCAGGCAATTGCTTTGCACGCCGCAGTCACCACACCCTTCGCAAACCAGCTCGTTGATCACCACGCGCTTGGCCGGGTCGACCATCGTGCCGCGCTTGCGACGGCGGCGCTTTTCAGTGGCGCAGGTTTGGTCGTAAATGATGACCGTGGTGCCTTTGATTTCTCTGAACTGGCGCTGAATCGCATCCAGTTCATCACGGTGGTGCACACCCACGTCAGCCACCAAGGTGATGTTGTCGTACTTTTCTGGCTCGTCCGTCACGATCACGATTTTGACAGCGCCTTCAGCCCGCATGGACTGCGCAATTTGCACAACAGAATGCCCTTCAGCGCGCTCACCCACCTGCTGGCCACCGGTCATGGCCACGGCGTCGTTGTACAAAATTTTGTACGTGATGTTGACGCCCGATGCAATGGCCTGGCGCACCGCCAGCAAGCCACTGTGAAAGTAAGTGCCATCGCCCAGATTGGCAAACATGTGCTGATCATGGCTGAACGGTTGCTGCCCAACCCAGGGCACGCCTTCGCCGCCCATTTGGGTGAAACCGACGGTGGCGCGGTCCATCCAGATGCTCATGAAATGGCAGCCGATGCCCGCCATGGCGCGCGAACCTTCGGGCACTTTGGTGGACGTGTTGTGCGGGCAGCCCGAGCAAAACCAGGGTTGACGATCCGCCCCCTGCACGCCGCTGACTTCGAGCACGTGCATGGCGCGGTCTTTGGCGTCCAAAATGGCCAATTGGGCGTCCATCCGGGCGCGAATGTCGGCATCGACCCCCAGTTTTTTCAGGCGCTGCGCAATCGCGCGAGCGATGATGGCGGGCGACAGGTCGGCGTTGGCCCGCAACAGGGTGTTGGCGTTCGGGTTGGGCATGGACCACTCGCCACCGCTGCCGTAGGCCTGGCCACTGGCATCGGTCGATGCGGATTCGACCTCGTTGAACTTGCCCAGCACTTTGGGGCGCACGTCGGCGCGCCAGTTGTACAGCTCTTCCTTCAGCTGGTATTCAATCACTTGGCGTTTTTCTTCCACCACCAAGATCTCTTGCAAACCGGTGGCAAATTCGCGGGTTAACTGCGCCTCAAGCGGCCAAACCACACCGACCTTGTGCAGGCGAATGCCCAGGCGCTGGCAGGTGGCGTCGTCCAGCCCCAGGTCAATGAGCGCTTGGCGCGTGTCGTTGAAGGCTTTGCCGCTGGCAATCAGGCCAAAGCGGTCGTTTTTACCTTCAATCACGTTGTAATTGAGCCGGTTGGCGCGAATGTAGGCCAGCGCCGCGTACCACTTGTAGTCAAACAGCCTTGCCTCTTGGTCTAACGCGCCGTCGGGCCAGCGAATGTGCAGGCCGCCGGGCGGCATGACAAAGTCGGTCGGAATTTTGATGTCCACCCGCTCGGGGTCGATCATGGCAGTGGCGCTGGATTCGACGATTTCTTGAATCGTCTTCATGCCCGCCCAAACACCTGAAAATCGGCTCATAGCGAAGGCGTGAATGCCCAAATCCAAAATCTCCTGCACATTGGCGGGAAAGAAAACTGGCGTGCCACAAGCCTTGAAAATATGGTCGCTTTGGTGCGCTGCGGTCGAGCTTTTGGAGATGTGGTCGTCCCCCGCGACGGCAATCACACCGCCAAATTCTGTGGTGCCTGCCATGTTGGCGTGTTTGAACACGTCTGAACAGCGGTCAACGCCCGGGCCTTTGCCGTACCAAATGCCAAAAACGCCATCGAACTTGTTGGTGCCGGGCGGCGCGTAACCCAGTTGCTGGGTGCCCCACAAAGCCGTGGCCGCCAGCTCCTCGTTCACACCGGGCTGAAAGATGATGTTTTGCGCTTTGAGGTACTTTTCGGCCTTGACCAAGGCTTGGTCATAACCGCCCAGAGGCGAACCCCGGTAACCGCTGATGAAACCCGCCGTGTTTTTGCCAGCCAATTGATCGCGCAGTCGCTGCAACATGGGCAGCTTGACCAGCGCCTGCACGCCGCTCATGAAAGCTCGGCCATAGTCCAGGCTGTATTTATCGTCCAGCGTCACCGTTTCAAGCGCTCGGCGAATGTGTTCGGGCAAGGGTGCGTTCATGGTTTCGGTTTCTCCAAGTGAGTAACTGCCTTGTGGGCAGGCGTTTGCGCAGAGTTGGCGAATGTCACTTTTTGAGTAAGCCCGTCCAAGCCTGCAGCACAAAGTGTATTCTGACTTGCAAACCAAGTCTTGGCATTTGCATAGCGTTTGCCTTGGTTTTTCTGGCCTTTTCTCGCTTTTCCTTCCATACGAGTGACAAGGCGAATGCTATGATTTATATAGCAAACTATTGAATATATTCGAGAGCTAGAGGCACTTTTTATTGATATTTTGATTGTTTTGACCTGTTTTTCATAAAAGAGAACCTGCAGGTTCTTTTTTATTAAAAACGAGCTATTTTGGCCACAAAACCCATAGTTTCAGCGGCTGCTTTAAACGCCCGGCCAAATCACCCGCCTCTGGCCCCCAGCCAACAAAATAGTCCGCCCGCACCGCGCCCACGATGGCGCTACCTGTGTCTTGCGCCATCACCAGCCTTTGCAAACTGACCTGCGGCCCGGCGGATGACAGCCAAACTGGCGTGCCATACGGAATGCTCTGCGGATCTACCGCAATCGACCGCCCAGGCGTCAAAGCCACGCCCTGTGCTCCTTTGGGGCCCTGGTCAGCATCAGCCCCTTGCAAGGACTCTTCTTTGAAAAACACCATGCGCGGGTTGCTCCAGATCATTTCTTGCACGCGCCTGGGGTTTTGCACAGTCCAGGCCTTGATGCCCGGCCAGGACGCGTCTTTGATCGCGCCTTGGTCCAGCAGCCAACGGCCCACGCTTTTGTAAGGATGGTCGTTGGTGCCCGCATAGGCCAGGCGAATCCAGGCTTTACTGCCATCGGGCTGGTTGATTTGCAACCGCCCGGAGCCCTGAATTTGCAGCACCAAGGCGTCCACAGGGTCGCTCAGGTAGGCGATTTCACGCCCTTTGAGCGCGGCCTGGGCTTGCGGCAGGGTGTCGATCTCTTGGCGCGTGAACCACGGCTTGCGAGCGGCCAGACCCGCAGGCGGCTGGTAAAGCGGCACGCTGAAACTGGTTGTAGGCAAGCGGCTGGCCTGCAAAATCGGCTCGTAGTAGGCCGTCAACAGACCCTGTGCATCCGCTTGCAAGGTCTCAACACGGTACGGCTGCAGGCGACTTTGCAGCCATTGGCGCTGCTCGGCTGCGCTCGCAATGCTCAAACGCCGCACGTCAGCGCACAGCCTGGCAAACACGGGGCCAGGGCGCTCACAGCTTTTCAACCAGGCATTCCAGACTTCAAAAATCGGGTCGTCGGCAAAGCCCGGCAGATCAGCCCAGCGCACCGCAACCCAGCGGCTTTTTCCTTGCAACAAAGGCGGCGGCAAAGGCAGTTCATCATCAGGGCTGGCGGCTGGCGTGTTCGCCTGTGGGGTAGATGGCGAGTTCGCCTGCGCGGGTGCGCCCGACGCGGTGTCGGGGGATTGCCGGGCCACATTGGCACAACTGGCCAGCGTTCCTACAATCAAGGCCCAACCCACCAACCGAAGGAGCCTTTTCATGGGATTGTTGCTGTTAGAGGCCTTGGGTGCCATGGTGTTGCTGATTGTGATTGTCTGGTGGACCATGTTTTCAGGGCGAAGCAAGGGGGAGATCAAAGGCGAGACCAGAGGCAAGACCGATAGCAAGATTGAGGATGACGCCAAGCCGCCACCCCCTACCTGATTTGACCTGACTTGGACACCGCCTGAATTGGACACCGCTTGCCACGGCATCCGTCAAATGCCCCGCAGCAGGTTGGCCAGTTCGACTGCCGACTTGACCTCCATCTTGTCAAACACCCGCGCCCGGTGAACTTCGACCGTTCGCACGCTGATGTTGAGCTGGTCTGCAATCAGCTTGTTGGGCAACCCCTCCACCACCAGCGCCATCACGTCGCGCTCACGGTCTGTTAGGTCGGCTAAGCGAGCCTTGTGCAAAGATTTGACTTTTTGCGCTTCAACCACTTGGCCCGAAAGCGCCAGTGCCTGCAAAACGCGATCCACCAGGGCATTGTCTGAAAACGGTTTTTCGCAAAAGTCCAACGCACCGCGTCTCACGGCCTCTACCGCTGTGGGCACATCTGCGTGGCCCGTCAAAAAAATCACCGGCATCGCCAAATGCAAATTTCGGGCGACCAACCAGTCAAACAATGCTAAGCCGCTGAGGCCCGGCATGCGCACATCCAGCAGAAGGCAACAGGGCTGCTTGAATTCGAAGCTGGCGCCAATTGGGTCTGACGGGCTGCCCTTGCCGGCAGTTCTGCCGCCACTGTCGCCATTCAGCATGGCCTGAAACTTCTCCGCGCTGTCAAACAACTGGCTTGGGCAATGGCGCGACCGCAACAGCCAGGCCAATGCATCGCGCACGCCAGCGTCGTCATCGACGATGAAAACGCAGGCATCTAAAACGGGTTGCATGAGACGATATTAGTGCACGCAGCCCTACTTCAGACCTGCGGGCTTTCCCCAACCGAAGGCAAGGTGAAGCTGAACACCGTGCCGCAGGGCAGATTGGGTTCAAACACCAACGCGCTGCCATGCTGCTCCACCACGGTGCGGCACAGGCTCAACCCCAAACCCATGCCTTCGGCTTTGGTCGTGAAAAATGGCGTGAAAAGCTGCGCCTTCACCTCTTCCGATATACCAAAGCCAAAATCTGCTACCGAGAACACCACGGCCAAAAGCTCATTCGCAGTCGTTGTACCCAACGGCGTTCCCGCTGAAATGTCTGAAGCTGCCAGATCAGGCAGATCTGGCGCAGTAGACCGGCCCGCCCTGCGCACGGTTAAGCGCAATACACGCGTGGCAACGCCAGGCTGGTCCATGGCCTGCATGGCATTGCGCGCCAAATTCAAAAGAACCTGCTCGATCATGGTTCGGTCACACATCACCCAGGGCAAGTCGTTTTGAACGTCTGGCTGCACTTGTATTGACAACTTCACCGCCTGCAAACTGACCAGCGGCAGCACGGCGTCAAACAAGGCTTGCGGGGCCACGGGCGCGCGCGACTGGTCGCGCCTGCGCACAAAGTCGTGCACGCTTTTGATGATTTTTCCTGCCCGTTCGGCTTGCTCGGCAATGCGGCGCATCACCATTTCAAAGTCGGCACCTTGGTCGGGTGACCAAACGGGTGCCAAACCTTTCTGTTCAGCGCCTACGCGCAGGTCGCTCAGCACGTTGACTGAGCCTGCTGCATAACTTGAAATGGCCGCCAAGGGTTGATTCAGTTCATGGCTGAGCAGTGAAGCCATTTCTCCCACCGTGGCCAGACGGGCCGTGGCCTGCAGACGTTCCTGGCTGGTGCGCGACAACTCCTGCACCCGGCGCTGCTCGCTGATGTCGATGCAGGCGCTCATCCAGCCGGTTTGCAGGCCCTGGGCGTTGATCAACGGCGCTTCAATGATCAACACCGGAAAATGCGAACCATCCTTGCGCACAAAAACCGACTCGAACCCCTCGCGCGGGGGCACATTGCCCGACAAGCGAATGGCTTGGCGACTGGCGTATTCTTCCAGCAGCGCACGGGGCCAATAGGGCGCGGGTTCGCTTTGCTCCAGCTCCTGCGCATTGAAACCCACCATTTTGCAAAACGCGGGGTTGACGTAAGTGGTGCGGCCACGCAAATCACGGGCCCGCAAGCCAGTCAGCAGCGAGTCTTCCATGGCTTTGCGAAAGGCCAATGCGTCGCCCAAGTTGTGCTCGGCCCTGAGCCTGCGGCGGTTGTCTTTGACCAGCAAACCCAGCACCGACAGCAGCGCAATCGACATTAAAGTTACAAGCGCTGTCAACACATTGGGAAACAGCTCGGGTGCACCGCGCGAGCTGGTCAAACGCAGCACCAAAGTATTGCCTGGCAGGTCAACCAGTTGCTGTGCCATGAACAGCCTGCTGCCCCGTGGCCCCACACTGCGCAAGGCCAACCGGGTGCCGTCAGGCTCTATAAAAGAAACCTCCTGGATGCGCGGTGCCTGACGCCCCAGCAAGTCAACCAACAGGTCGGGCAAGGAATAAGTGGCCACCAAAAAGCCGGTTAGCCGCCCGGCCACGACCTGCGCCAGGCAAACCTCCATCACCTCGATGCCCAAACCGTCGGCAAGCGACACAAAATAGCTGTTGGAGTAGGCGGGGCCATACAGCTTGGCGGCGGAAGAACAAGCCTGCGAGACATCGGTTTTTGACGATTCGCGACCCATACGCTCAAACACCGGTGCACGGTAAGGGGAATCTACCTGCCATTTGGTCTGCAACTGGGGGTCGCGCCATTCAATGCGAACCATCTCGCGGCGTTGGCGCAACAAATCCTCTGCGCTGTTGGCCCAAACCTGCGCGTTGGGTTCATTGAACTGAATGGCTTGAAGGCTTTGCACATTGCGCGTCAAAGCAGAGCGGACCTCGTCCACAGCTTGGCTGGCGTCGCGCTCCAGGTTGTCTTGCACCTGGCTGCTTTCATACCGCGCCGCCAACCAAATCAACATGACCAGCAAGGCCAGCACCAAGCCCACCAGCATCAGCCACAGCAGCCATCGGCGCTGTGGCAGTGCGATTTTTGGCAACTTGAAAACCATCACTCGGGCCTTCTACAGAAGCGCATGGACTTCGGCAACGCGCTGAATTTCAGGCACGCCAACCCACATTGCCGAAATACAGGACAAGATCCATCACAACAACACACGGTGGTCCAGCGTAGCAATTTTTTGGTGGCAGGCTTGTCGATCTGCTTTCAAGAAGTCTGCGCAAACCACGCCTTCGTGCTCAGATTTTTCAGCCAAAACTGCGCCCCAAGGGTCAATCAGCATGCTGTGGCCCCAGGTGCGACGGCCGTTTTCATGCAGTCCTCCTTGGGCCGCCGCCACCACAAAGGCCTGATTTTCGATGGCGCGAGCGCGCAACAGCACCTCCCAATGGGCCTGGCCTGTCGTGTGGGTGAAGGCACTGGGCACCAGCAGAATATCAGCACCTTGCGCTGCGTAAATTCGGTACAACTCGGGGAATCGCAGGTCGTAACACACGCTCATGCCAACGCGCCAGGGAAGGCCCGCACGGTCGATCATGTCAAAGGTTTGCGGCGTTTTGCCGGGCAACAAGACGCGTGACTCGTCAAAACGCTCTTGCCCATTGTCAAATTTGAACAAGTGAATTTTGTCGTAGCGCGCAATGCACTCGCCGCTTGCAGAAAACACCAGTGAACTGTTGTAGACGCGATCGCCTGGCGTTGCCAGAGACACCGGCAGGGTTCCGCCCACAATCCACAGCCCCAGTTCGCGTGCCGTTTGGCTCAAAAAATCTTGAATCGGGCCTGTGCCCAAGGGCTCCTGAACGGCCAGTTTGTCGGTGTCCCGGCGGCCCATCAGGCAAAAGTATTCGGGCAAAACCGCCAATTCAGCGCCCTGTAGCGCGGCTTGCTCCAGCAAAATCCGCGCACTTTGCAAATTGGCCTGAACCGTGGTGGCTGACACCATTTGAATGGCAGCTACTTTCATTTGGAACCCTCACTTTGCCCACTGGGTCCGGAAACTGTGCCCAAGGTGCCTGCACCTGATTTTCGTTTGACTTGGGTCACCTGCGGATCGAGCCATGAGCCGTCAATGTGAAACTCCTGGGTTGAGGCCTCAATCAAAGGGCGGCGCAACAGCACTTGCGCCAAAAACGTGCCTAAACCAATGGCAGGGTTGATCACGGTCGCAATCAGCGACGCGGTGCCTGCATTGATTTCGGGCACCACGATGACCCGAATGTCCTGGGTTTCTTTGGCAATGTCAGCGCGTCCGTCCATTAGCACGGCCGCGTTGACGCCTTTCATTTGCAGGTTGTTGGTGCTGGCGATGCCTTGGTCAATGGTCACATCGCCGCGCACAAAATCAAACGAAAACCCTTCTGTGAAAACATCGCGAAAATCCAAAGCCAATCGGCGCGGCAGCGATTGCAGGCTCAGCACGCCCAGCAATTTGGCAAGCCCTGGGTCGGCCTTCAAGAACTGTCCGGATTCGACGTTGACCGTGAAGGCACCCGCCATGCTGGGGTAGTCGGGTGTGATGGGCGACCCCGCCCAGGCCACCTGGCCCTCCAATTTGCCTTTGCCTTGGCGAACCACGTCTTTCATGCCAAACCGCGCCAGCAGCTCGCCCGCGTTTTGAACATCCAACTTGAAATTCATCACAGTGCGGCGTCTCTCAGACCCGGCTCGGGGGGCGTCGCCTGCAGCTGGCTGATTTTGTGCGTTCAGGGCCGCCCAATTGCCAGTCGCCGTGAAAACAGCTTCAGGCAGGATCACATTGAATTTGGCCAATCGCCACTCGCGCGCACCGCCGTCGCGCAAGCTAGCACCCGCGCCGCGGTTAATGGCTTCAATCTCAATGCGCCCGAGCTTTTTGCCGCGCAATTCCAGCTCTTCCACCACAATGTCCAGCGCCGGAATGGAAGCGGGCTGATCGTCCAGCAGCGATTCCACATCTTTGGCAGACGCTTGGGCCAAGGTCAGGCGGGCGAGCCTGGCGAATACGCGCCCCGACCCTGCGCCTGCGGGTTGGCGGTATTCTGCATAGCCGTTCAATTCGGCGGCCTCCAGATTGGCCCGCCAGGTCAGTCCTTCGCGCGACCCACCCACCACCACATTGGTCAATTTGCGGCCCCCTGCGGTGAGCTCGCCTGCGCGAATCGCCATGGTGGTGGGCAGGTAACCCAACGCGGGGTTGCCAGCACCCGCAGCAGGTGCCACACCCGGCGCAGACACATTGGGCGTGGCAGCCGCAAGTTCTTGTGCGGTCAGCTTGACCCCGGTAGATTGAGTCAGTGCGGCGGCCCATGCGTCCAGATCAACCCGCGTCATGTTGATGTTGGCAACCACGCCTTGCGCGGGCATGGGCGCAGATTCGTCGGGTGCCAGCCCCACCGCAATGCTGCCGCGCAATACCTTGGGGTCCGCCCCGGACACGTCACGCAAATAGGTCACCGAGCCGAGCCGCCCCACATCAAACTTGAGAACATCCTGGGTGACATTGACACCGCCAACTGCCAGCGCAGCGGGGTCACGAACGGGGGACGCTTCAAATCGCAGTGGCAATACGGCATCTGCGGCTTTGCCAAGCGGCGCGGGCAAATTCAGCGCCACCCCCACCAGATCGCTGGACACCTGAATTTCGGTGTAGCCGCCGCGCAAAGCCAAGGTCGCGGTGTAGGCGGCGTTGCCTGACGCTTGCGCGGCAATACGAGACACATAACCCAAGCCTTTGGTTTGTCGAATCGCCTCGGCGCTGGCCGTGCCGCGTGCCCGCAATACGATACCCGGTGGCTCGCGGCTGCTGCCTGTCGCGGGCACTGGCCCTAACGCCGCCGAAGACGAAGGCGTCGACTTGGCCATGCCAGCCGGAGCAACCGGGGGTATGGAGCCGCCCTCGAGCGCCAAGTCGCCCCCGAACATGCGCCCCTGTGTGTTAGCCAGGTAAAACCCGCGTTCAGTGAAATGGATGACCCCTTTGGCGGCCGAAATCAAAGGCGTGGTCGGTGATATTTGAATGTCGTTGCCAACCATTGCAACGCTGCCCTGCACCGCCGTCTTCTCCAATGCGCCGATGGGCAGGCTCAACTTCATTTTGACGTCGGCCACGCCCGTTGCCGTGGTTTGAACCAGCGCTTCGCTGATCAACTGGCCCAAAGGCGACGCGTTCACCAAACCCACCAACTGAGACAAAGAACCACGGCCATCCAAATTGACCGCCACCGTCGCCTGGTTTAGTAAATCTGGAATCTGGCCCTCGGCCTTGGTGATTTGCAAACTGAGCGGGTCGCCAGAGCCAACGGCCCACGCCGCACCTAGCACTCCACCCGCCCCTATCACTTTGCCGGTGACCCCTTTGACCTGCAGCATCGAGCGTTCAATCAAAAAGTCCCCTGACATGTCGGCAAGCTCTGGCCATGGCAAGGTGCCCGGCGACAACAATCGGCGCGGTGCGAAGTCAAAATTAACATCGGAAAATTTGGCTGCAATCGTGAATTCGCCCAGCTTCGGGTTGGCAAAAGGAATGTCAAAAATGTTGCCTTTGACTTTGAACTTCACGTCTGTGGCCGTGCCTTTTTTGATGGAGTCCTTCACATAGGCGCGCACTCTGGGCAGCATGAGAGACGGCAAATAGCGGTGCACCTGGGTGCCTTGCAGACGGCTCAACGTGCCTTGCAAATCGACCGAACCAGGAAAGCGCTGAATGCCCTTGGCGGCGTTGGGCACATTGGTTTGCCACTTGACTTGTGCGTCGCCTTGACCATCGGCATTGGCAAAGCTCAGGTTTGGCATTTGCAAAGCAATGCGGTCGGCATCGATTTGCCATTGCGCGTCAGTGGTCAATTGGGTCATGGCAATCAACGGGTCATCGAAGAGCCCTGGCAACACAATAACCCCATCTTTCAGCACGACAGTGGCCCGTCCGCCCGCTTGATTCAGGTCGAAGTCCACCGTTGCGCCGCGCACGCTGGGGCCGACAATTTTGACGGGCGACACCTCCAGGCCCACAACTCGGCCCTTCGCCTGGTACTTCAATGGGTCGTTGCTGGTTTGCCAGTTGGCCTTCAGAGTTTCAACCCGGCCTTTGGGAGCCCAGTCGGCCAGTGCCGCATGGGTGGCCTCGCCAAGGGGCAAGCGGTTGGCAATCTGGGACAGTGCCGCCAAGTCAAGGCTATCGGCGGTCAATTCGCCACGGCCCGGGCCGGTGGCCACGCCATCCAGGTGCGGGCCTGTGTAATTGATCAAAAAGTTGCCGCCTGGCCAGGTCAGGCCATCTTGGGTATCAAATTGTAGGCCTTGGGTCGAGAACTCAAACCCGTCGGTCAGAAATCGCCCGCCCAGCCGCCCAGCCACGGTCTTTAAAGTCAAGGGCTGCAACTTGTTGCCCAGGGTGGTGTTCACGTCGCTCATGCTGACGTCGGCCGTCGCGCCCTTGACATTCCCCTTGCTCACATCAACCCAGGTACGCAAACTTCCTTGGCCCTTGGCCACAGCAATGCCTAAGTCAACATACTGCGACAGGGTCGCCACATCGACCCGGTCAAACGAACCGTAAAGCTGCCCATCCCAATCGCGCCACTGGCCATTTCGCAACTTCAGCAAAGGTTGCTTAAAAATGGCCATGGTGCTGACCCGGTCACCCATGGCGCTGGGCAGCGACGCGTCAATGCGCAGCGCGTGCCTGCGGTAGCTGTTGCGCACCACCAAATCAACCTGCGTCAGATCAAGCTGGGGCACCCTGCGCATGTCGTCAGACCAATGCAACGTGCCATTGCGAATCACGAACTCGGACTGCGAAAAAAACCAATCTGCAGCGGACCCGTCGCCTTTGTCATTGGTTGAGAAATCAAGCCCTGCAACCGTCAATTTGCCGTCGGCTGCGCGGTGAACGGTCAGCTCGGGCTGGTCGATGGTGAGTTGGTCAAAGCCAAACCCCAGCAAAGACTTGGGTGACAGCGCGACCATGACACGGGGCAAATACAAAGCCGCCTGACCTTTGACATCCAAAAGCCTGACGTCTTTGAGTTCAAAGGAGGGAATAAAGCCCAAGGACTCGGCCCTGATGCCACCGATGCTGACAGGCACACCCAGCGCCTTGGAAGCCCTGGTTTCAAGCTGCGGGCGAAAATCGCCAATTCGCGGCACAATGAGCCAATGCACGGTGCCCCACACCGCGCCAAACAACAACCAAGCCGCCAAAGCCAGCCACAACGCCCACTTGGACAGAGCAACACAGGCTTTGAGCAAGCGTGAAGAAGAGGGCGGCAAAGCGTTCATTGAAGGTGGCGAGAGGTGACAAGAATTATGACCCGCAGGACAAGTCAAAGAATGAGCCATGAAACGAGCTGAACCATGAGTTGCAAGGGTATTGCAGTTTTGAATCCGTCCGCATTGGCTGAGGTATCTGACAGCAATGCGGGCGAAAGGTTCGGGACAACTTCGTCTTTCGCGGCTTATTCGCGCTATGCCCAGCGGATTCGACGCCGGTATGGCTCGCAATTGTCAATATTGACGCCGGGCTTGCCAGGTCGCGAGGCGATGGCTGCGCTTTACCAATCTTTACGGATTAGCAAGTTCGACGCCCCGTCGGCATTGCGCATCACACGGCAACTGGTGCTGGAGCGCTTGCTGACACTCGACTGCGATGCCGCTGCCAGCATGCAGCAGGTCACCGTTTGCATGACCTATTTGGCCGAATTCGCGTTGGATACCGCCTGCCGAGAGGCCCAAATCGTGTTGGATGCCGTCCACGGCACACCTTTGACTGCGAATGGCGCGCGGGCGCAGTTTTGGGTGATTGGCATGGGCAAACTGGGCGGACGCGAATTGAACGTGTCCAGCGACATTGACCTGGTTTATGTGTACGACGCCGACGGCGAGACCAGGGGCAACACCCAAGGCCACGCGCAAATTTCAAACCAGGAGTATTTTGGCAAGTGTGTGCGCGCCATATTCAGCCTGGTGGGCGACACCACAGAGCACGGCTTTGTGTTCAGGGTGGACCTGGCCCTGCGGCCCAATGGCAATTCGGGGCCCAGCGCGGTGTCGTTGGCAGCGCTTGAGGAGTATTTTCATGTACAAGGGCGCGAGTGGGAGCGCTTTGCTTGGCTCAAAAGCCGGGTGATTGCCCCCTTTGACGCGGTGCGGTTTGGCTCGGCCCATGAGCTGCGCCGGGTGGTGCTGCCCTTTGTATTTCGCCGTTACCTGGATTACAACGTCTTTGACGCGCTGCGGGTGCTGCACCGCCAGATTCGCGACCACGCTGCACAGCGCAGCGCGGGCCGCCCCGAGCGCACGAATGACGTGAAGCTGTCGCGCGGCGGCATTCGAGAGATCGAATTCACCGTTCAATTGCTGCAAGTGGTGCGCGGTGGGCAGTTTCCTGAATTGCGCACGCGGGCCACGCTGGCCGCGCTGCCGCGCCTGGCCAAAGCCGGGCTGATGACCGAACCCACGGCCCAGGCGCTGGCCGAGGCCTATGTTTTTTTGCGCGCGGTGGAGCACCGCATTCAGTACCTCGACGATCAGCAAACCCATGTGTTGCCGACGCAGGACGATGATTTGAACTGGATCGCGCAAACTTTGGACTACCCCAGCGCTGGTGCATTTTTGGGCCAACTTGACACCCACCGCGAGCGCGTGGCGCAAGAATTTGACACCCTGCTGGGCGGCGGGCAGGCACAGTGCAAGGGCGGCGGCTGCGGGTCTGCCAGCCAGGAAACACCTGATTTTGAGGCGCTGCTAGTTCAGTTGCCGCCCTTGTTTCGCGAACGCGTAGAGGCCTGGCGCAACCACCCGCGCGTGCTGGCCCTGCGCGATGACTCCCGCATTCGATTGGTCAAGCTGGTGGCACGCACGGGGCAATGGCTTGTCCAGGGCCGTGTCAGCATCGAGTCGGCCGTGCGCATGGCTGATTGGGTTGAGCCGCTACTGCGCCGTGAAAGCTATTTGGCGCTGCTGCTGGAGCGCCCTACCGTGCACGAGCGCCTGCTGCGCCTTTTGGGCTCTGCCCGCTGGCCTGCCCGCTACCTGATGAAGCACCCCGGCGTGATTGACGAGCTGGCGAGTGATAACTTTTTGAGCGAGCGCTTCGTTCCGGCAGATTTTGAGCAAGACCTGGAGCGCCGCCGCGTGTCGCTGCAAATCACCGGCGAAGATGGAGATGAAGCCTTGCTGGATCTGCTGCGCCGCGCCCACCACGGCGAGGTGTTTCGCACGCTGGCACGCGACATCGAAGGCAAATTGAGCGTGGAACACGTGGCCGACGATTTGAGTGCGCTGGCCGAATCGGTGCTGCGCATCAGCACCCGCTGGGTTTGGTCGAGGCTTAAAACCCGCCACCGCGATGAGCCGCAACTGGCCATCATTGCCTACGGCAAACTGGGTGGCAAAGAACTGGGCTACGGCAGCGACCTGGACATTGTCTTTGTCTACCAAGACGATGATGAGCGCGCAGGCGAAATCTACGCCACGCTGGTGCGCAAACTGATCAACTGGCTGACCGTCAAAACCGGCGAAGGCGACCTTTACGAAATTGACACGGCACTGCGCCCCAACGGCAACTCCGGCATGCTGGTCACCAGCTTTGACGCCTTTGCTAACTACCAGGAGCAGCGTGGCAGCAACACCGCCTGGACCTGGGAGCACCAAGCCATGACCCGCGCCCGCTGCGTGCTGGGCGACGACGCTTTGAAACGGCGGTTTGACGCGATTCGCCAAAACGTGATTGCCGCGCGAAGGGACGCTCCAGCACTTTGCAGCGAAATTGTGGCCATGCGCCATAAAGTGCGCGCTGCCTACGTGACGAAAGGCGGCATGTTTGACGTTAAACACAGCCCCGGCGGCATGGTGGACGTGGAATTTGCCGTGCAATACCTGGTGTTGTCGCAAGCCTGCGACCACCCCGAGCTGACGGCCAACGTTGGCAACATCGCCCTGCTGCTGCTGGCGCAAAACTGTGGCTTGCTGCCGGGCCAAGTGGGCCAAAACGCTGCAGACGCCTACCGCGAACTGCGCCGCGTGCAGCACCGGGCGCGCCTGAATGAGGAACCCACCCAAGTGGCCCCGCCCGAGCTGCAAACCGAGCGCGATGCCGTCCTGGCGCTTTGGGCAGTGGTTTTTGACCTCTAAATGACAAAAAAGAACCTGCAGGTTCTTTTTTGTCAAAATCGACTCAAAAAGGCCAAAATATGAACGAAATAGGCCTCTAGCTCTCGAATGTATTCAATAGTTTGCTATATAAATAATAGCAAATTGAACCTGCGATTCGAGGGTCTTTCAACGTAAATCAAACGATTGATTTAACTAGTCTACAATTTGGGCGATGAAACCGTTCAAGTCAGTCGTCGGCTCTGGCAGCCCACCGCCACCGCTCCCCAAAACGCAGGTTTTAGCCACAGCTGCCTTGCCCAAAGCCTTGCGCAGCGACGGCGCAGAGGCCCGCAGCCGCTTGCTGAACTCGGCGTTGAACCTGTTTGCCAAAAACGGATTCTCTAAAACCTCGACCCGCGAAATCGCCACGGCAGCGGGCGTCAATATTGCGTCCATCAGCTACTACTTTGGCGACAAAGCGGGGCTGTACCACGCGGTATTCACCGAGCCACTGGGCTGCCCCAGCGACGACATTCCCCTGTACGACCAACCCCATTTCAGCTTGCGCGAGTCGCTGGACGGATTTTTCAAGAGCTTTTTGGAGCCGCTTAAACAAGGCGAGCTGGTGCAGCAGTGCATGCGCCTGCACTACCGCGAAATGCTTGAACCCACAGGACTTTGGGCCAAAGAGCTGGAGCACGGCATCATGCCCGCCCACATGGCACTGGCCAACACCTTGCAGCGCCACATGGGGTTGAACGCGCTCGATGACGAATTGCACCGTTTGACTTACGCCGTGACGGCGCTGGCCCTGCATTTGTTCATTTGCGACGAAGTGATCGTGGCACTGACCCCGCAACTACGCAACTCGCCAGAGGCGGTTGACCAAAGCGCTCAGCGCTTGGCTGACTTTGCACAGGCCATGGTGATCGGTGACATCGCGCGCCGTGCCAGCCTGAAGGCGGCCACCGTTTGACCTGCGCCGCCTCAGTCAATCATTGATCCAACTGCATCCATTGACCCAATCGACCGCCCCAATTTTCAGCCCATCACCATGACCCATCGACTTTCCCATTCCATGCGCCCCTTGGCCCCCAAAGCTCAGGCATTGCCGCCCCGTGCCGTCCTGCCGTTGGCTGCCTTGCTGCTGTCGGCCTGCGCTGGCCTGAGCCCTGCAACCGGTCAGCCAGACCTGGAGCCAAAAACGCGCTTGGCGGCCGTGGCCGCACCGCAGTGGCTTGCCCCCGTGCCGCACAACGCGCTAACCACCGACTTGCGCAATTGGTGGTCTACCTTGGACGACCCGGTGTTGGTCGACCTGATCAGCGCCGCGCAAACCGCCAGCCCCACGCTAGCCAGCGCCCGCTCGCGCATCGAGCAGGCGCGCGGCACCCAAACCATCAGCCGAGCGGCACTGCAACCCACTCTGGACGCCAGTCTGGGGGCCAGCCGAGGCGTGACACAGCCAAATTCACCTGCCGCCAACACCCTGCAAGGTGCGGTGGTGGCGGGCTGGGAGATTGACCTTTTCGGCGCCAATCGCCAAGCCACCAATGCCGCGTCAGAGCGCCTTGAAAGCGCCAACGCCCAGTGGCACGACGCCCGGGTGTCAGTCGCCGCCGAAGTCGCCACCCTGTACGTTGACCTTCGCGCCTGCGAACTGCAACTGGCACTGGGCAGCAGCGATGCCGCGTCCCGCGCCGAAACGGCTCGCCTATCGGCTTTGAGCACCAAGGCCGGTTTTACCGCCCCCGCCATCGACGCCTTGGCCCGCGCCAGCGCCGCAGAAGCCGTGAACCGTTCCGACCAGCAGCGCGCCCAATGCGCCGTGGGTGTGAAGGGCATGGTGGCGCTGACCGACCTGGCCGAACCTGCTTTGCGTCAAAAATTGGCTGCGCCCGTCAGCCCCAACGCCTACAAAACCACCTTTGCAATTGCCGCCGTGCCTGCGCAGGCTTTGGCCCAGCGCCCCGACTTGGCAAGCGCCCAGCGCGACCTGGCCGCTGCCAGTTTTGACATTGGCACGAGCGAAGCGCAACGTTACCCGCGCTTGAGCTTGAGCGGCTCGATTGGCGCTTTGAGCGTCGCCTCAGGCGGCGTCAGCAGCGACTTGACCACCTGGTCCATTGGGCCGCTGGCCTTGTCGATGCCGCTTTGGGACAGTGGCAAACGCGCTGCCAACCTGGCGTCCGCCAAAGCCCGCTATGCCGAATCAGAGGCACTGTACCGCGCCCGCATGCGCCAAGCCGTGCGCGAAGTCGAGGTGGCCTTGGTTAATCTGCAAAGCGCCGACGTTCGCAAAACCAACACGCAAGTGGCCGCAGCCGGCTACCGCGCGTCGTTCCAGGGGACGCAAGCCCGCTTCAAGGCGGGGCTGGCCGGACTGCCAGAGCTTGAAGAGTCGCGGCGTACCGCTTTGAATGCCGACACCGCACTCTTATTTCTAGAGCGCGACCGCATGCTGGCCTGGATATCGCTCTACCGCTCTGTGGGCGGCGGCTGGACACTGACCGACACAGTGCCCGAGGTTTTGGCAGCTGAAGCCACAAAAACCGTCACGACATCCAGCAAGCCTTAGCCCCCATTTCGACTTTCTCGAACCCTTCTTTCATTCCCCAGTTTTGACCCCAGGACATTCACATGACCTCTTTTTCTTTCAAGCCTAAAACACTTGCATTGGCCGCATCGCTCACAGCTTTAGCGGGTTTCACTGCCTTCTTCTCTTTGACATCCGTCGCTGCGGACGATGTGAAAGCCGCGCCACCCAAGGCGGCTTTGACCGTCAGCTTGGTGCAGCCGCGCACAGGGCAATTGCCCATTCAATTGAATGCCAATGGCAACATTGCCGCTTGGCAAGAAGCCAGCATTGGCAGCGAAGTCAACGGTCTGCGCCTGCTCGAAGTGCGTGCGGGCGTGGGCGACACAGTGCGTGCAGGACAAGTGCTGGCGGTGTTTTCGGCTGATAGCGTGAAGGCCGATGTGGCCCAGGTTCGCGCCTCATTGGCCGAAGCCCAGGCCAACGCCCAGGAAGCCGCAGGCAACGCCCAGCGCGCCCGCACCTTGCAAGCCACCGGCGCATTGAGCGAACAGCAAATCAACCAGTACCTGACCGCCGAGCAAACCGCCTTGGCTCGGATGGACGCAGTAAAAGCCAGTCTGGCTGTGCAAATGACCCGCCTGAAAAGCACCACCGTGCTGGCCCCAGACAGTGGCGTCATCTCCGCCCGCAGCGCCACCGTGGGTGCCGTTTTGGGCAACGGCGTCGAACTGTTTCGCATGATTCGCAAAGGCCGCCTGGAATGGCGCGCCGAAGTGAGCAGTACCGAAGTGTCACGCGTCAAACCGGGTGCCGACGTGACCATCACAGCCGCCAGCGGAACCCAGGTTCAGGGCAAAGTGCGCATGGTGGCCCCCACCGTGGATGCCCAAACGCGCAACGCGTTGATTTATGTTGACCTGCCGCAGAACCCCGATGTGAAAGCCGGGATGTTTGCCAAGGGCAGCTTCGCGATGGGCGCAAGCAATGCCATCACCCTGCCCCAGCAAGCACTGGTGCTGCGCGATGGCTTTACCTATGCGATGCGCGTTGATGCCAACAACAAGGTGCAACAGGTCAAACTGCAAACGGGCCGCCGTGCTGGCGACGCGGTAGAGATTCTGCAAGGCACCCAAGCGGGCGAGCAGTACGTGGGCACAGGAGCCGCGTTTTTAGCCGATGGAGACACGGTCAAAGTGGTTGCCGCCAACGCATCCAACCTTGCCGCCACCAAGCCCGCAGCCGCCAAAAATCCTGCGCAAGCTGCGTCCAAATAATCAGCCGCCCAAGCTTCAAAAGAAACACCTATGAATATCTCCGCCTGGTGCATTCGAAACCCTATCGCCGCCATCATGTTTTTTGTGATGCTGTGCTTTGCCGGCACTTTGGGCTACCAGAACATGAAGGTGCAAAACTTTCCTGATCTGGATGTGCCCAACATCATCATCACTGCCAGCTTGCCCGGCGGCTCGCCTGCGCAGCTTGAAACTGAAGTCGCCCGCAAAATAGAAAATGCCATCGCCGGCATCCAGGGGTTGAAAAACATTTACACCAAAGTGCAAGACGGTGTGGTGACGATCACCGCCGAATTCCGCCTGGAGAAAACCACGCAAGAAGCACTCGACGAAACCCGCTCAGCGGTGCAGCAAGTGCGTTCAGACCTGCCTGCTGACCTGCGCGACCCGGTGGTCAGCAAAGTCAATATTTCTGGCGGTGCCGTGCTGGCGTACACCATTCGCATACCGTCGATGGACGACGAAGGCTTGAGCTGGTTTGTA
>JANPCR010000017.1:0-7527 GCA_031431035.1 Rhodoferax sp.
GTGCTGGGAACCAACGGTTCGGGCAAGTCCACGCTGCTCAAAATCATGGCTGGGCTTGACAAAGAAATTGAAGGCGAAGCCACGCCCATGGCGGGTTTGAACATTGGCTATTTGCCGCAAGAGCCGCAGCTTGACCCGACCCAAACGGTGCGTGAAAGCGTGGAGGCCGGTATGGGCGCAGTCTTCACCGCCAAAGCCCGGCTGGAAGAAATTTACGCCGCCTATGCCGAAGAAGACGCCGATTTCGACAAATTGGCAACCGAGCAGGCCGAGATGGAAGCCATTATTGCCAGTGCGGGCACAGATTCTGAGCACCAGCTTGAAATTGCCGCCGACGCCTTGCGCCTGCCCCCGTGGGATGCCAATATTGGCGTCTTGTCGGGTGGTGAAAAGCGCCGGGTTGCCCTGTGCCGCCTGCTGCTGTCCAAGCCTGACATGCTGCTGCTTGACGAGCCCACCAACCATTTGGATGCTGAATCGGTTGACTGGCTTGAGCAATTTTTGCAGCGCTACCCCGGCACGGTGGTGGCGATTACCCATGACCGCTACTTTTTGGACAACGCCGCCGAATGGATTTTGGAATTGGACCGCGGCTCTGGCATTCCCTACAAAGGCAATTACAGCGACTGGTTGACGCAAAAAACTGCCCGTCTTGAAGTGGAGCAAAAAGGCGAAGAGAGCCGCGCCAAAGCCTTGAAGAAAGAATTGGAATGGTCGCGCCAAAACCCCAAAGCCCGCCAGGCCAAAAGCAAGGCGCGTCTGGCACGTTTTGAAGAGCTGTCTGACTTTGAATACCAAAAGCGCAACGAAACCAATGAAATTTTCATTCCCGTGGCCGAGCGCTTGGGCAATGAGGTGATTGAGTTCGTCAACGTCACCAAATCATTTGGCGACCGCGTTTTGATCGACAACCTGAGCTTCAAAGTCCCTGCGGGCGCTATCGTTGGCATTATTGGCCCCAACGGCGCGGGCAAGTCCACCTTGTTTCGCATGATTTCCGGGGCGCAAAAGCCTGACAGCGGCGAAGTCAAAGTCGGCTCCACCGTCAAAATGGCTTTTGTCGATCAGAACCGTGACGATTTGGCGAATGAAAAAACGGTTTGGGAAGACGTGTCAGGCGGGTTGGACATGTTGACCGTAGGACGTTTCACCATGGCCAGCCGCGCCTACTGTGGCCGCTTCAACTTCAACGGTCAAGATCAGCAAAAGCGCGTTGGCACCTTGTCAGGCGGTGAGCGCGGACGCTTGCATTTGGCCAAAACCCTGATTGCAGGCGGTAATGTGCTGATGCTGGACGAGCCGTCCAACGACTTGGACGTTGAGACTTTGCGCGCTCTGGAAGACGCCTTGCTCGAATTCGCTGGCTCCTTGATGGTGATCAGTCACGATCGCTGGTTTTTGGATCGCATTGCCACGCATATTCTCGCGTGCGAGGGCGACAGCCAGTGGACGTTCTTCGATGGCAATTACCAGGAATATGAAGCCGACAAGAAGAAGCGTTTGGGCGAGGAAGGGGCCAAGCCCAAGCGGATGCGGTTCAAGGCTTTGAAATAGGTTTTTCCAATTTCAGGGGGCGACACAATGCCCCAATTGTCAAAAACAGGCCAAAATGCCGTTCAAATACCCAATTTGGGTATGTTAAGCGTCAAAATGGCCGTTTTTGCTAAAATGTGGGCCAAATAGCCCTCTAGCTCTCTAATTATATGGATAGTTTGCTATTAAAAATGTAGCAAACTTCGGACGGATGAGGCAGATCAGGCTGGTTGGGCGGCTCAGGCAGGTTGGGCGCGTTTCTCTGAATGCGACTTACAAGCCCAGGGTCGCCAAATCGCCACCGCCAACGCGAATCACCACCACCTCGCCGCTGGTTAAATCAACCACGGTCGTGGGCTCAAGCGGGCAGGCGCCTGCGTCAATCACAGCGGCTAGGTCATGTTCAAAGCGCTCGCGAATGTCGTGGGCGTCGTTCAGTGGTTCCGTGTCGCCTCGGGCAATTAGCGTGGTGGCCAACAGCGGGCCGTTGTGCAAGGCCAATAGCTCTTTCAAAACTTTGTGATCCGGAACCCGAAGGCCAATTGTTTTGCGCTGCGGGTGGCTTACGCGCCGGGGCACTTCTTTGCTGGCTTCCAGAATGAAAGTGTACGGGCCGGGCGTGGCAGATTTGATGAGCCGAAACTGTTTGTTGTCCACTTTGGCGTAATTGGACAGTTCGCTCAGGTCGCGGCACAGCAGCGTTAAATGGTGCTTGTCGTCCACGCCCCGAATGCGGCGCAGGCTGTCGGCGGCGGCTTTGTCGTCCAAGTGGCAAACCAAGGCGTAGCTGCTGTCGGTTGGCACGGCCACGATACCGCCTTTTTCAAGCATGGTCACGGCTTGCTTGAGCAGGCGAATGTGTGGGTTTTCGGGGTGAACTTCGAAGTATTGGGCCATGGGGAAGTGTGAAGGTGATCAGGGGCGCATGAATCAGCGCCTTAGGACTCGACATGGTCCAGCATCACGCGCGAGTCGCGCACGGTCAGCCAGGCGCCCGCAGCGCCACAGGTTGCAATCATCGCTATGCCAAAGAGCGACCAGCCGTCTGGCACTTGGGAAAATATCAACCAGCCGCCCAGCATGGCAAAGGCAATTTGGCAGTACAAATAGGGCGTCAAAGTGGCGGCACTTGCCCTCTGGTAAGCCAAAATCAGCATGAAATGACCGACTGTTCCGGCCAAACCCACCAGAGCCATGGCGTACCAGACGGTGGCAGATTCGACCGTGGTCCAGACGAAAGGCAATATGAGCGACGCAATGAGGGTGCCGACCCAGCCGGTGTAGAAATGCATGGTCACCGGGTCCTCAGTGCGGGCCATTTTGCTGGTGAGCAGCTGAAACCAGGCACTGGTGCCCACCAGGGTCAAGGGCAGCAACAAAGCCCAATTGAAGTCATCGCTGTCGGGGCGGATGATGATCAAGGTGCCAACAAACCCGCCAATGACCAATAGCCAGCGCAGTGAGGACACACGCTCTTTCAGTCGGCACGCAGCCAGCACGGTGATGACCAGCGGCGTCATTGAAATAATGGCGGTGAATTCAGCCACTGGCGTGTGGCGCAGGCTGACAAAGGCCAGCATCGTGGAACCCATCAGCAACAGGCCGCGCAGCAATTGAAAACGCGGGTGATTGGTTTGAAAAACGCTCAAACCACGGATGGGCAAGACGATCAAAGTCGTGGCGACCGCCTGAAACATGTACCGAAACCACAGAGCCATTAACAGTGGCACGCTGGCACCGACAAATTTGGTGGTGGTGTCCAAGGTGGCGAAACACGCGACAGCAGCAATGACCAGCGCAATGCCAACCAGTGGCTTTTGGGCGTGGCTCGGGCCCGCGCGGATCACTGAATGCGATCCGCCAGCAGTTCCCAAACGGGTGTCAGGTTGCCGGGCAAGTAGGGCAGGATGCCCAGGTCGGTGTGGGATTCATCAGGGCTGTGAAAGTCGCTTCCGCGCGAGGCGGCCAAACCAAATTCAATCGCTGCCGCTGCGTAGGTCACATATTCGGCCGCAGTGTGGCTGCCAGTGACGACTTCAACCGCCTGCCCGCCGTGGGCTTTGAATTCGGTAAACAACGCAAATTCTTCGTTGACAGAGAATTTGTAGCGCGCGGGGTGCGCAATCACGGCAATACCGCCACCTTCTTTGATCCAGCTGACAGCGTCTTTTAAGTTGGCCCATTTGTGTTCCACGTAGCCGGGTTTGCCTTCAGTCAGGTACTTGCGAAACACTTCGTTAGTGTCTTTGCACACGCCAGTTTCAACCAAAAATCGACCAAAGTGGGTGCGCGAAATCAAATCGGGGTTGCCAACAAACTTCAATGCGCCTTCAAAAGAGCCCTGAATGCCAACTTTGGCTAATCCATCAGCCATTTCCACCGCACGTTCGCGCCTCCCGCCTCGGGTTTTGGCCAGTCCCGCTTGCATGTGGGCATCGTCCGGGTTGAAGCCCAGGCCGACAATATGAATGGTTTTGCCAATGAAGGTGACAGAAATCTCTGTGCCTGTCACGTACTTCAAGCCATTGGCCTTTGCCGCTGCGGCTGCCCGGGCCTGGCCGCCAATTTCATCGTGATCCGTCAGTGCCCACAGCTCCACCCCGTTTTTTCGGGCCCGTTCTGCCAGTTGTTCAGGTGTGAGAGTGCCATCTGAAACCACAGAGTGGCAATGCAGGTCGGCGTTGATGATGGAGGGCGATGGGTTAATCACAAAATGATTTTAATGCTTATGGGTTTACCCTAGTGTCACGAGGGTACCAGCTTGCATAGGGTGTCGCCAAAGTAGCCACGGGGCACTCAATTTTGCGATTTACAAAATTGAGTGCCCCGTGACGGGATTTTCTTGGCTTGATTTAAGCCAAGATACCTGAGTTTTTCAGTCTCTTATCGCGCAGTTGCTGCACCTTTGATTCTTTTTCCAGCCGAGGCCAATTGCATGGAAAAGCTGGCTGCGCCGGGTTTGGCGATGTCCCCGGTGCGCGCAAGCTTGCCAATGACGGCATCGCTCGTGCGAATGACAGGGATGTCTTGAACCGCTGGTTCAGCAGCAATTTTCACGTCACCCAGTTTTTGAGCCGATGGTTGAGAATTCGCATTGTTGTCGGTCGCTGCAACGAAGAGGCCTGCATCCGCTGGCCCGCCTTCAAATGCCGATAGCAAGGTGGTTACACCAGCCGTTGCGCTGTTGATGCTTGCTATGGCAAGGTTTATGGAGAGGAATTCAATTTGTGACTGGCGAACGGCGTTTTGAACGTAAACATTCGGCTCAAATGTCAGTGCTTCGTTGCGGACCGCATGGACGACAAACAGGTTGGGGTCCATACCAATTGGCAGGCCGTTCAGATTGTCTGTGCTGCCTTCAATTTCGTGGCGCGAAGCCGAATCTGCGTTGATTCTGCCCAATGGGCCAAAAACTCCTGCAGAAGACTTGGAGTCACGCACGCTTTCAGCGACAAAAATGTTGTCAACAACGGCATTGCGCAACTGGCCTCGGGAATCTGGCGCAACGGACGGTTTCAGAGCATCGGCTGATGACTCACCAGGGTTTGATTTTTGCAAAAGCTGCTCAAAATTGACACCCGAACCCATCACCTGAATCGTGGAGCGTGTCACCGCCGACATCAGGCCTTGGTTGTCAGTTAACGTGAAGTCAATCAGTGCTGTCCCTTCAAAACCAGCATTGGGCTTGAAAACCAACCCCCCAGCCTGGGATGCCGACAAGACGGTGCCCGGAACAACAGGAGTTCCATCTGACAGCGTCAAGATGCCTTGTGACGCAGGCGGCAACGAGACGATGGTCACAGCAGCAATATTGCCGTCAGGGTCTGTGCCGGTCAGAGTGATCGGGATCGGGCCATTCTCAGTGCCAACGGGTGCGCTGGGTATACCAATCGGAGGCAAATTGGCTGCGATCACGTTCAAAGTCAAGCTCGCTGGGGCCGTTGAAGTCTGACCCTGCCCATCTTTGACGCTGTAAGGCACGACGACCGTGCCACTGAAACTGGCTGCGGGCTTGAAGACAAATCCACCAACGGGATAGTCCTGCCCGGCACCCACGGGGGTCACGCCATCACGCAAGAAAAGCACGCCCTGCGACGCGGGCGGCAAAGTAGCAATGCTGACAGATGTGGCCACGCCGTCTTCGATATCGGTTCCAGTCAGGCTGACCGATGCACTGGTATTTTGCGGCGTGTTGGCTGTTGAAGCAGTGGCAACCGGTGGGTCATTGACAGGGGTAACCGTCAAGCGTGAAACAGCAGTTGCAGAACTTGCGCCCAGGTTGTCTGTGACCGTGAACACCAAATCGACTGGGCCGTTGAAGTTGCTTGCAGGAACGAAGATCAGACCTGCTGCCTCTGCTGGGGTTAGAGGGACGCCAGCGACCACCGGAGTACCGTCTGCTTTTTTAAGTACACCTTGCGCTGCGGGTGGCAAGCTGACAAGTGTGATGCCTGAAATAGTGCCGTCCACATCGGACCCGCCCAGACTGATTGGAATGGGTGAGTCTTCTGGGCCAGACACTGTGGTGGGCGCCGCTGTGGGGATTTGGTTCACAAAACCAATATTGATCGCCAAGCTGGCTGGGGCCGAATTCGAGCCCAGATCGTCCCTGACGACAAAGGGCACAGTGACCGAGCCATTGAAGTTCAAGGCTGGCACGAACTTCAAACCAGCGGCTTCTGAGGGCGTGAGCACCTGTCCGGCTGTGATGGGCGTTCCGTCAGCTTTGGTCAGCACGCCTTGGCTTAGCAATGGGAGTGTGGTCACGCTGATGCTTTGGATGACTCCGTCCACATCGGTGCCGGCAAGACTCACCGCAGCGGTGACATTTTGCAGCCCCGTGACAGAGGCCGGCGTCGCAACTGGCGGATCGTTCACGGCGGTCACGGTGAGCCGAGCGATGGCAGGCGCTGAGTCTGTGCCGTTGTTGTCCTTCACGGTGAAGACTACGTCAACGAGGCCATTGAAGTTGAGCGCCGGAACGAAGGTCAGGCCCGCAGCTGCTGCTGCTGTCATGGGCGCGCCAGCAATGACGGGGCTTCCATCGGCTTTGGTAAGTACCCCTTGGGTTGCCAACGGTAGTGTGGTGACGGTCACTTGGTCTACCGTTCCGTCGGCGTCCGTGCCGGTCAGGTTCACGCTGATTGGAGTGTCCTCAGCGCTTGTGAGCAAACTTGGCGTTGCGACAGGAGGGTCATTGACCGCGCCGATGTTGACCGTGATGTTGGCAGGCGGCGAAGACACTTGTCCTGCTGAGTCCTTTACTGTGAATGGAACGGCCACCGTTCCGTTGAAGTTTGGCGCAGGCTTGAAGATAAAGCTTCCTGCCGGGTAGTCGATGCCTGCTACGACCGGAGTAACGCCATCTGCAAGGAACAATGTTCCTTGAGTGGCTAGGGGCAGCATCGTAACAGTGACGCTGGTGGCAGTGCCATCCTCAACATCAGTTCCAATCAAGCTGAGCGTCACCGGCGTGTCTTCTGTGCCCGCCACGGTTGCAGGCGTTGCGATCGGGTCCTGATTGACGAAATTGACATCGACCACGAAGTTTGCTGGTGCCGAAGTGGCACCTGTGTTGTCTGTGACGGTGAACGGAATGGTGACAAGACCATTGAAGTTCAGTACCGGTACAAATATAAGGCCCGCTGCTTCTGCCGGAGTCAGTACTTGCCCGGCGGTGATAGGTGTCCCATCTGCTTTGGTGAGTACACCTTGTGCCACGGGAGGCAAGGTGGTCACGCTAATACTTTGCACTGTTCCATCAATATCTGAGCCAGCTAGTGCAACAGTCGCGTTGGAGTTTTGGAGCGTGTTGGTGCTGGCTGCTGTGGCTACGGGTGGGTCGTTGACAGCGGTCACGGTGATGATCAGCGTGGCCGTGGCGCTGGAGCCGGTGCTGTCCTGCACGGTGTAGGTCACGGTGGGGGCGACGCCATTGAAGTCAGCCACCGGGGTGAAGGTGTAGCTGCCATCGGCCTTGAGGGTCAGCGTGCC
>JANPCR010000018.1:0-22389 GCA_031431035.1 Rhodoferax sp.
GGTCGGGTCAAGCTGCGGCTCTTGCGGCAAATAGCCAATGTTCAAACCCGCCATGGGCGTGGCTTCGCCTTCAATTTCTTTGTCAAGCCCAGCCATGATTTTGAGCAGCGTGGACTTGCCCGAACCGTTGGTTCCCAGCACGCCAATCTTGGCCCCAGGGAAGAAACTGAGCGAGATGTCTTTGAGAATGAAGCGCTTGGGCGGCACCATCTTGCCGACGCGGTTCATTGAAAATACGTATTGAGCCATAGTGATCTGAGGGGTGTGAGCACAGGCAGGCTTGAATCAGTGTTGATTCAAAACGCGGCCCATTTGCGATGAAAAGACAGCATTATCGACGCTGCGGTCGATTCAATGCCAAAGACCGGGTGCTTACGCGGTGTCTACCGGCTGTCGGTCGTATCCTGGTTGTCTTGGTTATTGCGCAGCGCCGTTTGCGTCACCGCGTCCAGTGCGCTGCCCACCACGTCGCCGTCTGACACCACCCGAATCAAGCCCTGAGCACGGCGCCGATCCATGGTGCGCCGCGACATCGAATGCGCAAGCCCGCGCCCGGACACAAACATGAAAAGCGTCAAATGAGGGCTGGCCCAGGTCAATTGCGCCCGAACCCAAACGCCATCCAGCCGCAATTCAACCCACGACCCAATTGCCAGATCGGCGACCGACCAGGGGCTGGGCTCGGCGTCATCTGGCATGACCGAATCGACCGAGAAATCAAGCCCGTCGCTGCCTTCTGCACCCAAATAGCCTGCTTCATTGACTTCACTGTCGCCTGACCATGGATCGTCTGCACCCGGGTTGTCATAAATATCGAGGTCGTCGCCAGCTTCCGCCAAGCTGTCGGCATCGAGCCGGGCGCTGGCGTCTGAAGCGCCTTCGGCACCAAGCAGTGCGCCCATCTCGGAAGGCGACTCCAGCGCGTCTGGCGCATCTGGTGTATTGGCAGCAGCCTGCACTTCAAAGGCTTTTTCATGCACGCTGACGAGCGCGTCAAACAGCACCGGAATGCGCTCTTCGGGGTAGTTGATGAGCTGCAAACCCTGGCGCAACTTGACCAGTAAATTGGGCACCATTTGAACCAGCTTGGCACGGTTCCTTTGCGTCAAACGTGACTGCACGCTCCAGACCAAATCGTCCACCAGCGCCAAGTAGCCATCGGGATCGTTCACACCGTCGGCGCGGCCAAGTTGCGACTCGGCCACCACCTGCGCCCACGGGCCACGCAAGAAAGCGCCAATCATGTCCGGGACATCTTTGTCCAGCAGTTTTTTCTGAAAATCCTCGGCCAGCCGTTGCGCCAACAGGTTGCGCTGCTCAGCGTGCAAAAGGGCTCGCGCATTCTCCTCATGGCGCTTGCGCTGGACGTTTTCGTCGCGCTCCCAGCCCTCTTCTAGTTTGCGCAAAACCCGGGCAAACGACGCGGCATCACCCTCACCGCTGGTCAGCACCTGGGTGGCGTTGGAAATCGCTTTGGTAAACCGCCCAAAGCCTTCGTCACTTTCAGACGAATAGGCCAGGCTTTTGTGCGTCATGCGATCCAGCAACTGCCGCGCTGGGTGCTGGCGCTCGCTGAAGTACCGAGGGTCAGCCTTGGACAACTGCAACAGCGCGGGTTCAAGCTCTTTGAGAAGCTCGCGCACGCGGGGCAGCAGGCGCGCATCGTTCGTCAGGTTTTCGAGCATCAGGCGCACCACCTCGCCCCCCAACTGCTGGCCAATCTGCTTGCTTTGAGGTTGGTCATTGGACAGCATGCCCGAATTGCCAAAGCTGGCACCGGCTCTTTGCGCGTCCTGAACATCTCGCTTTTTGGCGCGTTTGGCCAGGCGCAGCATCATGGGCTCGACCAGCTTCAGGTCTTCCAGGGCCACGACCGAAAACGGCACCGTATGCAAAAAGTCTTTGGGGCCGGTATCGGTGGCGCGAGGATCAAAATCTCCGGCCAGCAAGCGGCGCAATTTGTCCAGTGTCAACAGGGTGCGGGTGACCGCTGTGTCAGGCGCTTTGCCGCCCACCGAACCACCGCCCTGACCTGGGCCAGTCTGCATGGCGGGCTCGACACCTTGTGAGCGCAACCAATTGGTGACATCTTTGTACAGCTGGCGTAGGGACACACCCATCAAGCTGGCAGCCCGCGTGAGCAAGACCACTCGTGCATCGTGATCGTGCACATGCGCGCCCAAACTCGCTCGCAAGGCTTGCACAAAGGAATCTGGCTTTAACGGGTTGAGCTGCGACTGAACCGACACCAAACCCAGCAAATTACTGACCAGCGCGTTCAACTGGGGCAGGGTTTCTTCAACTGCCTGAGTCACTTCTTGCAATGCCAGTGCAAATTCGATGTTGGAATCAATTTCCTTCTCATCCAGAAATTGAAAGTCGTCAAACCGCAGAATTGGCTTGACCGCCATGTCGTGGGCACCGCGGTTGAACAGGGCCCCCCGCAACTCTGAAGCAAATGTAATCTTGACCGCTTGCAGATTTGATTTGAGATATTCGACGGCGTGGGTCTGTGCTTGGCTGGAGCCTGCGATGGTGGCGCTAACATTGCTTTTGGCGTGGCCTTTGCTGGACGCCAGGGGCTGTGGTTTGGCAGAGTTCAGGCCATCAATGACGCTGCCAATCAGTTGGTCAGACTGTTGCAGCACCGCTTCAAGGCAATCACGCAATGCAGGTTTAGCCTGCGCTCGCCCATCGGCAGCGCCTATCCTTGGCATTGGAAACATCATCGTCAATCACTCCCGCTTAATCAAAGTACCGCCCACCTGAACCCCTATTTAGCTCGCCAAAGCGACAGTTTTCCTGCAAATTCAAAAAACCATCCCTGGGCACACCGCGCAACACACCTCTGTCATTCTCCCAGTAGAACAGGTTTGTGACCAGTGCCCGCAAAGCAATTGCTTACATATTGTTGTGCCTCGGTCATAGGCCAAAAGGCAGCCGCGAGATGGCGCACGGTCAAACCGGCAAAACCGAAGTTTTTGATAGCAACCCCTTCCGTGCGATAATTCCCAGAATTGTGGAATCTCAGTTGCCCACAATTGCAGCAACTTGCTGGGAGCGTTCGGTTTTTTAAACGGCCATTGCTCCACTTTTGACTCTATCGACCTTGACTGATCCGGCGCGCTTTGGCTGTCGGACAGGCCGATATCCCTAGCGCCCCGGACGGGTGCAACATCAACTCATGAATTTCGAAGATTTAAAGCTGGCTCCTGCCATCGTTCAGGCTGTGCGCGAGCATGGTTATGAAACCCCCACAGCCATTCAGGCAGAGGCCATTCCCATGGTGCTCAACGGCCACGACTTGCTAGGCGGCGCACAAACCGGCACCGGCAAGACCGCAGCGTTTGTGCTGCCCATGCTGCACAAGCTGGACGCGGGTCAAAGCGCAGTCAACAAATTTGGCGGCACGGGCATCCGTGCTCTGGTGCTGACGCCCACCCGGGAACTGGCGGCTCAGGTTGAAGAATCGGTTAAGGTGTATGGCAAGTTTTTGAAGCTCACCAGCACCGTGATTTTTGGCGGTGTCGGCATGAACCCGCAAATCAGCCGCGTGAAAAAAGGCATCGACATTTTGGTGGCCACACCGGGCCGCCTGCTGGATCTGCTGCAGCAAGGCGTGCTGGACTTGGGCCAGGTGCAAATGCTGGTGCTCGACGAAGCCGACCGAATGCTGGACATGGGTTTCATTCACGACGTGAAAAAAGTTTTGGCCGCCGTGCCTCGCGACAAGCAAAGCCTGTTGTTCTCGGCCACGTTCAGTGATGAAATTCGCGACTTGGCAGCCACGCTGCTGAAAAATCCGCAAAGCGTGCAAGTCACCCCGCGCAACACCACTGTGCAACGCATCACTCAGGTGATTCACCCGGTAGGACGCGGCAAGAAAAAGGCGCTGTTGGCGCACATCATCAATGAACAAAACTGGAGCCAGGTGCTGGTGTTCACCCGCACCAAATTTGGCGCCAACAATGTGGCCGAGTTTCTGACCAAAAACGGCATTCACGCTATGGCTTTGCATGGCAACAAGAGCCAAACCGCACGCACCGAAGCCCTGAGCGGCTTTAAAAGCGGTGACATTCGTGCCCTGGTCGCCACCGACATTGCCGCGCGCGGCATCGATATTGACGACCTGCCGCACGTGGTGAATTACGACATTCCCAATGTTTCAGAAGACTATGTGCACCGCATTGGCCGCACAGGCCGCGCGGGTGCCGATGGCGCTGCCGTGAACCTGGTTTGCATGGACGAAGAGGGCTTCATGCAAGACATTGAGCGCTTCACCAAGCAAAATATTGAAGTCAAGGTGGTGCCAGGCTTCGAGCCTGAACCGGGTGAGCATGCCGAGCCGATTGCCATGGGCCGTCAGACCATCTGGGGCGGCGCTGGCAAGGCCCCAAGCCGCGACGTGATGATGGCCGCTGGCCGTGCGGCTCGCACCGAAATGCTGACGCGCGTGCGCGAGAGCAAGGGCGCGAACGGCGGCGGCGGTAATGGCAATGGACGCGGCGCTCGCAATGGCCAAGGCGCTGGGCGTGGAGCCGGTGGTGGCAATGGCGGCGGTGGTGGCGGTGGCCGAAACAGCCCAAGCCACGGTGCTCGCAATGAGGGCCGCAACACGAATCGAAATGTCGGTCGCGGCGAAGACGGCAATAGAAATCTGGAAGATGCGCAACCAACAAACCATGCGCCACGCAATTTCAGCTCGCGCACACCGCAAGACCGCGTTCGCACAGGCAGTGGCTTTGGGGGTGGATTTGGCGGCGGCAGTGGCCAAGCGCCTCGTCCTGCGCAAGGCGGTCAACCTGACCCAATGCGCACTAGCGTTGACATGATGGCCGAACGCAGCGGTGCACGCCGTGGCGGCGGCGGCGGTGGCTATGGCGGCGGAAATCGCAATACCGGCGGCGGCGGTGGCGGTGGACGCTCTGGCGGCGGTGGAGGCGGCGGCGGTGGAGGCGGTGGGTATGGCGGCGGCGGCGGTGGCGGATCAAGAGGCCCCGGCGGGAACCGCGGCTCCTTTGGGCGTTAAAACGGCCCCGCAAGGGGCATTTACCAAAAACCGGCTTTCTTCAATAATTACTATTATTTATATAGCAAACTATTGATATTATTCGGGAGCTAGAGGCCGATTTAGTCAATAATTTCGGCTTTTCCGCGTCATTTGATCAAAGTCATATCACCGGTGATATGACTTTTGTTAAAACGGCTCAACCACGCACAAAGAGCGTGGTCAAAGGCTCACCACCAAGTTGCTGGCTCCAATGGCCATGAATTTGGGGGTCAAAGGCGACACCCGCTGGCAGCAGATCAATGGAGTAAAAGTGGTCGCCCGGTTTGAAAATGCGCGAGACACCGCCCTGCAAACCTATCTCCATTTGCCCACCCAATATGAACACCCACTGCGGCGTGGTGGAGCAATGAAATTGACTCCTGAAACCCACCGGGCTTTGGCGCAATTGCAAACCGCCCGAGGGCATCAAGCTAGACAGCATGGCCTGCGGGTTGCCCTCATTCATTTCAACCGCTTCCTCGCGAAATTGAGCCCGCCCATCGGTGTCAGTGAAAAGAATGACTTTGGTGAAAGTTGCCATGATTTAACCGATCGAAGGATTGGGTTGGTGTTGATTTTTAGTGAAATTGCTGGGCGCGCAATCAGCGAAATCGCATCGAGCTTGAGCTCTGACCTACGCAGCTATGGTTTCGTCAAACGCAATCAGAACCTTCAAGGATTGAGATTTATCACCCGCCAGTTTGAACGCCTCTATGGCTGAATCAAACGGCAAAATGCGGGTAATGACGGGCTTGACGTCGATCAAGCGTTCGTTCAAGAACTGTATGGCGACGGCAAACTCTGGATGAAAGCGAAAGGTGCCGCGCAGATCGATCTCTTTGGCGACGATTTGATTCATCGGCAGCATCATGTCGCCGCCCAGTCCCACCGCCACCAGCACGCCCTGCGGCGCAATCACGTCCAGCGCACTTTTAAGCGCCCGTTCGTTGCCAGAGCATTCAAAAACCGCCTGAAACTGGCCCTTGTCAGCCATGTACTTGGTCAGGCCGTCGGGCTGAGTCGCCAAGTCAACCGTCTCGTCAGCGCCCATTTTGCGGGCACAGTCCAAAGGCATCTGCGCAACATCCACCGCAACAATGCGGGCGGCCCCAGCGCGACGCAAACCGCCAATCAACAGCGACCCAATCGGGCCACAGCCCGTCACCAAAACCTGCTTTCCAAAAACGCCGCCCGCCCGATGGATGGCATGCAGCCCAACTGACAAGGGCTCAGCCAGCGCCGCCTCCGACAAACTCAAGTGATCAGCCACAGCATGTGCCTGGTGTTGCTCAATCACCAACCGATCCCGAAATCCGCCTTGAATATGGGGGAACGGCATGGCACTGCCATAAAAACGCATGGCCAAGCAATGGTTATGCTGCCCCAATTGACAAAAGCGGCAATTCCCACAAGGACGCGAAGGCGAAATGGCAATGCGCTGGCCAGGCTTGAAACCTGCGACCTCAGAACCCACCTCGTCCACAACACCTGAAATTTCATGCCCCAAAGCCATAGGCTGCTTGATGCGCACCACGCCAAACCCACCGTGCTGGTAGTAATGCAGGTCAGACCCGCAAATGCCGCCAAACGCCACCCGAATCCGCAGTTGGCGGCCCCCCAAAATCGGTGGAAAGTCCGCCGCGTCGGGTTGCAGGTGCTCAAGCCGCAAGTCCAGTGCGCCATGGCACATCAAGGAGCGAATACGCCGCTGCGAAGGGTCGAGCGAACTGTCTGGAGGTGACTGAAGGGAGGTGATAGTCATGCTATGCCGGCTATTGCGAAAGAGGTTCCGAGAGGGAGATTGAAACGAGGACGCCACTAAAGGCTGGCAGTGACACCGCCATCGACATACAAAATGTGCCCATTGACAAAATTGGATGCGTCGCTTGCCAAAAATACGGTGGCACCCGCCAAGTCTTCAACCTTGCCCCAACGCCGGCTGGGCGTGCGGCCAATCAACCAGGCGCTGAACGTCTCATCGGCAACCAATGCCGCATTGAGCTCTGTGGCAAAGTAACCTGGGCCGAGGCCGTTGACATTGATACCGTGGGGGCCCCAGTCAATCGCCATGCCTTTGGTCAGCATTTTGACGGCCCCTTTGCTGGCGGTGTAGGGCGCAATGTTGGGGCGGCCCAGCTCACTTTGAACTGAGCAGATGTTGATGATCTTGCCGCGCTTTCGCGTGATCATTTTGCGGGCCACGGCTTGCCCCACCATGAACACGCTGTCCAGGTTGGTGCGCATCAGCAGGTGCCAGTCTTCCTCCAAAAAATCCTGCAACGGTGCGCGGCGCTGCATGCCAGCGTTGTTGACGAGGATGTCAATCGCGCCCACGGTGGCTTCAATATCGTCAATCGCCGCTTGAACAGCTTTGGACTGCGTCACATCAAATACACGTGAATGCACGGTCAAACCTTCGTCTTGAAGTTGCGCTGCCACAGCGGCCAGCTTGGCTTCACCCCGACCATTGAGCACCACCGTGGCGCCAGCCTCGCCCAACCCCCGCGCCAGCGCGAGGCCAATGCCCGCCGATGAACCAGTGACCAAGGCCACACGGCCATCCAATCTGAAAGTGGCAGCAGAAGTCATAGCGATGGTTGTAAGCGTTTCAATTTCAGTTTCTTCATCAACTTCAGACAAGTCTTGTGCCCGATTGGTTGTCAAAAAGGTGTGTTTTTTGGGCGTCAAATTCAAGGTAAATGACGTCGTCTGGCTTGGCCAGCGTGCGGCCATGAATCACCACCACAATCTGCGCGCCGCCCACGTCCAACAGCAACTCTGTCTCGGCCCCGGTCGGCTCGATCACGATCACTTTGGCGGCAATGCCTTGCTCGCTGTCAGACAGCGAAATATCACCAGGTCGCACGCCAAAGCTCACCGCCTGACCGTCAACACCCGACACGCTTACCGACGCGGGCCAACGCTCTCCATGCGCTTCAACCCAGGCCTTGCCGTCGACCTTGCGCAATACTCCAGGGAGCACATTCATCGAAGGCGACCCGATAAATTGAGCCACAAACAGATTGCCCGGCGCATCGAACAACTCCAAGGGCGTGCCAATTTGCTCAATGATGCCGTCGTGCATCACCACAATGCGGTCTGCCAGCGTCATCGCTTCAATCTGGTCGTGCGTGACATACACCGTGGTGGTTTTAAGCCGCTGGTGCAGCGCTTTAATTTCCGCCCGCATCGACACCCGCAGCTTGGCGTCCAGATTGGACAAGGGCTCATCAAACAAAAAGACTTTGGGGTCGCGCACAATCGCCCGCCCCATGGCAACCCGCTGACGCTGGCCGCCTGACAGCTCACGGGGAAACCGGTCTAGCAAGGCATCAAGATTCAAAATACGGGCCGCGTCACCCACCCGCTGGTTGGTCAAAGCTGCATCAGCCTTGCGCAGCTTTAGGCTGAAGGCCATGTTCTCACGCACCGTCATGTGCGGGTACAAGGCGTAGCTTTGAAACACCATGGCGATGTCGCGGTCCTTGGAATCAAGCTCATTCACCACTTTGTCGTCTACTGCAATTTCACCCGCTGTGATCTCCTCCAAGCCAGCCAACATGCGCAGGAGCGTGGACTTTCCGCAGCCTGACGGGCCGACCAGCACCACAAATTCACCATCAGAAATATCAAAACTGATGCCGTGAATGATCTTGGTCTTGCCAAAACTTTTTTCTATATTTCTAAATGAAACGGTTGCCATCGGACTGAGCCTTTTGAAGAAACTAACTTTTCACGGCGCCTGCGGTCAAACCCGACACCATGTAGCGCTTGAAGACGTAATAAATTGCAGCCGGAGGCAGCGCGTACAAAAAGCCGGTGGCCATGAGAAGCTCCCAAGGAGAATCATCAGCTGCCAAAAAATTACCCAGCGCGACTGCCAGGGTCAAATCTGTTTCCTTGGACAACAACAAGAACGCATACAAATATTCATTCCAAGCCAGAAGCAACGAATAGGTACCCACTGCCACCAGAGACGGCAGCATCAACGGCAAATAGACGAGGCGAAACAGTTGCAACGGCGTTGCACCGTCCATTCGCGCAGCTTCATCCAGCTCGTAGGGCAACTTGTCAGACGCTTGCTTCAGTACCCAGATGCAATACGGCGATGCGATCGTCACCATCGACAAAATCAGCGACCAGTGGTTGTTGAGCAGGCCATAAGTCGCCATGGTTTTGTACATCGGCACCGCCAAAAACGCAGCCGGAATGAAGTAGGTGAACAATGCCAGGTTCAACACCGTGCGCCCGCCACGCACCTTCAGGCGGCTGATCGCAAAGGCCGCCATGGTGGCTATCACCAAGGTAATCGCACCCACCGAAAACGCAATCGACAATGAATTGCCCAACTGCTGCCAGAAATGGTTTAGGTAAAAGTGCTTTTGATTGAAGACATGGTCGAAATTTTGCAGTGTTGGGTTTTTCGGCCACAGTCGGCCTGATGTGGCCGTATCCCGCTCGGAAATGGCAAACAGGAACATGTGGTAAACCGGAATGATTGTCCACAAGAAGACCGGGATGCCAATCAGCAGCAACTTAGCTTCTGTGGTCACTTTTTTGAGTGTGATCTTGCTCATTTGCTCAGGCGTTTCATCATGAAATAAACCAAAGGTAGAACCAATGGGAGTGCCACCACGATAGAGGCCATGGCCACATCAAGCTGGTCAAGCCGCAAATACCGAATGCCCAAAGTCGCCAGTACGTGGGTGAGGTCAGCCGGGCCGCCACCTGTCAAAAGGTACACACTGTTGAAGTCGCCCAAGGTCCAGATCATCGAAAGAATCAGTGACGTCACGTACAGCGTGCGCATCGAAGGCCAAGTGATAAAACGAAACTTCTGCCAAGTCGTGGCACCGTCAACGGCAGCCGCTTCATACTGCTCGCCCGGGATCGCCATGCGGCCTGCCACCAGAATCAAGGTCCAAAACGGCAATGACTTCCAGATGTGCATCAACATCGAGAAACACAGCGCCAGCGTTGGATCGTTCAACCAGTTGGGGCCATCCAGCCCAGTCAGCTTGTAGATGGTCTGGTTGATCACGCCCCACTCGGGGTTGAGCATGAAACGGACTGACAAAATGGTGGGTATGGAAGGCACCGCCCAAGGCAGGATGAAAAGCACCGCTAGAATTTTGATCCACCAGCGAGTCTGCACAAAGAAGCCCGATAAAAAAAGTGCGATCACCATTTTCAGGTTGATCGCTACAACCAAAAAGATCAAAGTATTGACAACGGTGCGAAAGAAAATGGGGTCAGCAAACAGCTTGACATAGCTCTCAGGGTTGCGCGCCAACCACAAGCCGTAGCCGACAGGGAACAACACCAGAATGACGAACACCAGCAAGTAGGGCACCACAAAAATGCGGCCCCACAGCTCGTACTGGCTCAATGGACGTTTGCGCCCAGCGTGAGAAATTGGCAAAGTCGAAACAGCTTGTGTCATACAGTTCAAATCAAAAGCGCTTCAAAGCCGCTCAAGGCAGGACGGCTGCAGCAAGCTGCCCACAGCCGCCCCAAAACCCTGAAGCGCACACCAATCAAAAGCTTAGTTTGCAACCACCTTGATGCGGGCAATCATCTCGTCAACTGCTTTGTCGACGGGCACCTTCTCCGACAACACACGGTTGGCGGCTTTGGCCCAGACATTTTCGTTGTTCAGCACCGTGAACTTGTAGTTTTTGGTGAATTCGAACGGTGAAGTGCCAGCAGTGAACTGGTTGTAAACAGCCAAACGGTGCGGGTCACCCTTCCAGAACGGACTTTGTTGCGCCGCCTTGGTCACCGGAAACCAGCGGCCCAAGGAGCCTTCGACATAGGGCGTGAGGTTCGCATCATCCAACAGGAATGCTACAAACTTCTTGGCAGCTTCCTTGTTTTTAGCGGCTTGAAAAATCACGCCGGTTTTAACGGCGGCTCGGTACACCATCTTGCTGCCATCAGGTTTGTTTGGAAACCCTGCTGTGGCAATTTTTTCGGTGTAGTTGGCTTTGGCCGTGTCGCGCTGCGCCTGGGTCAAGGTCTGGTTGTTCATATCGTCGAGCCACTTCGCCGCAATTGAAATGGTGGCGTTGTGCGTCAACACAGTGGTCTTGTTGTGGAAGGCGACGTTGTTGTCCGGGTCTTTCCAGTTGGTACTGGAAGGTGGCGTGCAGCCCCGGCTGTAGACGGTGGTGTAGTCAGTCAGCGTATTAATCAGGCCTTGGCGCACAGCCGGGTCGTCCACCAACAATTTGCCTGAGTCACTAACCAGCTTGACGTTGTGCGCGTCCATGAAGGTAAGGAACGAGAAGAACGAATCGCTCGAGTCCACGCCCAAGGGCTGGCCGATACCAAAAGCGCGAGTGCCGGTTTTTTGTCGATAACCCGTTTGCACTTTGTCACACCAGAAATCCCAATAGCCTTTCCAGTCTTTGGGAATGTCGGACTCCTTGAATCCGGCCTCAGCCAGCATGTCCTTCCAGTACTGGATGTGCATGGTCTGCTGTTTGATCGGGTAGGCGTAGTAGGCACGCGTTTGTTTGGCGTTGTTGTAGAGGAATGTGGTGGCTAACGCAGCTGGCTCGAACTTGGCCCGCATCGGGTCGATGATGCTGCTCACATCTTCCAGCTTGCCGTCATAAGCCCACTTGGCGGTGACTTGAAAATCGTACACGTCGCCATAGGCCACGTCGGGTGGATTGCCAGCGTCCATAGCGGCAACCGACTTTGGAATCATCTCTTGCGGCGCATAGAGCGACAGGTCGATCTTGATTTTCGGATTTTTAGCTTCGAACTTTTTGATGGCGGCAAACAGCGCATCGTCTTCGGCTTTGTAGAAGCCTTTGCCCCACCATACGGTTAATTTTTCCTGCGCCTGCGCAGTACCATGCGCCAGCAGCGCCGTGGTCACGCAGGCGGCAGTGGCCAGCAATTTGAATTTCATTTGAGAATCTCCTTTTTGGTTGGTTAGCGAAGA
Organism: Rhodoferax sp.; assembly: GCA_031431035.1. GTDB lineage: Bacteria > Pseudomonadota > Gammaproteobacteria > Burkholderiales > Burkholderiaceae_C > JANYCG01. The sequence continues at coordinate 12,006 of JANPCR010000018.1, forward strand.
AAAATCAGCGACGGAAATACAGGTGAAACAGGCCAGGCTTAAGCGGCCTTCAAAAGCAAGGCGGGCTCATTAACTTGGGGCAAGCGCCTGCGTGAGCTCAAAATTTGCTCAATGTCTGCATGGGCACCATCTATCAAGACACAGATTGCCCTGTCAGCCAAGGCGGGGTTGCGGGCAATGACGGCATCCAGTACAGCACGGTGCAAAGGCAAGGACTTGCGCGGCCCTCCCTTTTTGCTGGTGGACAACTCAAAACTGGTGCGCAACAAGGCACTCAAAGCCTTGCTCATCTGAACCAACATTCGGTTGTGCGAGGCACGCAGCAAACCCTGGTGAAAGCGCAAATCATGGGTGACGTAGTCGCCCCCTTCCGTCACGGCCAGCTTCATGCCTAGATAGGCTTCTTCGATGCCCGCAATGTCTGATGCAGTCGCCCTGACAGCAGCCAACTTGACGGCGGCGGGCTCGACCACACGGCGCAAGTCCTGGAGGTCGCGGATGAATTCGGGCGTCAACCCGGCCTTGGCTTGCCAAGCGATGACATCGGCATCAAACCAGTTCCAGTTGTCGGCTTTCAAAACACGCGTACCCACTTTGGGGCCGGTGTGAATCAAGCCTTTTGCCACTAGTGATTTGACTGACTCACGCACCACAGTGCGGCTGACACCGAGCTCTTCACACAACACCGGCTCCGGGGGAATTGATGCGCCAACCGCGTAACGGCCTGCGACAATCGCTTCGCCTAGAAAATCAACCGTGTTGCCGTGAACGTTTTTGATCATGGTTTGCAGCGAATTGACCGAGCATGTAACGCCAACTAGGCACCGAGCCGAGGAACTGGCGACAACAAAGGCTTGCCTGAAAAATGGGCTTGCAAGTTGTCAAACGCCAAATCGGCCATGGCCCGCCGGGTTTGCCAGGTTGCACTGGCGATGTGCGGGGTGAGCACCACGTTGTCGCGTTCGCGCAATGCCGCAGGCACATTGGGCTCATCTTCAAAAACATCCAGCGCCGCACCGGCAATGGCGCCTGCATCAAGCGCCTTGATCAATGCGGTTTGGTCCACTACGGAGCCACGGGCGACGTTGATCAAGTAACCCTTGGAGCCCAGGGCATTCAGCACTTCAGCATTGATCAAGCCGCGCGTTGCCGCACCGCCGGGGGTGATGACCATCAAAAAGTCGACCTCTGCGGCCAAAGCAGCTGCGCTTGAAAAGTAGCGGTAAGCAAGCTCAACTTTAGGGGTACGCGTCGAATAACTGATTTGCATGCCAAAACCCTCAGCGCGACGGGCAATGGCCAAACCAATGCGACCTAAACCCACGATACCCAAACGCGCGCCACTCACCTTGCGTGCCAGCGGCATGGGGCCATTGGGCCAAAGGCCAGCGCGAACGTATTTGTCAGCCTGTGGAATGCGCCGCGCAATCGACAGCATGAGGCCAATGCCCATGTCGGCAACTTCGTCGGTCAAAACATCAGGGGTGTTGGTCAGCGGCACTCCGCGTGCATGGGCGGCTGGCACATCGTAACCGTCGTAGCCCACGCCAAACACTGAAATCACTTCGAGCGCGGGCAACTGGGCCAACAGGCTGGCAGGCACTTTGGATTCGCCGCCACCCGAAATCGCCCGAATTTTGGGAGCGATTTTGGCAAACGCCACAGGGTCGGATTCATGAATGCGGTCATGCACCGTGAATGCAGATTGCAAGGCCTCCATCAAAGGAGGCCATAATTTGGCGACAACCAATATGTCGGGTTTGGCGTCAGGTGTTGACAATTTAAGCTCACTCATTTCTACGTTGCTAGAAGAGCTCTATCGTATTACCATACTATGATTCAACCATAGTGGTAAACCCCAAATTTCTGTCGATTTCAACCCCAAATTACCCCACAAACTTGCCACAAAATGAGCGCCAACTCCAAAAACCCACCCCCTGAAAACTTGCCGTCCGGCGCAGCAGGTTCTGCTGATCTGAGCAATTCTGGCCCCAAGCCGCCAGGTTCAAATTTGCGCAGCCAACAATGGTTTGGGCGCCAAGACCGCGATGGCTTTGCTTACCGCAGTTGGGTCAAAGGCAAAGGCATTCCGCACGATCAGTTTGATGGCCGCCCCGTGATTGGCATCTGCAACACGTTCAGCGAACTGACGCCTTGCAACTCGCACTTTCGCACACTTGCAGAGCAAGTCAAGATAGGGGTTTACGAGGCTGGCGGTTTTCCCCTTGAATTTCCGGTGATGTCTTTGGGCGAAACTTTGCTGCGACCCACGGCCATGCTTTACCGAAACCTGGCCAGCATGGATGTTGAAGAGTCGATTCGCGGCAACCCGGTGGATGGTGTGGTGCTGCTGATGGGCTGCGACAAAACCACCCCGTCGCTGCTGATGGGGGCGGCCAGCGTGAACCTGCCGACCATTGGCGTCAGCGGCGGCCCGATGCTCAATGGCAAATGGCGAGGCCAGGAGCTGGGTAGCGGCACGGGGGTATGGAGCATGAGCGAGCAGGTGCGCGCGGGCACCTTGAAGCTGGCCGACTTTTTTGAAGCCGAAAGCTGCATGCACCGCAGCCATGGCCACTGCATGACCATGGGCACTGCCAGCACCATGGCCAGCATGGTGGAGGCCTTGGGTATTGGCTTGCCAGGCAACGCCGCCTACCCCGCAGTGGACGGACGGCGCAATGTGCTGGCCCGCAACGCCGGACGGCGCATAGTGGACATGGTGCAGCGCGACCTCAAAATCTCTAACATCCTGACCCTGGAGGCTTTTGAAAACGCCATTCGCACACTGGCGGCCATTGGCGGCTCCACCAACGCGGTGATTCACTTGATTGCCATCGCAGGCCGGCTTGGTTTGAAGCTCACCATTGAAGACTTTGACAGACTGGCCAGCGAGTTGCCTTGTTTGGTCAACCTGCAGCCCTCTGGCGAACACCTGATGGAAGACTTTTGCTACGCAGGTGGGCTGCCAGTCGTGATGAAGGAGATCGCGCACCTGCTGCATTTGAATGTGATCACGGCCAGTGGAAAAACCATGGGTGACAACATCGCTGATGCGCAAAACTACGATCCACGCGTGATCAAAACCTTTGCGGTGCCGTTCAAAGACAAAGCCGGTATCGCCGTGCTGCGCGGCAACTTGGCCCCCAGAGGTGCGGTCATCAAACCCAGTGCCGCCACGCCTGAATTGATGGTCCACAAGGGCCGAGCCGTGGTGTTTGAAAACATTGAAGACTTTCACGCCCGCATTGATGACGAAAACCTGGACGTTGATGAGCATTGTGTCTTAGTGCTCAAAAACTGTGGGCCCAAGGGCTACCCTGGCATGGCCGAAGTCGGCAACATGCCGCTGCCGCCCAAGGTGCTGCGCAAGGGCATTACCGACATGGTGCGCATCAGCGACGCCCGCATGAGCGGCACTGCCTATGGCACCGTCGTGCTGCACACAGCACCCGAAGCCGCAGCCGGTGGGCCGCTGGCCGTGGTTCAAAACGGCGACATCATTGAATTGAATGTGCCCGAGCGCAAACTGCATTTGCACATTAGCGACCAAGAGCTTGCCCGCCGGTTGGCCACTTGGCAAGTCCCTGCGCCACCCATGTCATCGGGCTACTGGAAGCTGTACGTCGATCACGTTTTGCAGGCCGACCAAGGGGCCGATTTGGACTTTTTGGTAGGCATGCGCGGATCGGCTGTGCCACGCGACAACCACTGATTTTTTGCGATTGCAAGCTCGCTTCAACCAGTCACTTTGGACTGAATCGTGAATCAACAGTCAAGCTTGATTGCAGTCGACTGGGGCACCACGTCGCTGCGGGCAGCACGGCTCGATGCTACTGGACGGATGCTTGAAGAACGCACCAGCGACCGTGGCATGTTGACGGTGGCAAAGTCAGATTTTTCATCGGTTTTCGAAGCCTTTTGCGGCAGCTGGATGGCCCAAAGCGAAAGCCTCGCCTTGGTATCCGGCATGGCGGGCAGCAAGCAAGGTTGGGTGGAAGCGCCCTACTGCCCTTGCCCCGCAGGTTTTGACGAAATCGCCGCCCAGATCACTTGGCTTGCGCCGCAGGACCAACCTGGGCACACCCCTTGGCGTATCGCCATCGTGCCCGGTTTAAGCTGTGAACATGCCCACGCGCCTGACGTGATGCGCGGCGAGGAGGTGCAGATTTTGGGGGCCATGCAACTGCTGAACCTGCGTGACGGTTTGTTTGTGTTGCCCGGCACGCACAGCAAATGGGCGCAGGTGAAAGATGGGCGCATTGTGACTTTTCGAACCTGCATGACCGGCGAAATTTACGCATTGCTGAGCCAACATTCCCTGCTTTCAAAATCGCTCCAGGCCGATGCGCCATTGGATGAAATCGCCTTTACTCAAGGCGTTCGCTTGGCCCAAGGCAACGAGGGGCTGCTGCATTTGGCCTTCACCGCCAGAACGCTGTCGCTGTTTTCGCGCAAGGGTGCGTCGGCGCTGACCAGCTACTTATCTGGCCTGGTGATTGGCGAGGAGCTTCGGGCGCAGGACCTGCCCGAGGGCGTTGAAGTGGTGCTGGCGGGCTCTGATGCCTTGACCGCGCGGTATGCGCTGGCCCTGGCGCAAAAAGGCGTTCGCACGCGGCAACTTGGAGCGCAAGCCACCTGGGCTGGCCTGCATGCGCTTGCGCTGACATTGACCACCCCTTGAATCTGACAATTGCGCTTTTTGATAAAGTTCATATCACCGGTGATATGAGATTTCCAGAAATGCCGATAAAAAGCCCAAAAATGCCGAAAAATGAATAAAATAGCCCTCTAGCTCTCTAATAATATCAATAGTTTGCTATGTATATAATAGCAATTTGAGTTTTTTGGCAAATTGTAAAAAACCATCTCCCCAAAACATTCCGACACCACCTACCACCCACCAGCAATCACCCATGACACCTGCCGAGAAATTCTTAATCGCCCTGCAAAGCCTACCGCTGATCGCGATCTTGCGGGGATTGACGCCCAGTGAAGCGCCAGCCATGGGTCAGGCCTTGGCAACATCAGGTTTTGCGATGCTGGAAGTCCCTTTGAACTCACCGCAGCCGTTCGACAGCATTGCCCTGCTGGCACAGCAGCACCCGATGGCGCTGGTGGGCGCAGGCACGGTTCTGTCGGCCTCGCAAGTGCTTGACGTGCAGGCTGCAGGCGGGCAATGGGTCGTGTCACCCAATTTCGATGCCACCGTGGTGCGGGAAGCCCTGCGATTAGGGCTGGTTTGCCTACCCGGCATTGCGACGCCGACTGAGGCATTCGCCGCCTTGGCTGCCGGTGCCCACGGTCTCAAACTGTTTCCGGCAGAGCAAAGCTCGCCCGCTGGCCTCAGGGCGATGCGGGCGGTTTTGCCACCCGCCACCCTGATTTTTCCTGTAGGAGGTATTCGCATGGACAACATGGGGCCATGGCGCGCGGCTGGCGCAGCAGGGTTTGGCCTGGGGTCGAGCTTGTACCAGCCGGGCCTTGGTGCCGTTGCGGTGAAACAAAAGGCCTCTGAATTTGTCGCAGCTTACCGCGGATGGGCATTGGCATGACCTTCACACCGCCCCTGGGTAACGCTGAAATTTCATTCGGCCATGCTGGCAAAGTTGTCATCGTCACAGGGGGCGCGCAGGGTATTGGCGAAGCTTGCGCGCGCCGCTTTGCACGCGAGGGCGCTCACTTGGTGCTGCTGGATGTAGACGACGTTAAAGGTGCCGCGCTCGCCACCGAATTGGGTGCAATTTACCTGCATTGCGATGTGGGCGATCAGCGCCAGGTCGAGGCCGCCGTGGCGGCTGCGGTTCAGGCACACCATCGCATTGATGTGCTGGTCAACAACGCCGGAATTTTCAAAGCGGCAGATTTTCTGGACGTGACTGAGACCGATTTTGACGCCGTGCTGCGCGTCAACCTCAAAGGCTCATTTTTGATGGGTCAAGCGGTGGCACGGGTCATGGCGCGTGCCCATTCTGGGGCTATCGTCAACATGAGTTCAGTCAACGCCGTGTTGGCAATTCCGACCATCGCCAGCTACAACGTCAGCAAAGGCGGCATCAACCAGTTGACGCGGGTCATGGCGCTGTCCTTGGCGGACAAAGGCATTCGGGTCAATGCCGTGGCACCTGGCACCATTGCCACCGAACTGGCCAGCAAAGCAGTGCTTACCAGCGACGAAGCCCGCGCCAAAATCATGAGCCGCACCCCGATGAAGCGCCTGGGCGAGCCTTCAGAAATTGCCGATGTGGTGGCTTGGCTAGCTAGCGACGCGGCAAGCTACGTCACGGGAGAAATCGTGGTGGTGGACGGCGGGCGGATGACGCTGAATTACACGGTTCCGGTTTAGGCCCAGAAAGCCTGCTGTCGGGAACAACCGCGCTCAGGTCGTTTTGAGAAAATTGAGTAGCAGATCGCTCACCATAGCCGCTTGCTCCTGCTGCACCCAGTGCCCTGCGCAATGAACCAAATGGCAGCCGGTCATTTGCGTGCAAGCCGTTGATTGCATCGCTTCGAACGCCCCAGGTTTTTGGTAAATTCCCCAGTCACTTTGGCCCGCAATAAAGCATGACGGCTGGTTGATCGTGTGCCCCGAAAACTGTTGCAAGCCCACTGACAAAACGGGACTGTTGGCACATCGATACCAGTTCAACGCGCCTTGAAACCCGGTGTGGCTGAACGCAGCGCTGTACACCGCCAGTTCGTCATCCGGCAACCAATTGCAGTTTGAAATTTGCGTGGCAGAGGGCATTTCATGCGCCACGGTTTCCGCCATGCCGTCAAGCCAATCCATCACGTAGTAAGTTGGCATTTTTGCAAACTCCGAGGCGCTTGAATTTTGCAGTTTATGCGGTTTGTTTTGCGCCCAGTCTGCACTTTTGTGATGGTAGTACGCCCTTAGGAATGAGTGAATACCCTGCGGTGCCTGGCGCATGTTGGCGTCGGCTTCAGGAGTCGAGTAATACCATTGGTAATGTTTGCGGGGGCGGGCTAGTGCGGCCAGATCGGCGTGCAGATCAGGGGTTGTCGCGCCACCAGAAGCAGCCGTGGCGGGCGGCCCCGCAAATGGCGCGCTCATCATCACGACTGACTTAAAAACATCAGGCTGCGTTAACGCGCACCAAGCGGCCACGCTGGAGCCAAAGTCATGACCCACCACAGCAGTCACATCGACCCAACCCAGCGCTTGCACCAGCGCCACAACATCCTGCACCAAATTGAGCATGCCAAACGACGCCACGTCGCCGTCATAAGCACTGTCCCACCCTTCGGTGCGACCATAACCACGTTGATCTGGCGCGATCACGTGGTAACCGGCAGAAGCCAAAGGCAGCATGACTTTGCGCCAGCTGTACGCCAACTCTGGAAAGCCGTGCAGCAAGATGATGCGCCCCTTGCATGCTGACCCAAGGTGCTCAAACCCGGCTTCAAGCAGGTGCAGGGTCAAACCGTTGACACCGCTCAGGGTCCGCGACCGCACACCGACCGGAGGAATCACTTGTGGCGCTCCACCGTGGTTCTGGGCCAGCCAACCGGCCCAAACCAGGCTCCTCCAGCGATGGCCCAGGCATTCAGGCAGCCATAGGCCACCAAGGCCACCGCTTGGGCGACAAACACGCCATTGAGGGAATTCCAGCCCTGAATCGCCAGCCATCCGCCCGCAACGGCAATGACGAGCCGGACAATGTTGCCCACGACTGGCCAAAACAGCCTGCCCGCCCCTTGCGAAGCAAAGTACAAAACAATCGCCAAGCCAAAAAAACCAAAAGTTGGACCTACGATTTGCAAATAGTTCGAACCCGCCTCCAGCATGGCAGGGTCAGAGTCAAAAAGTGACAGCCAGGCTTTGGGGAATAGCGCTGCCCAAAGGCCCACACACTCCGCAAGCACGAAGGACATGGCAGCGCCAATCCAGGTGGCTTTGAGAGCGCGCTCAGGCTTGCCTGCACCCATGCAGGTCCCGACCATGGCCACCAAAGGCCCGCCAAAGCCAAAAACGAGGGGCACCAACAGGTACTCGAGTCTTGATGCCGTGCCATAGCCCGCAATGGCCGCTGTGCCAAAAAGGCCAACCATGGCCGTTGCAAAGCCAATGGCCACGTTGGTGGCCGCGGTTGAAAAAATCGCCACCAAGCCCACCCGCAAAATGTCCCAAAACAAAACCTTGCGCAACTTGATGCCCGTCCAGCGAAGTTGAAGCAGACTGCCTTTTGATTGCAGGTAAACCACAAAGATGATGCTACCCAAAGCGTAGTAAGCCAGCAGGGCCAAGGCCCCACCCACAATGCCCAAGCCCGGCACTGGCCCCCAACCGAAAATCAACAATGCAGACAGAGGAACCAGCAGCACAGCACCGCCCAACATCACCCAGGCCTGCATCATCATGTTGCCAGTGCCCCGAATCAGCGCCGACAAGGCGTTGAAAAACCAGATCAACATGGCCCCCGCAAAAACCCAATTGGAATACAGCAAGGCTGATTTCAATGCCAGATCCCGGCCCCCCATGAGGGAATAGATCCACGCACCACCCAACAACATGATGGCGGAAAACAGCAGGCCAAATCCCAAAGCAATGACCACGGCGTGCAGCACCAAGGCATTGGCATCCTCACGCCGCCCACTGCCTAAAGCACGCGCGACAGCCGCCGAGATGCCGCCACCCATGGCCCCATTGCTGGTCATTTGCATGAACATCACCAGTGGGAAGACCAGCGCCATACCTGCCAAAGCGTCCGTCCCCAGCTTGCCCACAAAATAGGTTTCGATCAAACCGACTGCAGCCTGCGACAGCATGACCACCACATTGGGCGCGCCTAATTTAAGGAGCGTGCGGGCTATGGGGGCTTCCAGAAGCAAGCGAGTTCTGGGATCCATGGCGGCTGCCACTGGCGTCCCGGTCGCTGGCATGGGCGCTGTCACAGGCAGAGTCACGCGGCTCTGGAAGCCAGAGGCTCGCTGCTTAGCTTGCGCACCACGGCGGCCTCTTTGATGGGCAGGTGAATCAGGGCGGCACCGATTGCCAGCACAATGTCGATGTACCAGACCCAGTCAAAGCTTCCGGTGGCGTCAAATATTTTGCCGCCCAAATAGGCTCCAAAAAAGCCCCCCAACTGGTGGGTCAGCATGACGATGCCAAACAATGTTGCCAAGTTGGCGGTGCCGAAAAATCTAGCCACCAGGCCTGCCGTGGGTGGCACCGTGCTTAAAAAAGTCAAACCCATGACCGCTGCAAAGGTCAGCATGACCGGTCCGGTTTTGGGCGCAAACAAAAACACAATGACCGCAATGGCCCTTGCTGCATACACCAGCGAAAGCAGTGACTTCATGCGCCAGCGACCCATGGCCCAGCCCATCAACAAGCTGCCCATGATATTGAAAAGACCCAACACCGCCAACGCCCATGCGCCCCATTGCGTAGGCAAACCACAAGACGCCACCACGCCCGGCAAGTGGGTGCCCAAAAACGCCACATGAAAGCCGCACACAAAAAAGCCGCCGCCGAGCAGCAAGTAGCTTGGGTTTTGCAAAGCCACCTTGATGGCTTCACCCGCCTTCAGTGGCTTGGCAATGGGCGCTGCTGAACTATTGGGAGTTTGCGGATTGCCCCTGAAAACAAAGGCTGCAGGCAAGGCCAGCAACACAAACAAAGCCAGCGTTTGCATGGCATTGGCCCAGCCCAGACTGACCAGCAAAGCCCCTGCAATGGGTGCCATAAGAAACTGCCCAAATGAGCCACCTGCATTGACGACACCAATGGCCATGCCATGCTTTTCAGGCGGAATCATGCGGGCTGTGGCTCCCATCAGCACCGCAGGCCCGGCAATGCCCGCGCCGCCTGCACCCAAGACGCCAATGGCAAAAATCAGGCCCAACGTGGTGGTCATGTAGGGCGTGATGAAAGTGCCCAGGGCCACTAAAAAGACGCCAACCCACAAGACTCGGGCAGCACCGTATTTGTCAGCATACGCACCCGCGAACGGCTGCGTCAAACCCCAAAAAATCTGCCCAAACGCAAACGCCAGGCTGATGCTGGCCAAGCCAAGGCCAGTGGCTGTGTTGAGCGGACTTAAAAACAAGCCCATCGATTGCCGTGTGCCCATGGACAGCGCGAACACGCTTGAAGCAGCCAGAAGCACCACCCAAACGGCATAGTTTTTGGACTTAGACATGGACATTGGCGTCGCTGTTGCTGTTGCTGTTGCTGTTGCTGTTGCCAGGCTTGGCCGACGGTTGCGCTAAAAGCTCAAGCGACTCTTGGATGAGCGCATGCAATGCGGCCACGCGATCCAGGCCCAGGGTTTGATTCAACCCGATTTGCGCCGCCTTCCACCTTCGTTGGGCTTCAGCGCGCTTGTCCCGCCCGGCATCGGTCAAAGTAACGGAGCGG
>JANPCR010000019.1:0-3476 GCA_031431035.1 Rhodoferax sp.
TGCTGTTCCACTATAAAAACCCGCTCTCGCGCCACCATGATGGCGTGCATCTCCAGCGCGGTCAGCTCGGCGATTCTGGCCCACTTGAAGCTGGGTGGTGGGACAGGCCCGGCGGGAACAATAAGTGGCATGGGTTTCTTAAGCCGCCAGCGCCAACGGAACTTCCCAACCCGGAAACACGATGACCGCCGGATGGCAATTCAATGCGCGGGCGAGTGTTTTGGCCCGCTCCAGCCCCACGTTGACACGGTCATTCTCAATCGCTGAAATGGTCGCCTGCGGAATGTCAGACAACTTTGCCAATTGGGTTTGACTCAATTCCTGCAACTCGCGCAAGATGCGCACCGATTCACCCACCGACACCTCGATGCGCGTTTTTGCGGGGCTGAATTCGTTCACTTGAAACCTTTCGAGAGTCATGTGACAGTGACTTGCACAATTTAATTTTGGTTGGACTGCGGGTTAGGGAGTTTTGCTCACCTGAGCCTGAAAGAGTTCATAACGAGTCAGGACGCTTAAGTCTATTCGATCAAATCTCCAGCCATCACCTTGCGAATCACATCCCCCCCAAACCCGCGCGAGGCAAAAAAACGCATTTGTTTGCCGCGCTCTTTAGCGTCTGTGGCGACTTCGCCAAATTTGCGATTCCAGATGTCGCGGGCACGGTCGAGTTCGGTGGCTTGCAGGCCGGCCATGGCGTCCAGCACGGCGTCTTTGTCCACGCCTTTGCTTTGCAGCTCTTGGCGAATGCGGGCGCTGCCCAGCTTGGCCTGACGGCGGTTGATGACCGATTCAATCACCCGCTGCTCGCTGATGAAGCCTTTGGCTTGCAGCTCGTCCAGCGCGGCGGCCAGCTCGCCAGGGGCTTCTTCGTATGGCTGCAAACGGCGCTCCAGCTCGGGGCGCGAATGCTCCCGCCCGCTCAGGAGCCGCAAGGCGCGGCCTTTGAGGCTGATGGTGGCAATGCCAGGGCTGGCGGGCTTGCGTTGGGGCAACATGGTGAATGACTTTCTGTGGATGCTGTCAGTGCTGCAAATAGTCCCCCATGTTGCCGCCCATCAAACCAGGCTATTCGCCTTTTTTGGCCGTCTTGGTCTTCACCGGCGCTTCTGGCTCGACCCCTGGCAGCAAAGGAATGCCAAGCGACAGGCGCACTTTGTTTTCGATCTCAGTCGACAAAAGCGGGTTTTCGCGCAAAAACTCGCGGGCGTTGTCGCGGCCCTGGCCAATTTTTTCGCCGTTGTAGGCGTACCAGGCGCCTGATTTGTCCAAAATGTTAGCGGTAACGCCCATGTCGATAATTTCGCCATGGCGGCTAATGCCTTCGCCAAACAAAATGTCGAATTCAGCGGTTTTGAAGGGCGGTGCGACCTTGTTTTTGACGACTTTGACCTTGGTCTCGTTGCCAATGGCGTCGTCGCCCTTTTTGATGGTGCCCGTGCGGCGAATGTCCAGCCGCACCGAGGCGTAAAACTTCAGCGCGTTGCCGCCGGTGGTCGTCTCGGGGCTGCCAAACATCACGCCAATCTTCATACGGATTTGGTTGATGAAAATCACCGTGCAGTTGGTCTTTTTGATGTGGGCCGTCAGCTTGCGCAGGGCCTGGCTCATCAAACGGGCTTGCAGGCCGGGCAGTGAATCGCCCATTTCGCCTTCTAGCTCGGCCTTCGGGGTGAGCGCGGCCACGGAGTCGACCACGATCAAATCAACCGCGCCCGAGCGCACCAGGGAGTCAACAATATCAAGCGCCAGCTCGCATGTGTCTGTTAGGCTGATCAGCAAATCTTGCAAATTGACGCCGAGTTTTTGAGCGTATTGAATGTCCAGCGCATGCTCGGCATCGACAAAAGCGCAGGTGCCTTGCAGTTTTTGCATTTCAGCGATGACTTGCAATGTCAGCGTGGTTTTGCCCGATGACTCTGGGCCATAGATTTCCACCACACGACCGCGCGGCAGCCCGCCCACGCCCAAGGCGATGTCCAACCCCAAAGAGCCGGTGGACACGACCTGAATGTCTTCAATCACCTCGCCCTCGCCCAGGCGCATGATGGTGCCTTTGCCAAACTGCTTTTCAATTTGCAGCAGCGCCACTTGCAAGGCTTTGGCTTTTTCAGCCGCTGCGGGGGTGATGATGGTGTTGATGTTTTTAACCGGTGCGTCCATGAAAATATCCTTAAAAATCAGATGACTAGGTGACTTGTTGCGCAATTTTCAGTCTGATTATTTCAACAGGCTGGATGCTTGAACAGTAGTTTAACGTGGCTTGTTGAAATTAGTAAACAGTTTTTTTAGTCAGTTTGGTTTACTATATAAACAGATGAAAGCCATGCCCGAAAACGCACCAAGCAAGCCACCCAACGACGCTTGGCGACAAACCCATTTGGGCTTTTTGATGGGCCGCGCGCTGCTGCGTTTTGACGCCCGCGTGCTGTCGCTGATTGCCCAAAACGACACCGTGCCGCTGGGCTTGTCCAACCTGGCCGCACGCGCACAGGTGACGGCTGCGCACATTCACATCACGCGGCATTTGCCACTGGCTGGCGCCCGTTTGACCGAGCTTGCCGCCAGTGCCGCCATGACCAAGCAAGCCATGGGCAAACTGGTCGACCAATGCGAGGCGTGGGGGCTGGTGAACCGACTGCCCGATGTGCGTGACGCCCGCGCCGTGCGGGTGGTGTTCAGTGCCACGGGTTTGATCTGGCTCAAGGCGTTTGAAGACGCAGTGCGCCAAGCTGAAGCCGAGCTGAAACAAGCCGTGGGCGACCAGGTGGCCACCGTCATCTCCATCGGGCTGGAAGCCTATGCCGCTTGACGGCACACAGCGCAGCGCGTGGGGCAAGCCTAGAATCGAGCCACGCCCACGGGGGCAAAAAAACTAGGAGACAAGCATGCGGATTCTGATTGCTGAAGACGACCAGGTGCTGGCAGACGGTTTGCTGCGGGCACTGCGCAGCAGTGGCGCTGCGGTGGACCATGTGGCCAGTGGCACCGAAGCTGATGCCGCCCTCATGACCAACACCGAGTTTGACCTGCTCATTCTCGACCTGGGCTTGCCCAAAATGCATGGCCTGGAGGTGCTCAAACGCTTGCGCGCCAGGGGCTCATCACTGCCCGTGCTCATTTTGACTGCCGCCGACAGCGTGGACGAGCGCGTGAAAGGCCTCGACTACGGGGCCGATGACTACATGGCCAAGCCCTTCAGCCTGCAAGAGCTTGAAGCCCGCGCCCGCGCCCTGATTCGCCGGGGCGCCGGGGCGACCAGCAACATCATCAAACACGGCCCGCTGCATTACGACCAAAGCGGCCGCGTGGCCACGCTGGACGGCAAGAAGGTCGACCTGTCAGCCCGCGAGCTGGGCCTGCTGGAGGTGCTGCTGCAACGTGCAGGCCGCCTGGTCAGCAAAGACCAGCTGGTAGAGCGCCTGTGCGAGTGGGGCGAAGAGGTCAGCAACAACGCCATCGAGGTCTACATTCAC
>JANPCR010000020.1:0-14849 GCA_031431035.1 Rhodoferax sp.
CGCCGCCTGCCGGTCTCAATCAGGTGCTTGGTTGCCTGGAATCCGCCTGACAGGTTGTCGCTGCCCACACTGCGGTAAAGCTGATTGGCAAGCTGTGCGCCCCACACCACCACGGGCAGGTTGCGCACTGCCAACTTGTTGAGTAACTGGTGGTTGTGCCATTGGCCCACGATGATTACGCCCACCGCGCGGTTGGAGGCAAAGATTTGCGACACCGAGTCCAGTTGGTCTTCGTCCACGCGCGAGAGCAACATTTGCATGCCATGGTCGGTCAACGCATTGGCAATGCTGCCCAACATGGCTAAAAAGAAGGGGTCTGAGAGCGACTGGCGGCCATCGCGGCCATAGGGCACCACCAAAGCGACGGTTCGGTTTTCTTTGAGCCGCAAGCTTTGGGCGCCGACGTTGATGGAGTAGTTCAGCGACGCCGCCAGCTCTTCAATTCGCCGACGGGTGCTTTCGTGAACCAGCGGGTTTTTGCTCAGTGCACGCGACACAGTGGCGGTGGAGACGCCCGCCAGGCGCGCAATGTCAGCCATTTGCAGCCGACTGCTTGCGCCTGGGCTAGGGCTTGGGGCTGAGGGTTGGGATTCCACTTGCCGTCCTTCGGCCATTTTCGATTGCGTCATTCAGAGCTTGAAATTCAATTCAGGGGCATGAGGGACTGACGGCTGACGTATGCAAATGCCGACAGGTGTTTTTGAAAGATTATCAGGGAGATCAAACCTGTGCCTCGCGAGCTGGTGGCCTGGACTGGCGAATGCAGTTTGGCAAGTTCCAAGTTCTGACTGATTGGCACCTTATTTGATGAAAACGATTGCATTTTTGTTTCATTTCTGCAAATTTTTGAAAAAATTGGTGGTAATTGGCGGGAAAACCCTAAATGCAATCGATTGCATAAATCACTATCATTTGTTTGTCTGCGTTTTTCATCGTCTTCGAAATGTCTGATTCAGTTGCGCTAAACCACAAGAGACAACCAACCTATTAGGACTATATGGCTCAAAATCTTCGCTCAGAACACCGTCAATTTCAGCCCCGCCTGATCCTCACCGCTGTGTCGGTCGCCGTGATGCAGATGGCTCAAATCGGCACTGCATCGGCGCAAACTGCTGTGCCCGCTGCGCAGGACGGCCTCAAGCTTGACCAAGTGGTCGTGACTGGCACCGCGGTGGCGGGCTCGAAAATGCGCCAAAGCGTGTCAATCAGCACGCTGGATGGCGATCAGATTCTGCAAAGCGCACCCACCAATGCGGCTGAAATTTTGCGCGCCATTCCCGGCGTGCGCTCTGAATCCTCGGGCGGTGAGGGCAATGCCAACCTGACTGTGCGCGGCTTGCCAATCTCAGCGGGTGGCGCGCGCTACGTGCAGTTCCAAAAGGACGGTTTGCCGGTTTTGTTGTTCGGCGACATCGCCTTTGGCACGCCAGACAGCTTTTTGCGCACCGACTACAGCCTGGACCGGCTTGAAGTGGTTCGCGGTGGCTCGTCGTCAACACTGGCCACCAACTCGCCCGGCGGCATCATCAACTTCATCAGCAAAACCGGTGAAACCCAGGGCGGCAGCCTTGGCATCACCAAAGGCGTTGGGTTCGATCAGACCCGCTATGATTTTGAATACGGCGGCCCGATCAACAACTCAACCCGCTTTTACATGGCGGGCTTCTACCGCAATGGCGAAGGCGCCCGGCCCGCTGGCGTGAACGCTGAAGACGGCGGTCAGTTCAGTGCCAACCTGACCCACACCTTAAGCAACGGCTTTGTGCGAATTGGCTTTAGCAAGCTGTCCGACAAGTCACCCATGAACATGCCGGTGCCCGTCAAGATCACCAACGGCAATATTTCGGAGTACGCCGGCATCAACCCGCGTACAGCCAGCTTCTATTCGCCTTACTGGGTGGCGGACAAAAGCATTGACAAGAACAGCAACGCGGTGTTCTCCAGCGTGAATGATGGCCTTCGCGTCAAGAGCGATTCGTTCAGCCTCGAAGGCGAGTTCAATTTGCCAGGTGGCTGGCTGCTGTCCGAGAAATTCCGCACAGCTTCCAACAGCGGGCGTTTCATCAGCATCTTTCCGTCGGATGACCCGAAAGCTGGCAATTTCGTGTACGCCACCGGCCCGAACAAAGGCAAGGCCTACAACGGGCTGGCATTCAACCCCGTGGTGTTCAACACCGCTCTGGACGACCTGGGCAACACCGCCAATGACCTGAAAGTCTCCAAAACCTTCGAACTGGCCGACAAAGCCCGGCTGGTGGCGACGGGTGGCCTGTTCATGCAGCGCCAAAACGTTGCGCTGACATGGAACTTCAACCAGTACCTGATGGAAGCCAACGGCTCGTCACCTGCGCTTTTGCAAACCGCCAATGCCACGCCCGGCCTGGTCAACCAGGGAACCGACCAGTGGGGTGGCTGCTGCACGCGCGACATCAACGCGCAGTACCAAACCACAGCACCCCATTTCGCAGTTGCGTACGAAAAAGGTGGTTTGAACCTCGACGGCAGCGTGCGCTTTGACCGCCAAGTGGCCAGCGGCACCTTCAATCAGGCAGCCGCCCAGGTGTTCAACCCGGCCAACACCAGTTTTATCAACTACAGCGTCAACTACACCTCGTTCTCGCTGGGTGCCAACTACCGCGTGAACCCCAACACGGCGGTTTTCGCCCGCTACAGCGATGGCGCGGCCTTCAATGCGGACAGGATCATGTTCAACAACTACCGTTTGGACGGCAGCTCGCCCATTTCGATCAACGAAGTCAAGCAGTTTGAGGCGGGCGTGAAATGGCGTGCAGGTCCAGTGAGCACGTTTGTGACGGTGTTCAACGCCAAGACCAAAGAGTCCAACTACGACGCGACCACTCAGAAAGTAACGGCCAACTCTTACGATGCCAAAGGCGTTGAGCTGGAAGCCGCTTACAGCGTGGGTGCCCTGCGCGTTGCCGGGGGTGCCACTTTGACCAACGCCAGCATCACTGATTCACTCAATGTGGCAGACATCGGCACCACACCCAACCGCCAAGCGCAGTGGGTGTTCCAGGTGTCACCGTCGTACAGCTTTGCGAGCGGCGTCGTGGGCGCAAGCCTGATCGGCAACACCGATTCCAAGGATGCCAACCCAACCGCTGGCACCAAAACGACACTGCCTGGCTTCATGGTGGTCAACCTTTTTGGCAGCTACGAGCTGGTGAAGAACCTCAGCGTGAATGCCTCGGTCAACAACCTCTTTGACACACTGGGTTACACCGAGTCGAACGATGGCCGCATGGCTGCGCGTTCGATCAATGGGCGCACTGTGAAGGTGGGCCTGAAGTACACGTTCTAAAAAAGGCACAAAGCCAAGGAGCGCTTGACTGCGGCTGCTAGCAGGCGTATTCGAGCGATGAATTTCAGATTTTCCAGGGGTTTGCCCGGCGGCTCTGCGGAGCTGGCCGGGATTTTTTATTGAGACCGATTTTTGAATCACCACTTTTTTCTGGCGCGATGAGTTCAAGCCCGCTTCCAAAGACCCTGCCCCGCGAGCTGCAAAGCCGCTTTGATCTGCATGGCGCCCGCTTGCGCCACACGCTACAAAAGCTCTATGGCGAATGCAGCGACTTCGACGTCTGGTACGCGCAATTGTGCGACGGCATGGCGGGCCAGTTTGCTGCGCGGTCAGCTGATCTTTGCGCGCTGGATCGCGTCCGGCTTGCAGATCCAGGCTGGTTCACGACAGAACAGTCTCTTGCGTACAGCGCCTACACCGACAGATTTGCTGGCACTTTGCGAGGAGTCGAAGAGCGAATCCCGTATTTGAAGTCGCTAGGCACCACTTACCTGCACTTGCTGCCCTTTTTGCGCGCGCGCGCGGGCGAGAACGACGGTGGCTTTGCCATTGCAAGTTTTGACGAAGTCCAGCCCGCCTTGGGAACGATGGACGAACTGCGTTCCCTCACCAAAGCCTTGCGCCAGGACGGCATCAGCCTGTGCACTGACTTTATCCTGAACCACGTGGCCGACGACCACACTTGGGCCCTGGCCGCCAAAAGCGGGCAGAGCGAGTACCGCAATTTTTTCCATGTCTTTGATCAAGCAAAGGACACTGAGAAGTTTGGCAGCCATCTGGGGCAGATCTTTCCCGAGACCGCACCGGGCAACTTCACGTTTGAGGAAAGTCTGCAAGCCTGGGTCTGGACGACTTTTTACCCCTACCAGTGGGACCTGAATTACAGCAACCCGCGGGTTTTTTCCGCCATTGCCCTGGCGCTGTTGCACCTGGCCAACCAGGGGATCGAGATTTTCCGGCTCGACTCAGCGGCGTTTTTGTGGAAGCACGCGGGTAGCAATTGCATGAACCAGCCTGAATGCCACCTGATTCTGCAAGCCCTGCGCTCTGTGGTGAACATCGTCGCACCAGGCGTGCTTTTGAAAGCTGAAGCCATCGTTCCGGTCAATGAGCTACCGCCTTACTTCGGTTCAGGCGAGGCGCTGGGAAAAGAGTGCCACTTGGCCTACAACAGCAGCTTGATGACGGCCAGTTGGCTCAGCCTTGCCGAGCAAGATGCCGACATGATCTACCGCGTCATGCGTGCCACCCCACGCTTGCCCGGTGGCTGCGCGTGGCTCACTTATGTGCGCTGCCATGACGACATTGGTTGGAACGTGCTTCGCCCCGAGCTTCAGCACGAGCCCGATGGTGGCGATGCCCGGCTCATACGGGCGGCGAATTTTTTTGCAGGGCAAACGCCTGGCAGCTACGCGACGGGGGCGAGTTTTCAGGCGCGCGCGGATGGCCAGGTTCATGGCACCAATGGCATGACGGCGGCTCTGGTAGGCCTGAGCTCAGCAGAGAACTCACTACACTTGAAACACGCCCTTGCCCGGTTCAAGCTGATGTACGGTCTGGCTCTGTCAATCGGTGGAACGCCGCTGATTTTCATGGGTGACGAGCTGGCGCAGGGCAATGACAATCGGCCTTCGTCAGCGTGGCCGCCCGGAGCCGATGGCCGTCAACTGCATCGCCCTGATTTCTTGAGGGATGCCGCCCATGCACCCAACGGCGGCAGCGCCCGCGCTCTGGGCGTTTTGAAGCACTTGATTTCGGTGCGAAGCAGCCTGCCAGATTTGGCAGCCGACACCGCCACCGTGTTGATCGAATCGCAGACCACCAAGGTCCTCGCTTTTCGCAGAGGACAGAAGCTGACTGTAGTTGCCAATTTCACGGAACGTCCAAGGTCGTTGGCTGATTGCGTCCCTGCCATTTTTGAGCAGAGTTCCAGCTTTACCGACTCTATTTGCGGTCAAACCATTGACCGTGACACGATGCTTGCACCATGGCAGATGGTCTGGCTCAATGCATTGCCTCTGCCTGCCCACCAGACCTGAATCAACCCGCTGGAGACCCTATGAGCACCACCCTGCCGCGATTTTCCTTCTGGCAAATTTTGAACATGAATGTCGGCTTTTTCGGCATTCAATTCAGCTTTGGCCTGCAGCAAAGCAACATGAGCCCGATTTACAACTACTTGGGCGCTGATGAGGCCAGCCTGCCGCTTTTGTGGCTGGCCGGGCCGATGACTGGGCTCTTGGTGCAGCCGTTCATTGGCGCCATGAGCGACCGCACCACCTCGCGCTTTGGGCGGCGAACGCCGTACTTTTTGATTGGTGCGCTGCTGTGCAGTCTGTGCCTGCTCATCATGCCGTTCAGCCCCACGCTGTGGATGGCGGCCAGTGTCTTGTGGATTCTGGATGCGGCCAACAACGTCGCCATGGAGCCCTACCGCGCCTTCGTGAGTGATCGCCTGGACAAAAAGCAACACAGCGCGGGCTTTCTCACGCAAAGCGCCTTCACGGGGCTGGCGCAAACGCTGGCGTACCTCACGCCCACGCTGCTACTGTGGTTCGGCATGAACAAGGACCAGGTGAATGCCAGCAACATTCCCTACATCACGATCACGGCCTTCTTGATTGGTGCGGTCATGTCGATCACGTCCATTCTGTGGACGGTCAAAACCACACCTGAAGTGCCCATGAGCGACGAGGATCGCGCGCGTTGCCTGGCCAATCCGCTCACGACCGCCCAGGTTTTCAAAGACATTGGCTCGGCCATCCGCGACATGCCCACCACAATGAAACAGTTGGCGCTGATGATGTTGTTCCAGTGGTACGGCCTGTTTTGCTACTGGCAGTACATCACGCTGTCAGTGTCTACCACGCTGCACGGCACGACGGATCCGACCTCTACCGCGTTTCGTGATTCGGCCTTGCTGACTGGGCAGATTGGCGCCTTTTACAACTTCATCGCCTTCGTGGCGGCCTTTGCCATGGTGCCCTTTACGCAGCGCTTTGGAGCCCGCAACGTGCATTGCTTCAGTCTTTTGGCGGCGGGCGTTGGCCTGTGGTGTATCCCTATGATTCATTCACCGGCTTGGTTGTTTTTGCCAATGGTCGGCATGGGCCTGGCCTGGGGCAGCATCATGGGCAACCCCTATGTGATGTTGGCCGACAGCATTCCCCCCGCGCGCGCTGGCATTTACATGGGCATCTTCAACATGTTCATCGTCATTCCCATGATGATCCAGATCTTCACCCTGCCGCTGTACTACCGAAGCTGGCTGGGTGGCGATCCGCAAAACGTCATTCGCCTGGCTGGCGTGCTGCTGGCGCTGGCGGGTCTGTCGGTGCTGTTGGTGAAATCCAAGAAGCCGTAGGTAACCCAAGAGCGGGCGGTGCTTGCCGCTGCTCGGGCACTGAGCCCAATGGCGAGCAGGCCTGTTGAAACCTGCTGATGCAGGCCCGTTGGCTTGTGAATCTATGATTTTGGAACATCTTCAGTTGCTATACAATAAATAGCAATTTAGGTGTATTCCACGAGAGCTAGAGGTCAATTTTGTTCATATTTGTCGATTTTTGACGGCTTTTTGACAAAAAAGAACCTGCAGGTTCCTTTTTGTTTTTGGGCGACAAAATGGCCCCGAGGTGGGCTAGCTAAGCCACCTGACCTGCCAGCTCAAATTGCTCCCCAGTTTTGGGGATGCGCGGCATTCATTGCGTCTCTACGATGGCCTTGAGTGTTTTGTAAATCTGGTTCATCAGATTGAACCGGGACTGCAAAACACTCAAAACTCATTCACACCATCAGGAGAGATTGTCATGAAAACACACAGCTTCAAGTTGTCCGCTATCGCCTCAGTCGCCATTTTGGCGGCTTGCGGTGGTGGGACGAGTGACCCGGCCCCTGCAGAGCCCGCAGCGGCGGCCCCTGTTGCGGTCACACCCGCGCCAACACCCGTGCTCGTAGAGGCACCGGCACCCACGCCAATCGTCGCGCCATCAACCGAGACCGCGCAGACTGCGGCAACTGCGTTTCTGGCCAAGTACGATGCACTGCTGGCAACGGCCATTCCAACACCCGGCAGTTCCGCGCTCGCGCTGAACGATGGCTGCTATTTGCAAAACGGGTCCAGCAAAGCCTTTGTCGTTGCCGATTTCGACAGCGACCCGGTGGCGCTTGCCAGTCGACGGTTTGTCGTGGGTTCGGTGCGCAGCAATGTCAGAGTGCTGGCTGAACGCGCAAGCACCAATGCCGATGGCACCAGCCGCCGTGAGATTGACGTCAAATATGACGTGGCTTACAAAGATGGCACGAAATTCACGGCGCTGGATGACGCAACACCCAATGAAACAATCATTTCGGGCAGTTCCACAGGCAGCAAGGAAGCAGACGGCAGCGCCTGCGCCACCGCAGAGAGCAAGTCCGATTGGCGCTTTTACGGCAACCGCAAAGTGATCAATGCCAATGTGGGTGCCTACAACGAGCGGACTGCCCGTACCAGCTTGGCCACGGGGCAAGCAGTGACGCCGTCGGTTGTCTACAGCAAGTACATCCGCTTCAACGTGACAGACCCGGCCAATGTGGCCAAGTACGCCACCATTTCAGGGCCGGGAATCGTCAGCGGTTCACCAGCAGCGCCCATCACCTTGAAAATGGTGTCAGTGCGGCTGCTGCGCGACGCGCCCGAGTTTGCAGGTAAAAATGGCAATTTTGTGGACTGGAAAGACACTGACACGTGGCGGATTTGCAGAACCACAACAGGTGGTCTTGCCGCTGCCGAAACTGCGGACTGCGTCGCCAATGGTGCAACAACCAACAATTGGGGTTCCTTCGGCGCCACTGCGCCTGCCACAATTGATACCAGTTTTGATGCGCTGGGCGTGGTGGCTGGTGGTGAATACACCGTTAAGGTTTACAACGACGACGGCTGGAAAACCGTGAACGGGCAGGTGAGCAGCACGCCCGTGGCGACCTACACCATCAAGCTTGCCAACTTGCCATTTAAAGCGGCAACCATCGGTGGCGCTCCTGGCGTAGCGCCTGACCTGTTCCCCAGACTCTCCGCCAGCTCGACAAGCTTTTTTGACATTGCCGCCGCCATCCGGGGCAGAACAGCTGTTTCGACCGACCTGACCTGGACGCCAGAAGGCACCATGCCCGATGGCCGGCCGCTAGGATGGGGTTCGTTGTATTCGTTCAAGCAAGGACGGGTGAATGCTGGCCAATTGCTGTTCAACCCCGCCAGCCGCCAGTTTGACCCAACCTACCCTGCGGCCAATGTTGCCGGGGCTGCGCTTGCCGTGCCGGCTGCGGTTGCTAAATTAGGAGCGCCGACCTATGCAGAGATCACCTTTTCGATGAATAACCGAAACGGCAACGTGGTTCAAAGCATCTACTCCTTCCAGTGAGTGGCCGCGCCTGGCAACCCTCGGGCGCGTTACCAATAAAAAAGGCGGCCGGGCAAAGTACCGGCCACCTTTGATTTTCCGAAGTTGCCGTAATAGACGCTAGTCCCCAAAGGCTGGCATCAAGGGTGGCACAGAGCGAACATTCGCCACCAGAGAACGCAGCGATTTGGCCCCAGTTTTCTCACGGATGTGGTTCACGTGGGTGCGAATGGTCGATATCGCTGTACCCAGAGCGTCGGCCACTTCGCCCACCGATTGATCTTCATTCAGCGCCCGCAGCACACGTTCTTCGCCCGACGTCAGTCCGTGGTTTTGCGCATAAAAAGTGACACCAAGCGACTCAGAACAAGCAGAGCGCTCAAAGACGAGTGCAATGTGACCTACAGCTGGCTGCATGCGCCCAAGGGGATTTGGCAGCAAGTCAATATTTTCAATGGCCACAACCCCTGGCAGCGGCACCAGCATGATGGGACTTTGCAATTCACCAATTCTCAGGGCCGTGCGCTTGCCGCTAAATGTTTTGTCCAATGCTTCGCCAAAGGCTTTTGCATCACGCTCGTGCCAAGCCTGCAGCGCGCGCCCACGCACTCGCACGCGTTGCTCGCGAGCCAACGCGCCCCGTGCCGCCCGGTTGATGTGGACGACCTGCCGCGCGGCGTCAACCACGATCAACCCATAGGCCAATTCGTTGAATAACCGCAACAGTGCGGCGCTGGCTGTGGAAACATCGGTGTGCCCGCGCAGGTCACTTCGCCTTTCATGGGCTCGGAACTTAAGGCCAACTGTCCTTGCTTCTGTTAGCTGGCTAACGGCCAAATTGTCACCGTCACCGTCACCACCACTACTGATACCAGCGCCAACGTCACCAAAGTTTTGCATCGTTTTCATCGTGCTCTCCCAAAGTTGTTACCCAGGCGGAAACCTGGTGTAAACAAGTGTTGCCAACAACGGGTGCGCTGCAAATACCTCTTGCGTGTTAGCTTGGGCCCCACCGACGGCTTAGGCCCATCTAATACTTCGGTGTAATAGCGCCAAAGAGTGAAAGCTTGATAAGCTTGTGGTGTGAACGCTCCCCATACTGTCCTGGTGCTGGATGACCATCCAATGATGCTGGGTGCCATAGAAGTGGCGCTTTGCGTTGTAGCGCCCGATGCCAAGGTGTTTGCTGCTTCTACTTTAAGAGCGGCAATTGAACTCACCACCTTGCATGCGTTTGATTTCGCCATTGTTGACCTAGGGTTACCAGACTCATTTGGCGTCCCCGTTTTAGGCCGGTTAAGGCTGGCCGCTCCTGATTTGCCAGTCGTTATTTTTTCGGCGTCAAGCGACCGTGACACTATCATGAGCGCCCTGGACGCCGGGGCGATGGGCTTCATTCCCAAGACCTCGCCCAGCGATGTTTTGTTAAATGCGTTACGGCTTGTGTTCTCGGGTTCGATTTACGTGCCCCACGAAGCGTTGGCCGGGCGGGACACGCCAAACAGGGTTGGCCCCGACCTCACGGCCCGCCAAACCGACGTCATGCAAATGCTGCTGCTGGGCTTGTCCAACAAGCGAATTTGCCGCCAGCTTGGTATTTCTGAAAATACCGTCAAAGTGCACATGACGGCCGTGCTGCGAGCCTTGGGCGCAGAAAATCGCACCCAAGCCGTTTTGAATGCAGCGCAATTGGGCATTCGGGTCCAGCGCGTTTTGCCGTCTGTGCAAACCTGATATGTCGGATACCGCTTTGACCTTGGAGCGCCGCCAGTTGGAACTGGTGTTGCAGCGGGTTCGTGCGGGTGAAATTAGCGCCTTGGTTATTGCGACAGCCATCGTGATTGCCACCTACCAGCAAGTCGGAATCAGTGTCGCTATGGTGTGGCTGGCTTCTGTCTTTTTCAGCTTTGCGTTACGGCACTGGCTGGTACGTGGCAGGCTGGGTAAGCTGCATGGCGTGAGCGACCTGTCCGGGTTTGCGCGGCAAATTGCTGCAGCGCACGGGCTGATAGGGGCCGCTGTTGCGTCGGCGAGTTGGTGGTTTTATGGCAATCTGAGCCCAGGTTCAGAATTTATCCTAACGCTGGTGCTCGCTTGCTGGCCTGCGTCCGGTATGTCCGTTCTAGGTGTTCACCGCAGAAGCTACTTGATCTACCTGGTTTGCTATTTTTCCGTGCTCATATCGGCTTGGTGGTACTTTCACCCGAACAATTGGCTCGTTTTGGTTGGGTTGGCGACGTTGCCGCCCTTGCTGGCTTCGGCTTCCAAAAACCTCTCTCAGCTTATCGACACGATATCAACGCTGGAACAGGAAAAGGACAAGCTCCTGGACCAACAACAAACGCTGATTGAGAGCTTGGAGTCGGCCAAGACGGAGGCCGAGCAAGCCAACCTGGCCAAAAGCCGCTTTCTGGCAGCGGCCAGTCATGATTTGCGTCAGCCATTGCAGGCAATCTCGCTGCTCTCGGGCGTGTTGCGCTCCATTAGCATCGAAAAGCGGGTGATGGACATTTCAGTTCAATTGGCGCGCGCGTCTGAGTCTTTAGACACGCTGTTTGGCTCCATTCTCGACATCTCCCGGCTCGAGGCCGGTGCGGTCAAGCCAAACAGTGTGGATTTTTCAGTAGACACCCTGTTTGCCCGCTTGCAGTCTGAATACGGTGCCCGTGCTGCAGCCAAGGACCTGACATTCACAGCCAGCGCCTCGAAAATTCGGCTTTACTCGGACCCGGTGCTGGTTGAGCGCATCATTCGCAACCTGGTAGAAAACGCCATTCGCTACACGCGGGAAGGCGGCGTTGCCTTGACGCTTGCCGAAACTGCCGATGGGTTTGAGCTCACGGTGACGGACTCGGGAATCGGTATTGACTCGACTGAGCAGGCGCGAATATTTCAAGAGTATTACCAGGCTGCCAAATCACCAGAAGCGCAGGAAATCGGCATGGGTCTGGGGCTGGCCATCGTTCGGCGCCTTTGCGAGCTTCTCGCTTTCACAATATCCTTGCAATCCAGCGCGGGCAATGGCACGGTGTTTCGTGTGATCATTCCCAAAGAGTTGGCCGCGCGCGCTGCGCCTGACGCGCAAGCCAAGCCAGTCTTCAGCCACCAGGACTTGAGCGGTCAAAAAGTGCTGGTCATTGATGATGATCCACTGGTGCGAGAGGCCCTCAGGACGGCACTGACCACGTGGGGTGCGACGGTGGTGCCCTGCGCTGCACTTGCCGAGCTTGACGCGTTGCTGACACAACTGCCTTGCCCCAGCATTGCCATCATTGATTACCGGTTGGCGGAAGGGCCTTTGGGTCTGCAGATCGCCCAGCAAATTCACGAGCGTCTGCCAGCCCTCAAGCGAGTCATGATGACCGGAGAGTTGTTGCTGGACCCACACCTGGAGGCCACGGGCATGCCGATATTGCGCAAGCCCGTGTCGCACGATCAACTGGCCCGAGTACTGAGTCAGTTGATCAAGCAGCCTTAGCGGTCACACGCACTGAACAGAGCCACGTCACAAAGCCACGCAATCCCACACACACAAGCAAACGCGTAAGGAGACAGCCATGTTTCACCTTTCTGAGCCCATTCACAAGTTGCAGGTTGAGTTGCGGGATCCAACTTCAGACGCCGCCGTGAACGGCTTCGATGTGGTGGTCATTGGCTCGGGTTATGGCGGTGCAGTAGCAGCGGCGCGGTTCGCTGAAGTCGGGCTCAAAGTCCTGGTTCTAGAGCGCGGCAAGGAATATGTGCCGGGCGAATTCCCCAACAATTTGTCCGAAGCGCCTTCGCATGTGCGAATTGAGTTCAACAACGAAGCCAAGCCCTGGGGCTATGAAGACGGGCTGTTTGACATTCGGATTGGCGGCGAAACAGCGACGATTTTGGGCAACGGTTTGGGCGGGGGCAGCCAGATCAATGCGAATGTGGCGCTGGAGCCTGACTCGTCGATCTTTGAAAGAAATTGGCCAAGTGCGATTACCAAGACAGTCCTTGACCCCTATTTCAAGAAGGTGCGCGACGTCATCGGCGTCACGTCATTGACTTTCGACGAAGCTGAGCGACGTTTCCCCAAGGCGCGCGCGTTGGGGCGGCTTGCAGCAAACGAAGGCGACGAAGCAATTGGGGAAAAGCCTTTGCTGTTCAAGCAGGCTGCAACGCCGATAGCAGTCAAGTTGACCGGGCTTGATTACATGGCTACTCAACCTGAAGGCGCGTATCCGCGCCAAAACTGCACGGGCTGTGGTAATTGCGTCTCCGGCTGCAATTTCGGTGCCAAAGGCACGTTGACGACCAACTATCTGCCCATCGCCAAAGGCTTTGGTGCGCTCATTGTCACGGGCGCAACGGCGCTTGCTGTTGAAAAAGTCGGGGCCAAGTGGCGAGTCACGGGCATACCCACGCTGCAACGTGAGCGCCTGCGCACCTGGGAGCAGCGAGGTGGTAAACCTTGGGTCACTGGCGCAATGTGCGTGGAGTTGAAGGAGCAGTTGTTCGAAATCGACGCTGACCGGGTGGTTATCGCAGCCGGCACACTGGGCACCGCTGAACTCCTGCAGCGATCCATGAAAGGCGTGCACAAGCTGACGTTGTCGAACATGCTGGGCGAGAAGTTCTCGGGCAACGGTGACTACCTGGCCTTCTCGTATGGCGAGTCGGACGATGATGTGAATGCTGTGGGCTGGTCGACAAAATACGATCAAGACCGAGACACCCAAAGTAAGCAACCGGTGGGCCCGACCATCACAGCCACCTTGGTGCCGCAAGGTGTTGGCTCTACTTTCATCATTCAAGACGGAGCGATTCCCGGCCCGATATCGCCTGGCGTGCGCGAGATGTGGGCGTTCAGCAACGCCTTCTCGGGCAGCGACAAGCCGTTTGACCCGATTGCGCTTGACCCTGTAGGTTTGACCCACACTCAGACTTTCTTGGGTATCGGTGTGGATTCTGCTGATGGCAAGATTTCGGCCAATCCCAAAACGGGGCGTGTGCATGTCGCGTGGCCCACGCTCAAGGACACTATCAAATCCTATGAGGACGACATTCGCAAAGCGCTTAAGCCCGCAATTAAGCGCCTGGGCGGCACCTACTTGGAAAACCCAACTTGGCGGTTGCTTCCACCGTTTCTAGACAGTTTGCTGGGTAAAACCAAGTCCATTCGCGGCGTGAACCCCATCTCGCACCCGCTAGGCGGCTGCGTCATGGCGGATGATGCTGCATACGGCGTGGTTGACGACTGCGGACGGGTTTTCAGCGGCGTCGCAGGAAGTGATGTTCACGCAGGGCTTTACGTGTTGGACGGCTCAATGGTGCACGGCTCAGTGGGAAAGAATCCATTTTTGACGATTGCCGCGCTGGCGGAGCGGGCGGTTGCGGTCATCATTGCAACGGAGAAGCTTGGTACAGGTCCCAAAAAGCCGACTCCATCGCCAGAACCAACGCTTTCGAAGCCCGCATTCAAACCCAAACGGCCTGTGGGAATTTCGCTCTCAGAGGTGTTGCGTGGCTCGTTCCAGCCGATCAATGGCGGGCAGAAATTTGAAGCTTCATTGGACTTGACCTTTTCGGTTGCTGATTTTGGAACGTGGCAGTCCAGTCTGGCGACGCCGTTCGAAGTGAGTAAAGACTCTGTGCTGCGGCTCAAAACTTCCAGTGGCGTGGCGGTGTTCAAGCTGGTCTCAGGCAATCTCAAAATTCTGGGTCCTTTGAGATTCAAATCGACTGACTTACAGCCCTTCGTCAAATACGACAAAACCCGCATGCTTGCCACCTACGAGGCGCTGGAAAATTGGCCCAAGGTTTTGGAGATCATCAGCAATTTGCGCGACCGCTTCCAGCACGATGAATTCGACAAGGAAGAGCTGCTTGGCTCGCTGTTTTCACCCGATGATGGCATCAACCTGATTGGTGATTTGCTAAACGTTTTGGTGAACTCGCTGCAATCCAGGGACATCATTTACAACCTGACGTTCGAGCATTCTTCAGGTCCTGTCGCTCCCGAATGGCTGCCTTCGCCATTCAACATCGTCGGCGGCAAGCACATTGCGCTGCACGCGGGGTGGAACCCGCCCAAAGAACTTGTGCCTTTGCTCAACATGCTCAAAGCACCGCAGAAGAACTTGTTTCACATGTTCACCCGGCCTACATTGCACATCGAGGCC
>JANPCR010000021.1:0-18868 GCA_031431035.1 Rhodoferax sp.
AAATTTGGCCGAAATCTCGAGTTTGTCAATCTCCCCATGGCAGCATCAAGGTCACCATCGCCAGTTTCAAAAATTCAGGCTCGAATTCGTCAATGATGGCTTGGGGGTTGGGGCAAAGCTTGGCGTCGGTCATCACGCCAAATTGCACGCCTCCGCCGTAGCTCAAAATCGAGACCCCAACGCCCACGGTGCCGCTTTGAGGAACCCAAAACAGGCTTTGCTCCAGGGTTGAGCCGCAAAACTTCAGCTTCTCTTTAGGACCCGGGACATTGGTCATGACGGCAGTGGTCTTTTTAGAGAACAAATTCAGCATGGCGTCTTGCGCGGGTTTGATCAGCAAACCCGCCACGGCCAGCATGCCAAAGGCCAGCAGCGGCTGCATGCTGCCTTTGAGGGCGCTCATGCGCCTGCGCACCTCGTAAACCCGTTCAATCGGGTTTTCTATGCCAATCGGCAAGACGATGGGGGCCAGGCCGAACTGGTTGCCAAGTTTGTAGGCGTGTTCAATCGGGCGCAGGTTAACCGGCACCATGGCCCGAATCTCCTTGCCTTTGACGGAGTCGCCCTGCGCGCGCAGGTATTGCGCTATGGCACCGGCCACGCAGCTCATCAGTACGTCATTGATAGAACAGTTCAGCGCCTTGCTGACGGCTTTGACCTCTTCCAGCGGAATAGGCTGACACCAGGCAACGCGCTTGGTGGTGCCCGGCACACCTTTGAGGCGGGTGGGCGAGTCGTCTGGCATGAGCACCAGCGCGGCCGTGTCGCTGGCCACCTGAAACGCCAGCTTGGCCACGTCCACCGCGCCACCAATGCCTTGGTTAACGCCTTTTTGCGGGTCAGCCAGCATGTCAAGCGACTTGGCGGCACCTTGGCTGGCGGCCCCCCAGGCTTGGGTGACCAGCTTGGAAAATGGCTTCAAAACGCTGCGCTCAACCCAGTCTTGCGCACCGTCCAGGCCGTCGCGCTGCTCGGGACGGGCTTTGCGCTTGGGTGGCGCCGTGCCGCCATCGACCAGCGACTGGGTGACTGAAATCAGGGCGATGCCGTCGGCAATGCAATGGTGAATGCGCACCATCATGGCCGAGCCACCGTCGTAGTCTTCAACCAGGTGGAACTGCCAAAGCGGGCGGTTTTTGTCCAGCGGGGTCACGGCCAGTTCTGCCACGCGGTCTTGCAGCGCTTGCTGGGCTTGGCCCTTGGGCTTTTTGGCCAGCTTTTCAGTGACCACCTGTTTGGTGATGTCAAAGTTGACGTCTTTCACCCACGTGGCACCGGCAGAGTCTTGCCGCACCCGCTGGGTGAAGCGCGGGTACTGGAGCAGGCGCTCTTCAATGCGCTGGCACAGGGCCGCGTAGGTGATGCCGGGCTTCAAAATCCAGACGCCGACGATCATCATCAGGTTGGATTCGGAGTCCATGCGCAGCCAGGCCGTATCGACCTTGGTCATGCGTTCGCCGCTTAAGCCCAGCGTGCCGGTCACGGCGGATTCCACGTCTTTGCGCACGGCTTTGACGGTTTTGCGCGCCGTTTTGCCCGCGCGGGCTGCCACGGGTGCCAATGTGGCCGCGAGCTTGCGGGTGGCTTCCAGGGCCGCATCAAAGGCGGCCTCTTGGGGTTTGAATCGGGTCACCATGAACTACTCCAAAAACCAATGAAACAGGAGGGCTATTTTGCAATCAGCCTGCTGGTTAAGATACAGGGCAACTACCCAGTTTGAATTTTCATTTTTGCATCTTCAACAAACTGGTTTGGTTCAATCCTTGATTTCACCTTCAACCAAACTCACTGAAAGTACCGCCATGGCTGACCTGAAAGCACAATTTGAAGCCGCCGCTGCGAGCAGCAAGAACCTGACCGAGCGCCCCGACAACGCCACCATGCTGAAGCTCTATGCCTTGTACAAGCAAGGCGGCGTGGGTGACAACACCGAGAAAAAACCCGGTTTCACCGACATGGTGGGTCGCGCCAAGTGGGACGCCTGGAACGGCATGAAGGGCACAGATTCCAAAGCTGCCATGCAACAGTACATTGATTTGATCGGCACGCTGAGCTGATTTTTGAATGGCTGATTCAGCCGCTACTGCACCACCCCGCGCTCGCGCAAGGCGCTGATCTGCGCGGGCGTCAGCCCAACCTCTCGCAACACAGCGTCTGTGTCTTGCCCCAAAGTGGGGGCATTGCGTCGATGGCTGCCCGGCGTCAATGACATTTTGGGCACAAAACCAGGCACAGCCAGAGCCGTCTTGTCGGCCATGTCCACCTGCTGCAACATGCCACGCGCTGCGTAGTGCGGGTCTGCGGCGATGTCGGCCACGGTGTAAATTTTGCCTGCGGGCACACCAGCAGTTGCAAGTTGCGCCAACACGTCGTCAACGGCCAATCCGGCGGCCCATAGGCCTATTGCGGCGTCAAGCTCAGCGACCCGGGCCACACGGCCAGCGTTGTCTGACAGGCTGGCATCAAGGCCCAAATCTGGCCGCCCAATGGTCTGCATCAAGCGCTTGAAAATGCTGTCTCCGTTGCCCGCAATGATGGCGTAGCCACCGTCTTGGCAACGGTAGGCATTGGTCGGTGCAATACCGGGCATGGCGCTGCCAGCCGGGCCGCGAACTGCGCCAAACGCGCTGTATTCGGGCAGCAAACTTTCCATGCAGTTGAAAACCGCCTCGTACAAGGCCACGTCGATCACCTGCCCCTGTCCTTTGGGGCGCAGCACGCTGACTGACTTTTGCCGATGGTGCAGCGCCATCAGCACGCCAATCACGCCGTGCAATGACGCCAGGGTGTCGCCAATACTGACGCCCACTCGCACGGGCACCTGGCCAGGCTCAGCCGTCAAATGCCGCAGGCCGCCCATGGCTTCGGCCACCACGCCAAAACCGGGCCGGTCCCAGTAAGGCCCAGTTTGCCCATAGCCGCTGATGCGCAGCATGATGAGCGCAGGGTTGGCCACTTGCAGGGCCTCAGGGCCTAAACCCCAGGCTTCCATGGCACCTGGGCGAAAATTTTCGATCACCACATCGGCTTCGGTACACAGGCTGCGAACAATGGCCTGAGCCTCGGGCTGGCGCAAATCGAGTGCGACCGAGCGTTTGTTGCGCGACTGCACTTGCCACCACACTGAGGTACCGTCTTTCAACAGCCGCCAGCGGCGCAATGGGTCGCCGCCCTCACCCGGCCCTTTGGACATTGAATGCGTTGCGCCCTGCCCTGGTGGCTCAATCTTGATCACGTCCGCGCCAAAATCACCCAGCGTTTTGGCGGCAAACGGCCCGGCGATCAGCTGCCCAAGTTCGATGACTTTGAGCCCGGCAAGCGGGCCAGCGCCTGACGGGGCGAGCGAGATGTCGGGTTGTTCGCGGGGCGGGCTAACGGGCAGGTTCGGCCGCACCGTCATTTTTTGACAGCAGCTTTTTTGGCGGCGGGGGCCTTGGCCGGGGCGGTTTTGACGGCGGTGGATTTGGCAGGCGCAGACTTGGTGGCCGATTTATCATCAGATTGAGCGCCCGATCCGGCGGCCAGCAAGGCATCCAGATTTTTCACAATCTCGCTCTCAATGCGGCCTTTGAACGCGCCCAGCAAAAAGCCCAGCGTGACGTTCAGCTCAAACTTCTCGGCGGTCACTTTGAGCGTGCCTTTGACGCCAGAGCGCGAAAACTCAACGTCGTCGCTGGTTTTTCCCTCTTGGTAGGTGCATTCCATCGACAAGTCTTTTTCGGCTTTTTCGGCCCAGTCAAAGGCGATTTTGCGAGCCTTGGGCAGGCCCAGACTGTGTTGGCGCAGGATGTGAAGCTCAGGCATGCTTAATTTTCTCCGGGTGATGACTCGATTTTGACAACAATTGGAACTTTGAACTTTGAACTAGTCGCTCAGTGGCTTCACGCTCGCCAACGCTCGCGTGGGCGACTTCAACTGGCTTCGCCGCTCTGCTTCGGGCATTTCGGCCAAACGCTTGACCGCATCATAAAACCTGGTCCATTCTGATTCGGTTGAACCTGCGGCTTTGGCAGACCGAACAGATTGTGCAAACAAGGCTTCAAACTCTGGCACCAGCTCATCGTAAGCCGCTTGGGCCGCGAAAGTGGCATTGTTGGCGTTGGCAACCCAGGCGTCGTAACCGCCCAGTTGGCGGCGGGCGTCTTCTGGCGTCAAACCGGCGGCACTCACCCAGCCTGCGCGAAGGTCAGCGTATTGCGCACGAAAACGCTGGTAGGCCAATTGTTTCAAATCGGTCATTTTGCCAAGCTCAACGGCGTTGGCAGCAGGCGGCTTGTACAGGGCGTACAGCTCATTTCGGGTGGCCACAGTCAGCGCCCTGAACTGGCTTCTTCGTGCGGTCGTGGTTTCAAAATCGGCCAGCTTGCGGCGGGTCAAATCGATGGAATCGGCTGCCGGGCCAGCGCTGCCCGCCGTGCCTTTTTCAACCCCCATGGCCGCTTTGCGAGCCAACCAGCGCGCGCCGCCCAGCCGCTCAACCGCCGTGGCAAAAGATTCGTTGAACATGGTGTCGCCTTTGGCAAAAGCCACTTGGTGCGCCAACTCATGAAAAATCAGGCGGGCAAGCTCTGCGTCGGGGTAGTTGATGAAGGTGTTCAACAGCGGGTCGCCACCCGCCCAGTTCAGCCAGCCCAATGTCGAATACGCGGGCACGCCGTAAACGTGAACTTCCAGCCCTTGCGTTTGCAGCTCAAGCGCCAAAGCTCGGGCCTCTTTTTCATCAAAATAGCCACGGTAAACGATGCAACCCGTCACCGGAAAGCACCAAGTTTGCAGCGTGAGCGACAGTGCCGGGGCCGCCACCACGTTCCAGACCACGGCCTTGCGCTGCAAATCGGCATAGCGGGTGTAACTGGGGTTGTCGGGCAGGCCCAAATCTGTCACGGCAAAACGGCGAATTTGCTGTGCCAGGGCCAACCGCGCTTTGAGTCCGGGCGATGCTTCGCTGCTGACCAGCAATTGGTCGACCGGTTCGGCGGCGCGCATCATGGCCAGGTGGCCGCTGGCAGACTGAACCAGGTAGCCCAAATCGGCGCAACCTGTCAGAGCCAAACTGACGGTCAAACTGACCGCCAATTTGACGTTACGGGAAGCCCGTTTACCCCATCGGATGAAGCCGGGTTGAGCGTCAACCCGCGCCCTAGGAGACTGGGCAGGCACTGAAATCGGTTGATGAATTGGTAACATAGTGCAAAAATTGAAGGCAAACCCAGGTTTTGACATCGAATTGGGTCGCAACTGACAGCCTCAGCCCCAGCCGCAACCCCAACGATATCAAGCCCCACAAAAACCAAAAGGGATTTTACAAATGACCACGTCCACGGCTTCCCATTCAAATCCCACTACCCGGCTCATTCAACCACCGTATTGGATGGCCCATTGGCTTACCTTCGGCTTGATCGCGCTTATGTTGACGCTAACCGCGGGCCAAGCCCATGCGGCGCGGGTCACGGCGTTGAACGGCACTGTGCAAATTCAGCGCGGCGAGCGTTTGTGGAACGCTGTGATCGGCTCGCGCCTGCGTGAGGGCGACAAATTTGTGACCAGTGGCGATTCCGAAGCCTTGCTGCGTTTCGATGACGGTGCACGCATGGCCTTGCGGGCCGATTCCGAGCTAGAGATGCGAGAGCTCAAGCTCAAAGGCGTGGCGGCTCTGCGACAAAAGACAATTCGCATGTTCAAGGGCGGCCTGCGCTACATCTCGGGCCGCGCCACGGTGCGAAGCCGCGTGTCGTTTGTCACAACCACAGCAACCATCGGCATTCGCGGCACCGACATTGAAATTGCGTATTCCGAAGAACCCGTGAACAACGAGCCGGGCGGCACCTACCTGAAAGTCAACACGGGCCTGGCCACTATGCAAGCGTCTGACGGCACCGAGGTGGATGTGGATGTGGGCCAAATCGCCTACGGTGGCTTGCCCGAAGTCGTGCCCCGTGGACCTGGCGGCACCCGCAGGCCAGCGGCGCGGCGAATTGAGCCCTCGACGGGCGGGCTGTTCAAAGGCGGAACCCTGGACAAATTGATGCGCTGAACTGGGCGGGTTATTTTTGGTTTTTTCGGGGCGATGCTCAAAACAACCCGTTTTTACCACAATTGTGGTAAAAACGGGCTAAAAACACCCTCGACAGCAATTTTGCGAGTCAAATAGGCCTCTAGCTCCTGAATTTATTCACTAGTTTGCTATATTAATTATAGCAACAAAGGCCCTTGAAGCGCCCTTGAAATGCCATTTAAAGCCTAACGGCCAGCAGGCCTTTCATCTGCCCACGGGCAAGGCAACCAAATCAGCGACTTCAGCGGCACCGTCAAAGTTGATAGTTGCCGCAGCAGCCACTGCGTTCTTGCGTCCCGGGTAACTCATCCATTGAATCGCGATATTCAGTTCTCGCACCATATCGGCGGCGGCAAGTGTTGTGCCGTCATCCAGCGCCATCGTCTCAGCGGTGTGCGCATCGCTAATTAACGTCAAGTCATAACCGCGTTCCAGCGCACCGTGGGCCGTGGCCCGAATGCACCAATTGGATTGGGCACCGGCCAACACGACATGGGCAACGCCCAAAGACGCCAGTTCGGCATCCAGCTCGGTTTGCTCAAAGCCTGAATTGAACTGCTTGTGAATGCGGACATCGCTTGCAGCTGGCACCAGTTCGGGCACCCACTGCCACGGAGCGCTTTCTCGCGGAAGCTCGTCGCTCATGTGCTGCACCCACACAACAGGAGCGCCCTGCGCCCGCGCCCGCGTGACCGCCAGCGCGACATTGCCTACGACTCGGTCGCGGTCCCAGGCGGCGCTTACAACGCCCACTTGCACGTCAACAACGACCAAAGCGGTTTTTTTGCCTTCGCGAATAGTGGCCATGGGGTTTTCCTTTTTAAAAATTCAAACACGCGAGTGTTCCCAACTGGACTGGCTGATGGTACCGCTCAAACCAGCTTGTGAGATCGTACAAATTGTTTCAGAAGTTGATGGCGGAACTGCTTCGCTTTTATCGATTAACAAGGTGGAGCGGAACAAGAGTCAGCCGCAGCGCCAAGATTCCTTTCCGAATTTTCTAAAACCTGTGTCACACCCAACAGAAAGCGAACCATGAAATTCAAAACCCACCTTCCCAGCGTGCTTTTTGCCGCTGCTGCCGCCCTGATGGTTGCAACCCCCTCGCACGCGACCTTGCTGGGGCGCGACATTGCGGGCCAGGCTGTTGCAAGCAACGACGGCAGCGCCGTGTTTCTGTACGACACAGCGCAAAACATCACCTGGCTGCGCGACGCCAACCGAAATGGCGCCCAAACCTGGGCCGACGCCAATGCTTGGGCCAGTGGCTTCAGCCTGGGTAGTTTTGACGATTGGCGCTTACCCACCACCTTGCAGCCCGACGCGTCGTGCGATCAGCAGGGCCGCATTATTGGCCCCAGTTTCCCGCTTCAGGGCTTCGGCTTTAACTGCTCAGGTGGCGAAATGGGCCACCTTTGGTACATCACCTTGGGCAACACCGCAGGTTTCATGTCCAACGTGGGCGATTTTGTCGACATGCAGTTCGACAACTACTGGACCGCCACAGCCTATGCGCCCAACCCTGCGGATGCGTGGTACTTTGCCACCTACAACGGCATTCAGCGAATTTCCTTAACCACCAATCAATTTGTCGCTATGGCCGTGCGCAAGGGTGATGTGCTGGTGGGCGGTGGCGGCGGTGACAACAACGTGCCCGAGCCGCAATCTGCGCTGTTGGTCTTGCTGGCCTTGGCGGGATTGGGGTTGGCGCAGCGGGAGCGGCGGTCGGGTAATTTTCCGATTGTTTGATGGCGCGACGGCGAAGCGCTGGTCACGATCTTCACGCGATGGCCCCGCGTGATGCGCCCGCATGCGCTCCGGGGCGAATCGCCTTCAGCCTGGAAGCGCCTGCACCACCAGACGCACGCCCAAGGCCTGACATACGCGGGATATGGTTTCAAAGCGGGGCTGGGCATCCGGCTTCAATGCTTTG
Source organism: Rhodoferax sp. (assembly GCA_031431035.1). Classification (GTDB taxonomy): domain Bacteria; phylum Pseudomonadota; class Gammaproteobacteria; order Burkholderiales; family Burkholderiaceae_C; genus JANYCG01. Next base: position 7,989 of record JANPCR010000021.1, read on the forward strand.
TACAGCGCCTCTCTGGCCAAACCGCTGGCGCGGGCGATCTCTGTCATACCCCGTGCGCGGGCCACATCTCCCAGAGCAGCGGCCAAAAGGCCTGGGTTGTTTTCCTCCAAAATGGCGGTCAAGTACTCTGCCACGGCCTGGTCACTGTCTAAGTATGGCGCTGCGTCAAAGCTGGGCAAGTCGTTCACCTTGAGTTTTTTCTGTGTCGTTTGCTTGGTCATTGATCAGTACTCCAGTTGATTTGCTAAGGTTTGCGCTGCTGCGATATCGCGAGATTGAGACGATTTATCCCCACCGCCCAGCATGATGATTCACACGGCTCCGTGTTGCACGTAGTACATGCGCCAGCCGGGGCCAAAGTGCTCGCACATCCCTATCACGCCATCACGCCATCACGCCATCACCCACAGCCTGCACGTCGCCCAGAATGCCGAAAGACGCCTTGCGCAACCGTGCCGCAAGCCTGCGCCGGGTCAATCCGTCCCGCAATCCAAGCATCCACGCGTCGAATTCAGGGGGTGGTTTTAACGTCAAGCATGCCTTATTGTAATCGTTCGATGACAGCCGACCCCCAAGACGCCCTATATGGCAAAAACACCGACCGCGGGTTCACGATGCACGAGCATCTGGGTAAGGCGTACCGCGCCAGATCAAGCCTGAAATGACGAGATGGGCATCATTCACATGAACGGCCGCGTTTATGACGCGCCGATTGGGCGGTTTATGAGTGCCGACCCCTTCATCCAGTCGCCGATGGATTTGCAGAGCTACAACCGGTATGCGTATGTGCGCAACAACCCGTTAACAGTGTCGGACCCGACAGGCCACTTTTGGTGGTGGGTCGTGGCGGCCATCGTAGCGCCTGAAGCGGGCCGTGCGGTGGGGCTTTGGGACGAAAGAACCACCCGCATCCGTCAGGGGATTGGCCTAGGAATTGTGACGGGTGGCGCGACGATTAACTGGTTTCTTGCAGGCAGTGGTCTGACGGTGCCAACCGTGGGTATCGCGGCGGCAGGTGGTGCTGTCGGCGGATTCGTCTCAGGCGCGGTCATCACGGGCACCTTAAACGGGGCGATCAATGGCGCGATTAGCGGGGCTCTAAGCGGTGCTTTGTTCAATGCTGCTGGCATGGTGGGTGGCCCCCACGGTAAAGAGACATTCGGCCGCTACGCCGCCCACGCCGCTGCCGGATGCGTATCCTCAGCCGCAGGTGGCGGCAGTTGCGGGCAAGGTGCAGTGAGCGCCCTGTTTGGCAAATACACCACTAATCAGATCGGAAGCAGCACCTTGATCTCCGGCGACGTCGCCAAAGGTGTCGCAACCGCCGTGGCGGGTGGAGTTGGGTCTATGATTGCCGGTGGGGAGTTTGAGAATGGGGCGGTGACTGCGGGGTATGGGTATTTGTTTAATGAACTCGGTTCGCTGTTTCAACGCGGATATCCGCATGGTTCAGGAATGGGTAGCGGTACACACTGGTACGACTTGGAAAACAGAGCTTGCGCGTCTTCAGAGAGTTGCACCCTCGATAGTGTGAACGCCCAGATTCGACGGTACCCCGCGCCAAGTATGTGCTCGGTCACACCAGGTTGCGACCCCCGACCTGTAAAAACTGGCGACACTTCATTCGCCTTCCCGGTCGGCACCGTAGAGCATCAGGTATCTAACTCGCTGGTAGTTAATAATACGATTGGCGGCCGCCACCTCCTGCACGACGGCACTGTTATGCGCTTCGCTATCGAGCGGGATGGGGCTATCTATGTGCGCTCTCTAGGGTTTGGAACCGGCCGATTTCCGGGGCCAAATTTCTCACAAGCGCAGTCTCTATGGGGAGCTGTAGATGCCCAAATTAGAAAGCAATTGCAAGGAAAATAAGTCTTGAATAGTTCTGACTCGATAGTCACCCGCTGCGTCTCACAGGCACTCTTGATTGTGCTCTTGCTTGTAGCAAGCCTCGTGGGCTCAATTTTTGTGGGTGTTGTAGTCGGGCTGCCGAACGCCGTTAAGCCAGCGGCGCTTACACACTTTTTAATTGCGGCGCCTTTTGCGGTGTGTATTGGACTGCCCGCCTTTATTCTGATGCGTAGGTTCGGTCTCCACCATTCAATACTGGCTGTAGTTTTCGTTGCTATAAGTATTGCTAGTGTCCCGCTTCTTGTTCTTCTGATCCCGGATATTGCACTTTATGGCTTTGAGTTTTTCTTAATCGACAAACCGACGTTGCTCTATACGCTCTCTGTGATCGTAAGCGCTGCAATTGGTGGCGTAGTGTTTGCAATGGGGAGTCGCTGGCTATCTCTTTAACCATTTGTTGAGTAGAGCGCGGGGCGGTGACTTGAGAAGGAATAAAGGGTCATGTCGTTCAATATAACATTCCCAGTCAATTTACCTCCAATGTCCCGCCCCCTATTCTTGAATTTGCCCATGCTCTGCACCACGTCACCTCCCGAGGTGACCGGCGCGAGGACATTTACCTCAATGACACTGACCGGCAAGCCTGGCTGGGCGTATTGGCGCAGGTGTGCAAGGGCTTCAATTGGACAGTGCACGCCTACTGCTTGATGAGCAACCACTACCACTTGCTGGTCGAGACGCCGGACGCCAATTTGTCGGCTGGCATGCGCCAGCTCAATGGCGTTTACACCCAGTTGGCGAACCGTTCGCACGGGCGCGTGGGGCATGTGTTTCAGGGGCGCTTCAAAGCCATTGTGGTGGACAAAGACAATTGCTTGCTGAAGCTGGCGCGGTATGTGGTGCTCAACCCCGTGCGCGCAGGCTTGGTGGCGGATGCAAGCGACTGGCCGTGGAGTTCCTACGGCGCCATGATCGCCCCGGCGTGGCTGCCCGGCCCCGATTGGCTGGCGACCTACAAGTTATTGACCTACTTCGCGCCCGATCCGTGTGCCCCACCGGCTTTGCAGGATCGCGCAAAAGCCCAACAGCGCTACGTCGACCAGGGAAACTAGGATCAGGTCTTTCATCATCACATCAAGTGAGCTTGAAAAACTTGAAAATGAACTTAGAGGTTAATTATTGCGGCGAAAAGCTGTTTTGGCGTAAATTTGAAGAAAAATAGGCCTCTAGCTCCCGTATCATATAACAGTAACGCTATCATTTGTATAGTAAACGAAGGCTTTTCAGCTATCAATGACAACCAGTCGACTTGGCACGCCAGCGATCACTATCACGCGAACTACGGACGCTCATGCAGCAGGCGAATCCTCAATCTCTGTCAGCAACTCCGGGTGACGATCCAACAGGCGAAAGAGGTTGATTACCGCTGCCACGGGTTTGGTTTGTCCGCGCTCGTAACGCGAGAACGCGTTTTTGCCACCGCCAGCCAGTTGTGCCGCCTCCCACTGGGTGAGCTTGAGCTTCTTGCGAATGCGCGCCAGCTCTGCCGCTTCGTGTGCATCGACCTGGTCCCGAAAAGTTAACCAAGCGGCTTCTTCCTTCGGGTCGTGTTCTACAAACCCGTCTGAGCAATGATCGCAAAACGCGCCGCGTGTCACTGAGGTAAATACGTTGCCTTTGTATTTTTGCGCAATGGTCTTCACGCTGTCATGCAGCGTACCCTCGCCGCATAAGGGGCACGGCTGGCCGTTCCATTTATTTGTTGATTTGCTCACTGCCTTGCTTGCTGCTTTGCTCACTGCTTCTGCTTTGCTTGCCATGTCACAACTCCTTGAAAGAAATCACAAAATACTCACCCGCCTGCTGGAACTTGACATACAGCCCCAAACCATTCCACTGACCGTGGTAAACGTCTTGCCAAACCTTGTGATCGGCAAGCGTGGTCATGCTCTTGTAAAAATCTCCTCGCTTGAGTGACTGCACCAGAGCCAAGGCGTCCGCTTGCGACAGGCCCGCAGCGCGAATTCCGCTTCGGGCTGACAGCGTGAGATTCATATCTGGCACAGACCGCATTTGCGCTTGAATCGCAAGCAGAGGGTAATGTGGTGTGTGCTTCTCCATGAAGACGATTATCCCCTATTGAGGGAAATTTGACAAGTTTGATGTACTGCCCCGCGGCTCAATCAATCCCCCACCACCGCCGTGACCTCAATCTCCACCTTCGCCCTCGCCTCCATCAGCGCGGCGACTTGCACGCAGCTCATGGCGGGGAAGTTGCGGCCCATGACTTCTCGGTAAACCTGGCCAAGTTCCTTCAGGCGGGCGTTGTATTCCACGCGGTCGGTGATGTACCAGGTCATTCGCACCATGTGCTCGGGGCCAGCGCCGCCTTCGGCCAATACGGCCACGATATTGCGCAAGGTTTGGGCGGTTTGGCCGATGAAGTCATCGGTTTCAAATTGCTGCTGGGCGTTCCAGCCGATTTGGCCGCCGACAAAAATTTGCGTACCGCGCGCTGCAATGCCGTTGGCGTAACCTTTGGCGGGCAACCAGCCAGGGGGTTGAAGGTGTTTCATGGCCATGCCTTTTTCTTTAGGATTTGAGTTTGAAGCGCTGCAGCTTGCCAGTTTCGGTGCGCGGCAGACTTTTTAAAAATTCGATTTCTCGCGGGTATTTGTAGGGGGCAATTTGCGCTTTGACATGGTCTTGCAAGGCGCGGGCCATGGCAGTGTCGCCTTGGTAGTTGGCTTTCAGCACAACAAACGCTTTGATCAACATGCCCCTGTCGGCGTCAGGCTTGCCCACCACAGCGCATTCGGCCACGGCGCTGTGTTGCAGCAAGGCGTCTTCCACCTCGGGCGCGCCGACGTTGTAGCCTGAAGTGATGATCATGTCGTCGGTGCGGGCCTGGTAGACAAAGTAGCCTTCGGCGTCTTGCAAAAACGCGTCGCCAGGATGGTTCCAGCCGCTTTTGACATAGCTGGTTTGGCGCGGGTCGGCCAGGTACTTGCAACCCGTCGGGCCGATGACCGCCAGCTTGCCCACCGTGCCGCGCGGCACTTCAGCGCCGTCGTCATCGACCACCCGCGCGATGTAGCCCGGAACCACTTTGCCAATGGCACCGGGTCGGACGTCGGCACCAGCGCTGGAGATAAAAATGTGAAACATTTCAGTCGCGCCAATGCCATCCACCATGTCAATTCCGGTCGCGTTAAACCACAACTGCCTTGTGGCGTCTGGCAGGGCCTCGCCCGCGCTCACGCAAATGCGCAGTGCGGGCGCGCCGTGCTTTGAGGCAATGGCGTTCATGAAGGGTGCCATTTGCCGGTAAAAAGTAGGCGCGGTGTAGCAAATGGTCGCGCCCTGCTCGTGAATCAGCCGGGCCATGCCCTCGGGCGTATAGCCCACACTTGGGTAGTAAACCGAGGCACCTGCCCACATCGGAAAAATCAACATACCGCCCAACCCAAAGGTAAAAGCCAGTGGCGGTGACCCCATAACGATGTCGTCGGGTACGGCTTGCAGCACATGGCGCGGCCAGCATTCGCAGGCGGCCAGCACGTCCCGGTGGGTGTGGATGGCGGCTTTGGGTTTGCCTGTGGTGCCCGAGGTAAAGGCCATTAGCGCAATGTCGGTGGCGGCTGTTGGGCAGGCTGCAAAACTTGCGCTTTGCGTGGCGCACAAGGCACCCAAGTCTTGCGGGTCGTTAGGCGCATTGAACAAAATGAGGGTTTTGAGACCAGGCTGCGTTGCCTGCGCAACCATCAACTCGTCTTTCAATGCTGCATCGCACAACGCTAGAACCGGTTGCGATTTGTCAATGATGTCGCCCAGCTCTTTGGCACGCAAAAGCGGCATGGTGGCCACGGCAATCAGGCCCGCTTTGACGACCGCCAGCCAGCACAGGGCCATGCCGACGGAATTACCACCCCGAAGCAGCACGCGGTTGCCAGGCACCAAGCCGTGCACTTGGGTCAGCAAGTTGGCGATACGGTTCACGGTCTCATGCGCCTGCGCGTAGGTGAAGGGCACTTTGTCAGATCGCAAAAATGCGCGACCGTCAAAACCCTTGGCTTGTGCCTTGGCAAACAGCGCCTCAACCAGGTTGATTTGCGCGGGGAACTGCAACTCGGGCAGGTCAAAACGCAGTGCGGGCATGTGCTCTGCCAGCGGCAAGCCCTGTTGCACAAATTGATCAATCTGGACAGAGGTTGTCATGGCAAGGCCCTCACAAAATGCTCGATAGGGTCAATGGGTTCACACCGCTTTAAGAATTCTTCAACACCGATTTGCCAATGATCAGCTGCTGCACTTCGGTCGCACCTTCGTAAATGCGCAGCGAGCGAATGTCGCGGTACAGGCTTTCAACCTTGGTGCCCACCTTCACGCCCATGCCGCCGTGCATTTGCAACGCCATGTCGATGACTTTTTGCGCGTTTTCAGTGGCTGTCATCTTGGCCATGGCGGCAGCAGCCGTGTACTTTTGTGCCGTGGCGGGCGTAGCGGTGCCCAGCGCGTCGCGCATCCAAGCCGCGCGGTAGGTCAGCATGGCTCCTGCGTCGATCAATGCGGCCATGTCGCCCAGTTTGGCTTGCGTGAGTTGAAAGTCAGCCAGCCGCTGGCCAAATAGGGGGCGCTGCTTGGCGTAAGCAACGGCCTCTGTCAGCGCCCGCCGCGCCATGCCCAGGGCGGCCCCTGCGACCGAAGCGCGAAAGATATCCAGCGTTTGCATGGCCAGTTTGAAGCCACCGTTCAATTCGCCCAGCAAGGCGCCGGCGGGGATTTTGCAATCGGTGAACTGCAACGTCGCCAGCGGGTGCGGGGCCATCACCTGAATGTGCTGTGTGGCGTCCAGACCCTGGGTGTTGGCGTCCACAATGAAGGCGCTGATGCCGCGCGTGCCCGCAGTCGCGTCGGTTTTGGCAAACAGGCAGTAGTAGTCGGCAATGCCTCCGTTGCTGATCCAGGTTTTGCAGCCGTTGAGGGTGACTTGACCCGCAGAGTCAAAAACCGCTGTCATTTGCATAGCCCCTGCGTCAGACCCGGCGTCGGGTTCGCTCAAAGCAAAGGCCGCAATTTTGTCGCCACGCGCCACGGCGGGCAGGTACGCCGCTTGCTGCGCGGGCGCGCCCGCCAGCGTGATGGCGCCGCTGCCCAAGCCCTGCATGGCAAAGGCAAAGTCAGCCAAGGGCGAGCAGAACGCCAGGGTTTCACGCAAGATGACCAAAGCGCGCGAATCCATCGCTGGCAACGCGCCGCCAAACTGGGCGGGCACGCAGTATTTCAGCCAACCTGCGTCACCCAGCAGACGAACCCATTCCTGGCAGGCGCGGCGGTCGTCGGCCTCATTAACGGTTTGCTTGGCGCACCAGGCAGACAGGTCGTGCGCCAGAGCTTGGTGCTCGGGGGTGAAAAATGGCAGTTGCAAGTGGTCAATTTTTGCCTGCGTCGCTGTCGCGGGGTTCAGGTCAGCCGATGGATTCATGTTCAATCTCCCCCAAACACGGGCTTCTGCTTGGCCGCAAAAGCGTCGTAAGCGCGTTTGAAGTCATGGGTTTGCATGCAGATGGCCTGGGCCTGGGCTTCGGCTTCAATCGCTTGATCAATCGTCATGCTCCACTCTTGCTGCAGCATGGTTTTGGTCATGGCGTGGGCGAACGTGGGGCCAGCGGCCAACTCTGCGGCCACGGCTTGGGCTTTGCCCAACAGCTCTGATGACGCCACCACGCCATTGAAAAAGCCCCAGTCAACGCCCTCTTGCGCTGTCATGGCGCGGCCCGTGAACAGCAGCTCGGACGCGCGGCCCTGCCCGATCACGCGGGGCAGCAAGGCGCAGGCACCCATGTCTGCGCCCGCTAAGCCCACCCGGGTGAACAAAAACGCGGTTTTGGTGGCGGGGCTTGCGTAACGCAAGTCGCAGGCCAGCGCCATCATGGCGCCCGCCCCTGCGCAAATGCCGTCTATTGCGCCAATGATGGGCTGGGGGCAGTTGCGCATGGTGCGAATCAAATCGCCGGTCATGCGAGTGAATTCAAGCATTTCAGGCATGCTCATTTTCGTCAATGGCCCAATGATTTCATGCACATCACCACCGCTGCAAAAGTTGCCACCGGCCCCGGTGATGACCACGGCTTTCACGTCAGTCGCAAATTTCAGGGCGTGAAACAGGTCGCGCAACTCCGCGTAAGAATCAAACGTCAGCGGATTTTTGCGGTCGGGCCGATTCAAGGTCAGTGTGCCGACAAAGGCTCCACTTTGCGCACCCTCAAGGCTCTGGCAGGCCCATGAAAAATGCTTGGCTTGGTGGCTGTAAAGGGCGCTGAATTGCCCGCGCATGGGGTTGTTCGCAGAGACGTGGTGTTTCATTTTGGGTTTCCTTGTTTGACACGGCCCAGCAGGGCATGCAGGCTCGCGATATCTTTGCTGGACAAGCCGCTGAAGGCTTGCACGATCCAGCTTTCGTGCTCCGCCGCCATGGCGTTGAACTGTGTGCGCCCCAATGGCGTCAGCATGATGCGGCTGGCCCGCTTGTCGCCTGGCACATCGATGCGGGCCAGCAAGCCCTCTGCCACCAATTGGCTGGTGATGCCGGTGATGTTGCCGCGCGTCACCATCATGCGGGCAGACAGCTCGTTCATCTTCAGCCCGTCGGGTGAGCGTTCTAACTGAGCCATCAAATCAAAGCGCGGCAATGTTGTGTTGAATTGGACGCGCAGGCCAGTCCGCACCTGGGTTTCGATCAATTGGGTGCAGGTCAGCAATCTCAGCCACAGCCGCAATTCGTGCGGATGTTCAGCCAAGGTGGTGCCATGCAGGCGGGCTTCTTGGTCCACTAGAGTTCTTCTTCTTTGGGCGCAGCGCCTACGGCCCCAGGGGTCGCTGCCATTTGGCTTTGCTTCGCCATCTCGCGGTACAACTGATCGCGCCCGCTCAGGTACTGCAGGGGCCAATCCACATCGCGGCTTTGCAGTTTGGCGGCTTCGTGCAACGTCCAGGCCGGGTCGGCCAAATGCGGGCGAGCCACGGCGCACAGGTCGGCGCGGCCTGCGGCAATGATGCTGTTGGCGTGGTCTGCCTCGGTAATAGCTCCGACGGCCATGGTGCGAATGCCGACTTCATTGCGAATTCGATCTGAAAATGGTGTTTGGTACATGCGGCCATAGACCGGTTTGGCGTCGCGCGTGGTTTGGCCGGACGACACGTCGATCAAATCGCAACCCGCTGCCTTGAACAAACGCGCCATAGCCACCGCGTCATCGGCCGTATTGCCGCCAGGTGCCCAGTCGTGGGCGGAAATGCGCACGCTCATGGGGCGCTCTGCGGGCCACACAGCCCGCATGGCGGTGAACACTTCAAGCGGATAACGGCAACGGGCCGTGATGTCGCCGCCATATTCATCGTGACGCTGGTTGGTCAGGGGCGAGATAAAACTGGACAGCAAGTAGCCGTGGGCGCAGTGCAGCTCCAGCCAGTCAAACCCGGCATCAGCCGCGCGAACCGTGGAGCCAATGAATTGCGTCACCAGCAGATCCATATCATGCCGGGTCATGGCGCGAGGCATCTGGTTTTGCGAGCCATAGCGCACGGCACTGGCGGCCAGCAGGGGCCAGTTGGCGGGGGTTGAGCTGACGATTTCACCTTCGTGAATTTCGCCGTGCTGTGGGCCGTCGGGCAGGGGCTCGTCGCTGTCTTCCCAGCCGACTTGGGTTGACCCTTTGGGGCCACTGTGCCCCAGCTGCAGGCCAATTTTGGCGCTGCTTTTGCCGTGCACAAAGTCCACGATGCGAGCGAAGGCCAGCGCTTGGTCATCATTCCACAAGCCCGGGCAGCCCGGGGTGATGCGCCCCTCGGGTGTGGGGCTGGTCATTTCAACAAAAACCAAGCCCGCGCCGCCCAAAGCACGGGCACCCAGATGCACCAAGTGAAAGTCTTGCGGCACGCCATCGACCGCACTGTAGGTGGCCATGGGCGACACAACGATGCGGTTTTTGAGTGTGACGCTGCGCATTTGCAAGGGCAGCAGCATGGGCAGGATCGGCCGTTTTTTAGGGCTTGCAGCGCGGGCTTCTGCAGTGTTTGCTGCGGCGCTTTGGGCAGCTGGAGCCGTGTGGTCCGCCAGCCAGCGTTCATAACCGCCGAGCCAAGTGGCGTCTCGCAGGCGCAGGTTTTCGTGGCTGATGCGCTGCGAGCGCGTGAGCATGGTGTAGGCGAATTGCTCAATCTGCATGCCGGTATAGCGGTTCACGTTTTCAAACCATTCGGTTGAATTGCGCGCGGCGTTTTGAATTTTCAAAACCTCGACGCCGCGCCTTGCCTGGTAGCGCTGTAGCACCACGCCCATGTCGGCCCCGGCCACCAGTTCATCGGTGCTTTCGGCAAACTCGCTGGCCAGATCAATCGCGTCTTCCAACGCCAATTTGGTGCCGCTGCCAATAGAGAAATGCGCCGTATGGGCCGCATCGCCCATCAGCACGATCGGTGTCAGCTTGCCGTTCAGGGTTTCGGCATGCACCCAGGTTTTACAAACCACGCGCGGAAACCGAATCCACTGCGCCGAACCCCGCAAATGCAATGCATTGGTCAAGAGCGCGTTGCCGTCCAAATACTTGGCAAACAGGCGCTCGCAAAAGGCAATGCCTTCTTCTTGCGTGGTGTTGTCCAGTCCATGCGCCTTCCAAACCGCTTCGGGCGTTTCCACAATGAAGGTGGAAGTCTCGCCATCAAACTTGTAAGCGTGCGCCTGAAACCAGCCGTGCTCGGTTTGCTCAAACGCAAAGGTGAACGCATCGAAGGTTTTGCGAGTACCCAGCCAGACAAAGCGGCATTGGCGCAGATCGACATCGGGCTCAAAAGCTGCGGCGTAGCGGTTGCGAATGCGGCTGTTCAGCCCGTCGCTGGCAATGACCAAGTCGGCGCTGTACTGAGTGGCCAGTTGTTGATCGTCCGTGGCGTCCACCTCAAAAACCAGGTCAACGCCCAGTTCAAGGCAACGGTCTTGCAGAATATTCAAAAGCCGCTTCCGCCCAATG
>JANPCR010000022.1:0-7925 GCA_031431035.1 Rhodoferax sp.
TGCTGGGCGAGGTCACGCTGCACCCGGCGATGGGCTACTACCTCAACATGATTGAGAGCGAGAAGGACGACGCGGCCAAAGGCATCCACCCGAATGAAAACTATGCGCGCGAGGTACTGCAACTGTTCTCCATCGGCCTGGCGGAGCTCAATGCTGACGGCAGCGCAAAGATTGGCACGAATGGCAAGCCCATTCCCTCGTTCAATGAAGAGCAGGTCAAAGGCTTTGCGATGGCCTTCTCAGGCTGGACATTTGCTTCTCAAAACCCCGCCAAGCCCAAAGAATTTCACGATGCCGATGAAAACCTGGACAGCAACTGGACAACGCCCATGAAAGCGTTTGCGTCAATGCATTCGCCCGAGTCCAAGAAGCTGCTCAGTGGCGTGACGCTCCCCGGCGGCCAAAGCCCTGAGAAGGATTTGAACGACGCGCTGGACAACATCTTCAACCACGCCAACGTCGGCCCATTCATTGGCCGCCAGCTCATCCAGCGCATGGTGACCAGCAACCCCAGCCCCGCCTACATCCTGCGAGTGGCAGCGGTGTTTGCCAACAACGGCGCGAACGTGCGCGGCGACCTGAAGGCGGTGGTGCAAGCCGCGTTGCTGGATCCCGAAGCGCGCGCAACCACCGCGCAAGCCGCCAACTACGGCAAGCAGCGCGAGCCGGTGATCCGCTTCGCCACGTTCTTGCGTGCGCTGGGGGCAAAAAGCCAGAACGGCATCAACAGCATTCATTATTTAGACGGCGCGGACGAAGCGCTGGGCCAGAGCCCGCTGCTGTCGCCCTCGGTATTTAACTTTTTCTCGCCCAACTTCAGGCAGCCCGGTGCCGTCGCCAAGGCAGGCCTGTACTCGCCCGAGTTCCAGATCACCACAGAAACTTCGGTGGTCGGGTCGCTCAACTTCTTCGCCAGCTTCTTCAACGACGAGGGCTACGGCAATGGCGACAGCCGCCTCAAGCTCGACCTGACCGCGCTGCAAACCCTGGCCGCGACCCCTGCCGCGTTGGTAGATCGGCTGGATGCCCTCTTCTTCACCCACCAGATGAGCGCCAGCACACGCGCGCGCTTGACGCAGATGATCACCGCGCTGCCCGGATCGTCCAACGACGATCGCAATCGGCGCGTGAAAGCCGCCCTGATCGTGACAGCAATTTCACCCGACTTTGTGATCCAAAAATAAGAGCGCCATCATGAACTCAACACTGCATCAAAACAATTTTCAGCGCCGCCAGTTCCTCAAAATCGCCAGCGCTGCCACCGCCACCGGGCTGGGCTTGGGGCCGCTGGCCAGCCTGAATGCGGCTGCTCAAACCGCGCCGGGCTACAAAGCGCTCGTCTGCCTCTTCATGTTCGGCGGCAACGACGGCAATAACGTATTGGTGCCGCGCGACACGTCACGCTACGCCCTGTACCAGCGCGGGCGTACCAACCTGGCCTTGTCGCGTGAATCGCTCTTGCCTATAAGTCCGAGCAACGCGGCGGGCCTTGAATACGGCCTGCACCCGGCGATGGCGGGCATCCAGGGCCTGTTCAACCAAGGCAAAGCCAGCCTGATTGCCAACGTCGGCCCGCTGGCGGTGCCCACCAGCAAAACGCAGTGGAACGCCCGCAGCGTGCCCTTGCCTGACAACCTGTTTTCGCATTCCGACCAGCAAAGTGCGTGGCAAAGCGCCATTGTGGATGCACCACCGCGCACCGGCTGGGCGGGCCGCATGATGGAACGTCAACTGGCGGCAGACGCCGTGAACCGGGGCTACGGCGTGCTGTCGGTGGCGGGCAACAACCTGTGGGAAACGGGCGACGCCACTCTGGCGGCGTACAAAGTCTCGTCCAGCGGCAACTTTGGTTTTGACTTTTACAACGCAGCCGGGTCTGACCCGCTCTCAGTGGCCATCAGCCAAACCCTGGCCGAGTCGCGCGGGCATCTGCTTGAAAAAGCCTGGTCTGACGTGGTAGGCCGCTCGATAGAAAACCAGCGGGTGCTGACCCAGGCGCTGGGCAATTCGACATTGACCACCCAATTCCCCGAGAGCAGCCTGGGTCGCCAGTTGCGCATGGTCGCCCGCCTGGTGGCCGCACGCGCCCAGTTGGGGTTGCCGCGCCAGTGCTTTTTTTGCTCAATTGGCGGGTTTGACACCCATGGCGACGACCAAATGCAGCGCCAAAACGAGCTTCTGGGCGAAATCAGCGCGGCCGTCACCGCGTTTTATGCCGCCACGGTAGAACTGGCCATGGCCGACAAAGTGACGCTGTTTTCAGCCTCCGACTTTGGCCGCACCTTCCAAAGCAACGGCCAGGGGTCAGACCACGGCTGGGGCAGCCACCATTTTGTGGTGGGCGGCGGCGTGAAGGGCGGCAGCATCATCGGCACCTACCCCGATTTGACGGTGAACGGGCCAGACGATACGGGCAACGGCAAGTGGATTCCCACCACCTCGGTCGATCAAATGGGTGCCACCCTGGGCCGCTGGTTCGGCGCGGGGTCGGCGTTGAATGAGATATTCCCCCGCTTGCCGAATTTCACGCCAGATTTGGGGTTTATGGCTTGAAAAACCAAAAAATCCGCAAAAGTCGAAAAAAAACGATTTAAATACCCAAATTGGGTATATTGAGTCGTCAAAAGCCGATTTTGACCAAATTTATGATAAAAAAGGCCTCTAGCTCTCTAATTTATTCAATAGTTTGCTATTAGTAATATAGCAAAAGGTGGTTGCCTCAGGCGGTTTGAAGGAGCCTGCAAAGCCTTGTTTCACCCCAACGACCTTGTGGTGGTGCAACAATCTGGCAGAACAAACCCACCCATGAACCTCGTCAAACGACTTTTGCGCGCTCTGACCTTCGGCGTTCTGGCCCTCATTTTGCTGTTTGAAGAATGGGGCTGGGTGCCGCTGGCCCGGCTTTTGACTCGGCTCGCGCGGCTGCCGCTGTGGGCGCGAATGGAGGCGTTCATTGCCGGGCTGCCGCGCTGGGGCGCTTTGCTGATTTTTGCCGTGCCCTGGGCTTTGTTGCTGCCGGTCAAACTGTTGGCGCTTTGGCTGTTTGCGCACTCGCAAAAGGCGCTGGGCATTGCTATTTTGCTGGGTGCCAAGGTGCTGGGCACGGCGATTTTGGCGCGGCTTTTTCAGTTGACGCAACCGGCGCTGATGCGCTTCGAGCTGTTTGCCAAGTGGTATCCGCGCTGGAAAGTGTGGAAAGACGCCTTGATGGCGCAGATTCGCGCGTCCGAGCCTTGGCAGTGGACGGTTGGGGTGAAAGCGGCGGTTAAAGCAGCCTGGGCAGAAGCCAGGGTGGCAATGAGAGCGCTATGGGCGCGTTGGGGCGGAGGCTGACGCAGCGCTTGCGGGCGCTCCGCCGCTCAACACCAAATCAATGCGCCGCTGAATGCGGGCTTTGCCATCCGCGTCGCCGCTGGCTTCCATCAGCTTCATTTGCACGCCAAGCCACGCCAGCAGTGGCCTGCGCCAGCCTTGGTCGGACGCAGTGGTGACTGCCAAGTCAACCCCGCTGGGTGGCAACTGGCCTTGCTGAAAGGCAACGCCTGCGGCAATTAATCTAGACAGCGGGTCAGGCATGGCGGCCAGGGTGGCGGTTTTGCTGGCGGCGTCTTTGTTTGCCGCGGTGGCGCGGTGCTGTTCGGGCAGCAGGGCGATTTGGGCGGCGTCCAGGCTTGTGGCCCTGTCGTTCTTGGGCGCGCGCAGGTAGGCGCTGTAGGCGCGCTCGGGCGCGGCCACGTCGGCTGTGGCGATAGTTTGTACACCTTGGCAGTCGTCAAACTCCAGCGCGGCCACGCGCACCGCGCAGCGCACCAGCTCGGAGCGGGCGATCAAGTCGAGGCGGCCCGTGGCGGCAATGTCGGCTTTGGCGCGGCCAAATTCAAAATCAGCCACCTTGGTGTTGCCCGCCATGTAGGCCGAGGTAAAGCCCTTGAGCGAACCCAAGGCGTTGGACTGCCAGTCGGGTGCCAGTGGTTTGTTGCTGCAAGCGGTCAGTAAGACCACGGTGCCCAGCGCAGTTAGAAGGCGCGGGTTGCGCAGTGTGGGCAACTTGATCAGATTGAACAGATTTGCCTGATTTGGCGGCACGAAACGTGACAAAAAGCGGCGAGTGATCATGGCAATTTGATCTCTGTGTCGCGGGCAAACGGCCATTTGCGGTTGATTTCTTCAACCAGGCTGTTGATGCGGCGCAAAGACGCATCGACCTCGGTGCGCAGCAGGCTTAAGTCTGTCGTGGCAATGCGCACGTTGCTGGCCACGCCCCTCGCTTCAGAGGCCACGCCTTTGACTTCAACTGCCACGCCTTGGGCCTCTTGCAGCAGGCCGTCCACCCGTTTCAGGGTGTTGCGGGCGTCCATCAGCATGCCGGTGAGCTGGGCGACGGTGCCCTGGGTTTCGTCCATCAGGCCCTTGGCTCCAAAAACGCGTTTGTCGGCTTTGCTCAGCAGGGCGTTTGTCGTGTCCAGCGCATCGACCACTTTTTTGGCATTGGCTTCGCCGCCCAAAAAGGTGCCCAGCACGCCGTACTTGCCGGTCATGCTGGCGCTCAAGGTGCCGGTGATGGTTTGCATGTTGCCAATGCTCACGTTCAGGCTGGACTGCTCGCTCGACATGCGTTCCAGGTTCTCCAGCAAGGCGCGGGCAGTGGCCACCAGGCGCGGCACTTCAGAGCTGGAGTCGCCCCGCAACACGCCGCGCACCGCGCCATCGGGTAGGGGCGGGTCGGTCAAAACACCACTGAAGGCGCGAATTCGGGTGTCGCCCACCACGCCGCGCTCCATGGTGAAAATGCTGGAGGTACGCAGCCACTTGGCGTCTTTGGCGGCAATGCTGATCATAATGCGCACTTTGCCTTGGTCATCCAGCTCAATGTTTTGCACCCGCCCAATTGGGAAGCCCGAAAACGTCAAGTCCATGCCGACTTGCACGCCTTCCGAATCGTCGGCCATCAGCACCAGGTTTTGGGTGTTTTCAAAGACGCCGCGCGACACCAGCACGTAGGCCAAAAATCCCAAAACCAGCACGGCGGTGAACACCAGCAACAGCACCGCTTTAAATTCAACGTGTTTGATGGGCGCGGCCGATGCGCTGGGCCAAAAGCCTGCATTGCCGGGGGCCGACGTGCCTTCAGGCGACCCCGATGGATTGGGCGGCTTGGGCGGGGTGGGCGCGGAATCTTCGGGGATCATTCTGCTTAAGTTCAATTCAGTTCAGTTCAAGTCGGGCAATGTCGTGTGAGAGGTAAGGCCCGTTGATTATGGCGGCCTGCCTTGGTGATATCAAACCAGGCGGTGTCAGACATAGCGCACCACCAGTGACAGACCTTCGATCAAAAACAGCGCCATGAACATGCGCACCGTGCCGGGTTGCAGGGCTGACGCGTCGTTGGCATCGTCATCGGGCGCGTCCAGGCTGGCAGCAATCGGAATCACTGCGACCGCCAGGCTGAAAAATAGCACCTTCAGCGCAAAACCGGCCGTGACTGCCAGGTCAAACACTTGGCCCACCGTGCGGGCAAAGGGCTCCAGCCCATGGCGCGAAAACCCATACACACTGAAGTACGCCAAGATCAGCGCCACAATGCCGCTGACCACAATCATGGTCAACACTGAAAACGCATAGGCAATCACGCGGGGCACCAGCTCATCGCGTATGCGCTCGGTGGTGCGCCCGCCCAGGCCGTCCAGATCGTGGGGAATATTGATGCCCGCCACCACAGGCCGGGCTGCCAGCGCGCTACGCATGGTTACAAAAAGAGCGGCCACCAAGGGGATAAATTCCAAAACCAGCAGCCGCACCACCATTTCAAGTGCCAAAGCCGCCAGCCCGTAACTTACCGCGCTGACCACCACCACCCGAATCAACACCAGGCTGATGGCGCTGGACAGCAGCGTGAACCAAGGCAAGATTTGCCAGGTGGTCACGTGAATTTGCCGCGCAATCACCAGCCGGTTGGCGCGGTCGTAGGTGGCGGGGGACAGCACCATCACCACCGACAAAGCGCCAAAAAAGATCACGCGCCGCCAGCCTTCCAGCCAGTCCACAAAACGCCTAACCCAGCGCTGCGGCCCCATCCCGGCCAAAGCCTCTGACACCGATGACGAACGAGTACCCATGCTTAATGATACCCATTGGTTTGGCGCATGTGGGCGACACGGCGTTCGCCAAAGACTGGCATCATTGGGCGTCAATGAACCCTGATGCCCAACAACTTTGGCGCGCGCCGCGCTGGTCTTTCGCTATTTTGCTTGCCAGTTTGGGCGCATTGGGGCCTTTTTCGGTAGATACCTACCTGCCCGCCTTTGCAGGCATAGCGCAGTCGCTGGGAGCTTCGCCCATTCAAATGCAGCAAACCCTGTCGGTTTATCTGTTTGGCTTTGGGGTGATGTGCCTGTTTCACGGGGCGCTGTCAGACAGCTTGGGCCGCAGGCCTCTGGTGCTGTGGGGTTTGGCCATCTTTTTGCTCGCTACCGTTGGCTGCGCTATGGCCCAGTCGATTTCGCAGTTGGTGTTTTTCAGAGCCATGCAGGGCCTGAGCACGGGGGCCTGCATTGTGATTGCACGGGCCATTCCGCGCGACATGTACGCCCCCAGCGAAGCACAGCAAGTCATGAGCCTGGTGACGATCTTTTTTGGCGTTGGCGCTGCCGTGGCCCCGCTGATTGGCGGCTGGCTGTTTGTGTGGTTTGGCTGGCGCAGCATTTTTTGGTTTTTGGCGGCACTGGCTTTGGTGCTGTGGGTGGCCAATTACCGCCTGCTGCCCGAAACGCTGCACCTATCGCGGCGCCAGTCGTTTCAAGTGCGCAACCTGCTGCGCGGCTACTGGACCTTGGGCCGCGACCCCCAATTTTTGCTGCTGGCGGTGGCGGTGGGCGTGCCCATCAACGGCACCTTCATCTACATTTTGTCAGCGCCCGTGTTTTTGGGGCAGCACCTGGGCTTGGTACCCACGCAGTTCTTTTGGCTGTTTTTGGTCACCATCAGCGGCATCATGAGCGGCGCTTGGGCCAGTGGGCGGCTGGCCGGCAAAATTGCGCCCAAGCGGCAAATTCGCCATGGTTTTGTCATCATGGTGGTGGCAGTGGCCATCAATCTGGCGGCCAACATGATGTTCAAAGCGCATGTGGCTTGGGCTTTTTGGCCGCTGGCGCTGTACTGCTTTGGCTGGGCGCTGATGCAGCCCGCGTTGACGCTGTTGCTGCTTGATCTGCACCCCGAACGCCGTGGCATGGCCGCGTCATTGCAAATATTCATTGGCTCCATGACCAACAGCCTGACTGCCGGCGTGCTGGCCCCTCTGGTGATGCAGTCCACCGTGGGCCTGGCGCTGATGTCGGGTGTTATTTTGAGCGTATCAATCACCGCCTGGCTGATGGCGCACAGGCAATGGCCCCACATTGGCAAATTTGCAATAAATTAACCTGCAGGTTCTTTTTTTGCTAAATAGGTCGATTTTGCTTGAAATATTGATAAAATAGACCTCTAGCTCTCTAATAATGGTCATAGTTTGCTATGAATTTAGTAGCATTTTGTAAAATGAACTGATGGCAGATAAATGCAAAGACTGGCTTGACGGCAGTGCAGCCTGTCGCCGCCAGGCGTCTTCTGTCGGCCCCAGGTGCCATCTGGCGCATGCGATAGCCGCAACAGCGGTTTCATGTTGAAATGCCGGGTTCGTTCGGCTAAGAATCACAAATTCAAGTGGCTCATCTTCGATTGTTTTATCCAATGATCCCACGCATGACACATTTCATGACCTTTTTGATGACCGCTTCTAACGCACCCAAACCCAACGCCTCCAAATTCAGCGCGCCATCCCGCAAGACCTTCACCATGGCGGGCCTGGCTTTGCTGCTGGTAGCTTGCAACAAAAGCCCATTTGGTGGCCCTGCAGCGCCTGCCTCAGCGCCCGCCTTGCCTGAGCG
>JANPCR010000023.1:0-21837 GCA_031431035.1 Rhodoferax sp.
TTGGCCGGTGAGGCGCTGGTCAGCACCCTCATGAAGCTGCTGGCGGGTGAGGCGGCCAGCTCGGTCAACCTGCCCACCTTGCTGCAAGTCAGAGAATCCAGCGTTGGGTATAAAAATGAACCTGCAGGTTAATTTTTTGCATTGAAAGCCCAAAATGCTCAAAATATCAACTAAATTGACATCTAGCTCTCTTATTATATAGATACTTTGCTATTTAAATAATAGCATTTAAGGGCGCCCAACTCCAGCTAGTTAACGCGACCCTCAAGGATCCCTGGATTCCAGAATTCATCCGCCAAGTCCTGCGGCAACTTGGACACCAATTCAAGCCGGGCACGGGTTGCCGGGTGATCCAGCTGCAAGCGCCAAGCGTGCAGGTACATGCGCTTCAGGCCGCGCTTTTGCAGGGCCTTGTTCAGCTCAAAATCGCCATATTTGTCGTCCCCCGCAATCGGAAAGCCTTCGCTAGCCAAATGCACCCTGATTTGATGGGTTCGCCCGGTTTTGATGGTGACTTCAAGCTGGGTGAAATTCACGCTCTTTTTGGCGATTTTGACCAGCGTCACTGATTTCATGCCGTCCGGATCATCCTTGTGGGTCACTTTGACTCGGCGCTCGCCCTCCATGCCGCCCACGGACGGCAACACGAACTTGACCAAAGGCCGATCCAGCACCTTTTTGTTGCCCGGCCACTGGCCTGCCACCAAAGCGAGGTAGGTTTTGCCAGTTTCGCGCGCCCTGAACTGGTCTTGCAGGCTGACCAAGGCGCTGCGCTTTTTGGCGATCAGCAAAATGCCGCTGGTTTCACGGTCCAGGCGGTGCACCAACTCTAAAAACGGCGCTTGGGGCCGGGCGCGGCGCAATTGCTCAATCACGCCAAAGCTCACGCCGCTGCCGCCATGCACAGCCACGCCAGACGGTTTGTCCAGGGCGATGAAATGCTCGTCTTCAAACAACACCACAAAGTCGCGGGCGGGCGCGGGGTTATCCAGTTTTTCAGCCACTTTCTCTGAAATGCGCACGGGTGGCAGGCGCACCACGTCGCCCACGGCCACCCGAGTGTCGGCTTGCACCCGGCCTTTGTTGATGCGCACTTCGCCGCTTCGAATAATGCGGTAAACGTGCGTTTTGGGCACGCCTTTGAGATGGCGCATCAAAAAGTTGTCCAACCGCTGGCCGTCGGAATTCTCGTCCACCACGACTTGGCTGGCGGCCAAGGCTGGATTGGCCTCTATAATGTGATTCACTAGCGTTAGGCTGTAAGTGGTTGATTTAACTGTAAGTTAAGTCGTCAATTCAATCCGGAACGGGTTGCCATTGATTTTGATTTGATTTCAACTCGAATTCATCATGAATCGTCGCGGAACTGAATTTTAATTCACCGCCAGATACAAAGCCCCGCTAGACAAGTCGATGTCGCCACTTGACCAACACTCAAGCCGCAAGCCAAATGCTGCGGTGGTTTGCCAATCAAGGGGTTCAGTTGATATCTTGAATGATTGACACGGAAATACAGTAGTTTGCAGACTTATGTGCTGCAAACGGATTGAAGCGAGATGTTTGTTTTGTTAAGTTTGATGAATGTTTGCTGGACGGGCCTTATCGCCTTGTCCTCCGGCGTGCATTGGCTTACAAACCCTGCAAAATATGCCTACAGGATCAAACCAGCTATGAATCTCATAGCGCAGGTCAAAGTCCCAGCCCACGGGCTGACCCCAACGCATCCCCTCGCTCCCCTCCCTGCGCCCACGCTGCACCTCAAGCTCTGAGTGGCAGCACCTTCGGCAATTCCTCCTCACTTCAAGCGTCACCTACGGCATCTTTAGCCCGACCAAGGGCATGTTGGCTGCGCCTAGAGGCGCAGCTTGAAGTATCGAAAGAGGAGACGCAACCATGAAACGGATGCTGATTAACGCAACCCAGGCCGAAGAACGCCGTCTGGCTATTGTTGACGGGCAAAAACTGCTCGATTACGAAATTGAAATTGAAGGCCGCGAACAGCGCAAAGGCAATATTTACAAAGCGGTAGTCACCCGCGTAGAGCCATCGCTGGAAGCCTGCTTTGTTGACTACGGCGAAGACCGCCACGGTTTTTTGCCCTTCAAAGAGATATCCAAACAGTACTTTGCACAAGGCGTGTCGGTCAGCCAAGCGCGCATTCAAGACGCTATTCGCGAAGGCCAGGAACTGCTGGTTCAGGTCGAAAAGGAAGAGCGCGGCAACAAAGGCGCAGCGCTCACTACGTTCGTGTCTCTGGCAGGCCGCTATGTGGTTTTGATGCCCAACAACCCGCGTGGCGGTGGCGTCAGCCGTCGCATTGAAGGCGAAGACCGGGCTGATTTGAAAGAAGCGCTGGACCAGCTGGAATACCCCAACGGCATGAGCATCATTGCGCGCACCGCTGGCATTGGCCGCGCTGCCCCCGAGCTGCAATGGGACTTGAGCTATTTGCTCAAGCTCTGGACCGCCATTGACGGTGCAGCCAAAGGCGGCAAAGGCGCCTACCTGATTTACCAGGAGTCGTCATTGGTGATTCGCGCCATTCGCGATTACTTCAACCACGACATTGGCGACATTTTGATCGACACCGACGACGTGTACGACCAAGCGCAGCAGTTCATGGCCCACGTGATGCCTGAGCACGCCGCCCGCGTGAAGCGCTACCGTGACGACGCGCCACTGTTCAGCCGTTTCCAGATTGAGCATCAAATTGAATCGGCCTACGCCCGCACCGTGCAGCTGCCAAGCGGCGGCGCGATCGTGATTGACCACACAGAAGCGCTGGTCAGCGTGGACGTGAACTCCGCCCGCTCGATTCGCGGTGGTGACATCGAAGAAACCGCGACCCGCACCAACCTGGAAGCCGCTGAAGAAGTGGCCCGCCAGATGCGCCTGCGCGACTTGGGCGGCCTGATCGTGATCGACTTCATCGACATGGAAGAAAGCCGCAACCGCCGCGACGTTGAAAACCGCCTGCGCGACGCGCTGCGCCAAGACCGCGCCCGTGTGCAATTTGGCACCATCAGCAAGTTCGGCCTGATGGAAATGAGCCGCCAGCGGCTTCGCCCGGCGCTGTCTGAAGGCGCATCCATCCCCTGCCCGCGTTGCGGTGGTGCTGGCCACATTCGCGACACCGAGTCCAGCGCCTTGCAAATTTTGCGAATAATCCAGGAAGAGTCGCTCAAGGACAACACCGCGTCCGTGCTGTGCCAAGTGCCAGTCGATGTTGCGTCGTTTTTGCTGAACGAAAAGCGCACTGAAATTGCCAAAATTGAACTCAAGCAGCGCATCAACGTCCTGATGGTTCCCAACAAGACTTTGGAGACACCCAATTACAAGCTAGAGCGTCTGAAACACGATGACCCGCGCCTCGAAAACATCGAAGCCAGCTACAAATTGGCCGACGAAGCCGAAGACCCAACAGGCGTCACGCGCCGCTCGCAAGAGCCCACCAACAAGCAAACGCCAATCATCAAGGGCGTTTTGCCGGACGCGCCTGCCCCTGTGGCAGTGCCCAAGCCAGAAGCCGCCAGGCCAGTGCACGCCCCCGTGGCTACGCCTAAGCCGGCACCAGCACCTGTGGTAGTTGCACCTGCTGAAACCGGATTTTTTGGCTGGATCAAAGGATTGTTCGGTTCCCCTGCTGCGCCTGTTGCAGTGCCTGCACTTGCAGCGCCGAGTCAAGACAAGTCAGAAGACCGCAAGCCTCGCGACGCAGCTCGCCGGGATAGTGGCCGTGAGGGTGGCCGTGACGCAGGTCGTCCAGACAACCGCGAACCTCGCCCTGACGGCGCGCGAAGCGAAGGTCGTGGCACTCGGGGTGGTCGTGGCGGTCGAAATGAGCGCCCAGATCGCAACGCCCGAGGCGACCGACCTGCAGCGCCTCGTGAACGCCTGGATGTTGATGGCAAAGCCTTGCCGATGGATTCTGCCAATGCAGCGCCTGCACAATCCAACCTCAATGGCAATTCGGCCCCATTGCAAGACAGCCTACGTGAACCCCGGCAAGATCGCGGCCCACGGCCCAACAGTGAACGCACCGAGCGCGGTGGCCGTGGCCGTGGTGCTGATCGCGCGAATCCTGAACGCGGTGGCGAACGGACCACCGAGCGCAGTGAGGGCAGGAACGAAGCTCGCAATGACGGTGGCACCGAGACGATGCCGACTGAAACGCGAGAGGGCCGTGAAGGCCGAAACGAGAGCCGCGAGGGTCGAAACGAAGGTCGTGGTGAAGGCCGCGGCGATGGCCGTGGCGAGCGCCGACCTGACCGAAATGCGCACCCCGCAAACAACCCGGATGACAACAGCGCACCGCAAAATGCGACCCAAACCCAGAGCCGGGATCAAGCCGACGCGCCAACCACCAACGGTGCGACCGATAGCAATGGCGACAACGGACAAGCCCGTGCGCCACGCTCCCGCGACCGTTACGGACGTGAACGCGGTGCCCGCAATGACCGTGGTGACCGTGGTGACCGAAGTGACCGCCCTGACCGCGCTGAGCGCCAAGACGCCGCACCACGTGATGGACAGCAAGCTTTAGAGGGCTTTGCTGCTGGTTCGGCAGAGCAAGCTGCCGCGCGGGAGAGCGAGGTCCCGGTGCGGGCCTCGTATTTCACGCAAACTGCCGCTTCGAGTCCGGCGGTGAGTGCCGCTGCACCTGTCGCTGCACCAGACGTAATTGCACAGGTACCTTCGCCAACATTAGCCTCAGTTGCGGTCGAAGTTGCCAACGCGGTGGCACACCCCGTGCCAACCCCGGCAACGCCCCCAACGCAAGCGACTCAGGTTGCAATGCCATTGGCTGCACCCAAAGTGATGCCCGCACCCGCTGTAGTGGTTCAGGGTTTGCCCAAGGTGCAAGACTTCACGTTGCCGATTGATTCGCTCAGCCAGGTCGCGCAGAATTCGGGCCTTTCATGGGTGAATTCTGACCCCGCGAAAATCGCGTCAGTTCAGGCCGCCATTGCCGCCGAAAGCAAGCCCAAGCATGTGCCGCGCGAGCGTCCTGCGACGGTTCAGAT
This sequence comes from Rhodoferax sp., assembly GCA_031431035.1. GTDB lineage: Bacteria > Pseudomonadota > Gammaproteobacteria > Burkholderiales > Burkholderiaceae_C > JANYCG01. The sequence continues at coordinate 5,025 of JANPCR010000023.1, forward strand.
GGATGCTGAACCCCTGGTTTTGGTCGAAACCAAACGGGATCTGCGCAATCTGACCTTGCCATTTGAAGACACGCAGCCGAAGTAAAGGCTCCGAGGAGCCCAAAGGCTCCTCAGGTCAACAACCACTTTGACCCTCAATTAAAACGCCCTGTTGCTTTCGCGACGGGGCGTTTTAACTTGAGTTCCTGACCTGCTTTAACGGTCAGTCCGAAACGGCCAAGCCACCGCCCACCGCATTTTTGTAGGCTTGGGTTGCCGCAACGGTATCGCCTCGGCGCTCAGCCAAAGCGGCTAGTCTAAGCCAAGCGCTTTGCTCCAAACGGCTGTTTTTTAACTTGGGCAAAGACTGAGTCAACAACATATGGGCTTTGCCCCACAGCTGCAATTGCATGCAGACTACTCCCGCCAAATACTGCAACGTAGCGTCGGCCGGGTTACGCATTTGCGCGGTTTCGATACGCGTTAACCACGCGGCATCTGGCGCACCTGTTGCCTTGGCAAAACTGTCTTCCAGCACGGTGATGAGTTGGTTACGAAGCGACGGAGCCAACGCAGCATCGGGTTTGAGCATCAGGTCCCAAATTGGCAGCGCCCAAGTGCGAACCAAAGCTGGCCCGCCATCCAGCGCTAACAGCCTTTGCGCAGCCGCTAAAACAATGTCTGGGTTCAACCGCTCGGAACTGTCAAAACCCGCCCACACCGCTTGCAGTTGCGCGGAATCGTGGGTGCCATTGATCAATTCAAGCGTCAAACCCCGAACGATGCTTTTGCCGGCATCGGTAGAAAAGGCCCGATGTTTGGCCAGCAGCCGGGCAGTTTCAAGGGCGACCTCAATTTGCCCCGCCAATCGCGCTGCCTTCAGTCGCAAACGCAGCGCTACCGTGCGACGCGACGCACCATGGGGCAGTTCGTTCAAGAGATTAAGGCTGGCCAACGCATCACGGTCGTCCATTGCCCAGCGGGCCGCCCGCAACTGAACACCTTCACGCGCCTCTTGAGCTTCGCGTTTGCTCGATTGCTCAAGCGCCAAACGCAAGTGCGTCTCGCGGTCCTCGCGGTTTTGCATGAAGTGAGCACTTTCAGCAGCCAGCAAATGTGACATGGCACGAAGGCGATCACCGTAGAGAACTTTTTCGCCCCCACGATGTAATACGCCTTCTTGCATTAACACCAGCTCTGCTGACTTGCGGGCGCGGATGTAGCGCCCCGCAAACAGGTGGGACAACGAGTCCAGCAAGGCCACAAACATGGCGCGTTCACGGTGCTGAATTCGCCAGCGCCGTGCTTCCCGGGGCATGCCGAACAAAAGGCTGAGCGCCCGCAACGCAAAATGCAAGGTGATGAACACTGCCGTCAGTCCAAGCAGGAGCAAATTCAAAGACAAATCAACCCGGTAGGGGGGCCAAAAAAGAGTGACTGTTCCCTGGTTATTTCCTGCCAAAAGTGCTGCCGCCACGGCGATGGCAAATAAAGCGAGCAGGGACAGAGCAAAACGCATGGGCAGCCAATCGGTCTAACGTCCAGCCGCCGCAGTGGTCAACGCTGCCATCGTTTCATCGACTCGCGGCAACTCAAGCGATTTCATATCCACCTGAACTTGTTGCAACAGCGTGCTTGCGCTTTGCGTTTTGCGCGAAGCGTTGTCGAAGTATTTACCCAAGGATTGAGATGCGGTTTTCAGATCAGCCCGCGAAGATTCCAGTTGCCGCGCCAGCAGGCCCAAGCGTGCGTTGAGTAGCTTTAGTTTGAAATTTTCGCGGACAAAAAACGACTGCTCGGGTGACAGCAAGGCGCCTTCGGGCTGTTCAATGCGGCTGACGCGCAGCAAGCCCCGTGCCTCCTCTACCACAGCCATCAGACCTCGTTGCCACCAAGCCGGTTCACCCGATGCGTCGGTCGCTGAAAGCCAGGCAGACATCGCAGACTTGGATACGGGCTTTCCCGGGCTTTGCCCTACCGCATTGGCCAGAGGAATTTCATCTGCGAGTCGCACCAGCTCGTCCATTTTGACCAGCAAGGCGGGTGTGTCGCTCAAGGCGGTTGCTTTAATTCTGGCAATGTCCCGCGCCATGGCCCGCGACAAAGCATTGAGTCGCGGCTGTGCAGACCGCGATACCCGCAGTTCAGCAGTTTTAAGCGCTGCCAAAAGCGGCTCGACACTGCCTGTCAATTGCGCCTGCTGTTGCGCCAAGCGCAAACTTGACTCGATATCCACCACCAAATTGTCATCTCGCGAGCGCGACAGACTTTGAATCAGTTCTTCAAGTTGACTGCGCTGCAACGCGACTTCGTTTAACTTGGACTCAGCCACCGCAAACTTGGCAGCGGTTTCTTTGGAGAGGTCACCCGACTCTCGGGCCAGGGTTTTGGCTTCGATGGACTTTGCCGCAGTCTCTGCACTTTGGCGGGCCAGTTGTTCTTGAATCGACGACAAGCGTTGCCAATTCACATAGTTTGCCAGCAGGGCCAACAGCGCAATCGCAGCAACCACCCAAACAAGGCGCGACGAAACGGCAGGGACGGCCGTCAGCCCAGTGCCGTCTGCCAAGTCCTTGGCGGGCTGAACATCAGGCGGAGATTTGACGGGTTGCCCATCAGTCTGCAGCCCAGCGGGCTGGTGTACTGGGGCGTCGGTCAAATTCTCCGGGGGGTTCATCGCATCGATTCTATCGACGCTACTACCGCCTCCAGCGTGGGTCGTGACTCGTAAACAACACCAAAGCCCGCCTTGCGAGCGGTTTGCGCAATCCGCGGATGGGTTGCCACTGCCCTCGCCTTGGACCATTGCAAATCTGCAAACTGATTTGTCAGATTCTCCACGGCCTCGCTGCTGCTAAAGAGCCAGATACTGCCGTCATGGGCAGATGCGCGAACAGAGGCCTCTTGCTGCGGGCCGAACTGAGGCACTTGGCGCTGGTAGACGGCAACCCATGCGACCGACACGCCCCGCTCACCCAATCGCGTCGCTAGCCAGTCACGCCCCGCACCCTGGCGCGAGTCAGAATCCAGAAGACTCTTGGGCTGCGAATTGCCGACTTCGTGTTCTGTGGCTCCTCTGACCAGCAACACCTTCATGCCAAGGCGCACACTGGTGCTCACCCGCACCCAAAGCGCTTCAGAGTCAAATTGCACCGAATCAGCGCTGGGCGCATCAATCAAATGTTCGCTGACGCCCGCCTCGATCAGAGCATTGTGAGTCCCCGGACCAGTCGCCCAGGCCCGGGGCGCATGTGGCAATTGACCCATGTTTTGAAAGCAATTCGGGACGCTCTGCGGTCGACCCGCAAAAAATCCTGTGACCGCATTACCACTCACAAACATAAGGGCGTCGTAGCTTTCAAGCTGATGCCATGCTGCAACGGTTGGGGCCAAGTCGACCATTGGGCCAATCTCAATCAAGGGAAGCGACAAGGCTTCAAACCCCGCCGCCTGCAAGCCCGAAACCCAACCCAGGGCATCGGCCGCCGGACGGGTCACCAAAACTCGCATTCAGCTGGGCTCCCGCCAGATTTTGGCACCCGCGTCGACCAGCATTTTTGCGACCTGTTGGCCAAGGAGGTTGGCATCCACCAGCGTGGCAACTTTGCCCATCAGGGTCGCCCGAATCACGCGTGGCTTTGCCAGCACTGGCTGAGACGCAGCGTCACCCACTTCGCCCCATGCAGCCGATATTTGCAACCGCGAATCAGACCCAACCGTCACATCCAACCAGCGCGCATGAGCGGCCAAAGGCATGGAACAACTGCCACCCATGGTGCGACTGACCGCCCGCTCTGCAGTGACCGCAAGCCAGGTCGGCTGGTGCGCCAAAGGCTGCAACAGGTTCATCACATCCTGCCGGTCGCTGCGAATTTCAATGCCCAAAGCGCCCTGCCCGGCTGAAGGCAACATGTCCGTGGTCTCAAAAACGCTCGCAATGCGTTGGGCCAGACCGAGCCGCTTGAGCCCCGCTGCAGCCAAAATAATTCCCGCATACTGCCCTTCGTCCAGCTTGCGCAAGCGGGTGTCCAGGTTACCGCGCAGCGGTTCAATCACCAAGTCTGGACGCATTTCTTGCAACAAGACTGTGCGCCGCAGGCTTGATGTGCCCACCACTGCACCTTGGGGCAGCTCAGCAAGCGAGACAAATTTGTTGGACACAAAGGCATCGCGCGGGTCTTCGCGCTCCATCACGCAAGCCAGGCTGAAGTTGGCGGGCAAATCCATCGGAACGTCTTTGAGCGAATGCACTGCCAAGTCAGCATGCCCCAACTCAAGGGCAGTTTCCAGCTCTTTGACAAACAGCCCTTTGCCCCCGACTTTGCTGAGAGAGCGGTCCAGAATTTGGTCACCCCGGGTCGTCATACCCAGCAACTCTACGGCGCTGCCGCGCTGAACCAGCAGAGCCATCACATGCTCAGCCTGCCACATGGCAAGACGGCTCTCACGAGTGGCAATGGTGACGCGAGAACTTTCGTTGGACTGATTGGCTGTCGTAGGCATGGGGTAGATTCAAAAAAAATACGTCCGGAATGCTAGCATGCACGACCCCTTGAATCACCCATCGCCATGTCACAACCCCAATCTCGTACCAAGCCCGAAACGGCCCGACTTGCGCCAGCGGCAAAAATCGCTGCCAACGACCGTCCCTTGGTCGAAGACATTCGCTTGCTGGGTCGAATTTTGGGTGATGTGATTCGTGAACAAGAGGGGACTGCAGCATTTGAGCTGATTGAGCAGATTCGCACCTTGTCCGTGGCCTTTCGGCGAGATGCCGACACCCAGGCCGACAAAGCCCTGAAAAAGCTGCTCAAGAGCTTGAGCGGTGATCGGTCTGTCAGTGTGATCAGGGCGTTCACCTACTTCAGCCACCTTGCGAATCTGGCAGAGGACAGGCACCACATCCGCCGCCGCGCCGTGCACGAAAGGGCAGGCCACGCACAAGAGGGCAGTGTTGAAGTTGCGCTGGCGCGTTGCCGTTGGGCTGGTATTGCGCCCAAAGCCATCGCCGATATGCTGGCCGAAAGCCATGTGTCGCCTGTTTTGACCGCTCACCCCACGGAAGTTCAGCGCAAAAGCATTTTGGATGCAGAACGCGATATTGCGCATTTATTGACCGCTCGCGACGAAATTCGTGCACGGGCTCTGGCCAGCAGCGTGGCCCAGGATGCGCTCGCTCCCAAGGAACTGGCTGCCAACGAAGCCCAGATGAGAGCCCGCGTGATGCAGCTTTGGCAAACCCGGCTGCTGCGATTCACCAAGCTGACTGTCGCAGACGAAATTGAAAACGCGCTGAGCTATTACGAATCCACCTTTTTGCGGGAGATTCCCAAGCTCTATGCCGAACTTGAAGGCCATTTGGGCAAACACGAGGTGAAGAGTTTTTTACGGATGGGCCAGTGGATAGGAGGCGACCGCGACGGCAACCCTTTCGTGACGGCCCAAACGCTTGAATATGCGTTAACCCGCCAAAGTGAAATTGCGCTGCGCCATTACCTCACCGAAGTGCACTACCTGGGGGCCGAGCTGTCGTTGTCGATGATGCTGGTGGACTGCTCAGCCGACATGCAAAAGCTGGCGCAAAGTTCGCCCGACACCAACGCGCACCGACAGGATGAGCCGTACCGGCGTGCATTGACCGGAATTTACGCCCGCCTTGCAGCGACCCTCAAAGCTCTGACCGGTGGCGATGCGGCGCGGCATGCGGTCGCCCCCCAAAACGCCTATTTACAAGCGGAAGAATTTGGAAGCGACCTGAGGACGATAGAGGCATCGCTCATCGCTCACCATGGCGGTGCTTTGGCTGCGCAACGCCTCCACCCTTTGATTCGGGCGGTTGAAGTCTTTGGATTCCACCTGGCGACGGTGGACCTGCGTCAAAGCTCTGACAAACACGAGGAAGTGGTGGCTGAACTGATGGCCGTGGCGCGGGTTGAGTCCCACTACGCCGCATTGGACGAAGCCGCAAAACGCACTTTGCTAATGCGCCTGCTCAATGACGCCCGCCCACTGCACGTGGTTGATGCCCCGTATTCGAGTCTTGCTACCAGCGAAATGGCGATTTTTGCAGCCGCCAAACGGATGCGCGAGCGCTATGGCAAACACAGTATTCGGCACTACATCATCAGCCACACGGAATCAGTCAGCGACTTGCTTGAGGTGCTGTTGCTGCAAAAGGAAGTGGGCTCGGTTCGCTCCACCCTGGACCACAAAGCCACCAATGATTTGATTGTCGTCCCGCTTTTTGAGACCATCGACGATTTGCGAAACGCAGGCACCATCGTGCGCGAGTTTTATGCGCTGCCCGGCATTTCGTCCATGGTGTTGAGAAGCGGCGCAGAGCAAGACATCATGCTGGGCTATTCAGACAGCAACAAGGATGGCGGCATTTTCACCAGCAACTGGGAGCTTTACCGGGCTGAGATTGAGTTGGTGAAGGTATTTGAGCAGCATATTCCAGGCATCAAACTTCGCATGTTCCATGGCCGTGGTGGCACTGTGGGGCGCGGTGGTGGCCCTAGTTATCAAGCTATTTTGGCGCAGCCCCCCGGCACTGTGCGCGGGCAAATCCGGCTGACAGAGCAAGGCGAAGTGATTGGCTCCAAGTACGCCAACCCGGAAATTGGCCGACGCAATCTTGAAACCCTGGTGGCCGCGACGCTGGAGGCCACCTTGCTTGCTCCGACCAAGTCCGCGACTCCCGAGTTCCTTCAGGCGGCGTCCGTGCTTTCGTTGGCCAGCCAAGCCGCTTACCGCGCCTTGGTTTACCAAACGCCAGGCTTCACGGAGTATTTTTTCCAGTCAACGCCAATTCGGGAGATTGCCGAATTGAACATAGGATCGCGTCCAGCGTCACGAAAAAACACCCAGCGCATTGAAGATTTGCGCGCTATTCCCTGGGGTTTCAGTTGGGGGCAATGCCGTTTGACTTTGCCGGGCTGGTACGGTTTTGGCACGGCGATTGAAAAATTTCTGGACTCAGATGGCCAACCCGGTGAGAAGGAGCGACGCAAGCTGCTGCAAAAAATGCAGCGTGACTGGCCATTTTTTCAAACTTTGCTCTCCAATATCGACATGGTGATGGCCAAAAGCGATCTGGCGCTGGCGTCGCTTTACTCTGAACTGGTCACCGACACCCGCCTGCGCAAACGAATTTTTTCGGCGATCGAAGCCGAGTGGCACCGCACTGCAAGCGCACTGGCCATGGTGACCGGCGACAAGCAGCGCCTGGCCAACAACGCCGCGCTGAAGCGCTCGATTCGCCATCGATTTCCCTATATTGACCCGCTGCACCATTTGCAGGTTGAGCTGGTTCGCCGATACCGGGCAGGCCAAGCTGACGAGCGGGTGCAACGCGGCATTCACATCTCGATCAACGGCATCGCTGCGGGCCTGCGCAACACGGGCTAGCTCCGCATGGGGTTGCGCTACAAGCCGTAGGCCCCCCCCTTTTCAAGCGCCCGTTGGTAGGCGGGGCGGGCGTGAATGCGTTTCAGAAAATCCATCAGATTGGGGCGGCTGGCGTCCAGACCGCCGCGGGCGGCAGCGGCTTCCAGCGGGAAACTCATTTGAATGTCGGCTCCGCTAAAAGCTTTGCCCGCAAACCACGGCGTTTTTGCAAGCTCAGCCTCCATGTAATCCAAATGTGTCTTGATTTGCGGGCTGATGAAGGCGCTTTTGGTTTTGCCTGAAATGGCTTTGGCAATCGGCTTAACGAAAAACGGCATGGGTGCTTTTTCAATCTCGTCAAACACCAACTTCATCAACAAAGGCGGCATGGCTGAGCCTTCGGCATAGTGCAGCCAATAGGTGTAGCGCAGGCGCTCGGGCGTGCCTGCGGCGGGTTTGAGCCGACCTTCGCTGTACTGGTCAATCAAATACTCCACAATCGCCCCGGATTCGGCCACGGTGACTGGTGGGGTTGCCATGTCGTCCGTGATCACGGGAGACTTGCCCAAGGGGTGAATTTGGCGCAATTCGGGCGGTGCCATCATGGTTTTCTTGTCGCGCAGGTAGGCTTTGATCTGGTAGGGAAAACCCAGTTCTTCAAGCAGCCACAGCACGCGCTGAGAGCGTGAATTGTTCAAATGGTGGACGGTAATCATGTCAATCTCTCACAAAAATAAATGGCACTCAACCCACAATGGCTTCACGCACTGCGGCCACCTGGCGGCGGGACACAAACAGCAGTTCTTCAATACCGTCCAGACGCACCGCCCAGCCTTCGCCCTCCTCTGCGTCCATCTGTTTTTGCAGCGCTCGCACCGCCCGCCTGGCAATCAGCGCATTGCGGTGGATGCGCATGAATTGGGCTTTGTACTTTTCTTCCAGCTCGCTCAAAGAGCCGTCAAAAATGTAACTGTGTGCAGTCGTTCGCACCGTCACATACTTGAGCTCTGCCTTTAGGTAAATCACCTGCGCCAGCGGGACGCGCAATGTTCCACCCCGGTCTTGAATGATCAAGACCTCTTCGGGCGCGTCGGCATCAGCACCCTGCAAGGTCTGCAGAGCCTGAACCTGGCGGGCTACTTTTTGCAGGGTGGCCTTCAATCGCTCCAGCCGGACCGGCTTGGTCAGGTAGTCCAGCGCTTCGAGCTCAAACGCTTGCACGGCGTGTTGTGCGTGGGCCGTGACAAACACCACAGCGGGCGCATTGGGCATGTCCCGCAACAGGGTGGCCAGCGTCAGACCGTTGGCACCAGGCAAATTGATATCGAGCAAGATCACGTCAAAAGCGTGGCGCTTGAGCAATTCCAGTGCTTGCGTGGCATTGGCGGCTTCGCCATTGACGATGGCCAAGGGGTCGGTGCAATCACCCAGCAGGGTTTTGAGGCGCGAACGCGCCAGGGCCTCGTCATCGACCAGCAGCACCTTCAGGGTCAGCGTCACAGAGGCACCTCAATTCGAACCTGAAACACACCATCCTTGCAAGCGCTTTGAAACTGCCCCTGCACGTCGTGCAACAGGTTCAGACGGTCGCGCACGTTAGCCAGGGCCACGCCATGGCCGGGCTCGCCAGGCCCTCCTGGCATGGTGTTGGTGACCTTGATCACCACCATGGAGCCACGCCGTTGGGTTGAAATCTTCACCGTAGCGCCCGACTCGCTGGGTTCAACGCCATGGCGCACGGCGTTTTCGACCAGGGGCTGCAGCAGCAAAGGCGGCAGGCGGGCTGGGTTGGCAGTGGAATCAATCGACCACTGAACTTGCAAGCGCTCGCCAAAACGAATCTGCTCGATGGCCAAGTAGCGCTCAGCCAAAGCAAGCTCGTCACCCAGCGTGGCAGACTCGCCTTGGTCAACCAGGGCGTGGCGAAACAGCTCGCTCAGGTCTTCCAGCAAGGCTTCAGCTTTGGCGGGTTCCGCACGCACCAGCGCGATCGCGCTGTTGAGCGAATTGAACAAAAAATGCGGGCGAATGCGCGATTGCAGCTCGGCCAACCTGGCAGCCGTAGCGGCTGGAGTTTCGCCTTTGGCACGCAGTACCAGGGCGACCACCAGCATGGCGGCAAGGCCTGCCCCTGAAAACGCGCTGGCAACCCAGGGCGTCGGGTTGACCAAACCCACCATGCTGAGCACAGCGCAACCGTAAAGCCCGGCCAAAGCCCCCAGCGCCACCCCTGCCGCGTATTGCAACCACGGCGCAACGCGCGCCAAAGGCCGCTTGAGGCTGCAGGCAATGATCAACCACACCAAAGTGGCCGGAAAAGCGCCACCGGTCATTAAGGCGAGGCGGGTCAGCCAATCCATGAAACTGGTGGCGTGAAACATCACCCCCACTGCCACCACTGCTTCCACAAACAGCACCGCCCGCAACACTACGCCCACGTGGCAGGCGTCAAAAACCAGCGCCCGGGAAGACGCTCTGGGCTTGCCATTTGGTGACAGCTCCTGGAAGGCCGATAAAATTTGGGTGTCTTTCATGTCAAATTGGGTTCTCACCCGATTATTGATGATCTTCAACGCAAGCTCCCCAGGGCTCCATCCCCCATGCCACACACCCAATTCGACAAAAAATCCCAAGCCTGGTCGGCCCTTTTTTCAGAACCCATGAGCGACTTGGTCAAACGCTACACCTCCAGCGTGTTTTTTGACAAACGCTTGTGGGCGGCTGACATTGCTGGGTCACGCGCCCATGCGGGCATGCTGGCGCAGCAAAAAATCATCAACCAGGACGACCTGGCCGCGATTCAAAAGGGTTTGACGCAAGTCGCCCAAGAGATCGAGTCAGGTGCGTTTGAATGGAAGCTGGACCTGGAAGACGTGCATCTGAACATCGAGGCACGCCTGACCGAGCTGGTGGGCATTGCGGGCAAGCGTCTGCACACCGGCCGCTCGCGCAACGACCAGGTGGCTACTGACGTGCGCCTTTGGCTGCGCGGCGAAATCGACTTGATTGCCGCCTTGCTGGTGGACTTGCAGCGTTCGCTGGTTGACGTGGCAGGTCACCACGTCGAGGTGATCATGCCCGGCTTTACCCATTTACAGGTGGCCCAGCCGGTCAGTTTTGGCCACCACCTGCTGGCCTATGTTGAAATGTTTGCCCGTGACGCAGCCCGCTTGCAGGACGTTCGAAAGCGCGTCAACTGGCTGCCCCTGGGAGCAGCTGCCCTGGCAGGCACCAGCTACCCACTTGACCGGGCCATGGTGGCCAAAACTCTGGGCATGGTTGATGACGCGGGCGCGCCATGCATTTGCCAAAATTCACTGGATGCGGTGAGCGACCGCGACTTTGCGATTGAATTCACAGCGGCAGCGTCCCTCATCATGGTGCACGTCAGCCGCCTGAGCGAGGAGCTGATTTTGTGGATGAGCCAGAGCTTTGGCTTCATCAAAATTGCCGACCGATTCACCACAGGCAGCTCCATCATGCCGCAAAAAAAGAACCCCGACGTCCCCGAGCTGGCCCGTGGCAAAACCGGTCGCGTGGTGGGCCATCTGGTCGGGTTGATCACTTTAATGAAAGGCCAACCTTTGGCCTACAACAAAGACAATCAAGAGGACAAAGAACCCCTGTTTGACACCGTGGATACGATCAAGGACACGCTGCGCATATTCGCTGAAATGGTGGGTGGGCAGCTCGACACGACTACCGGGCAAAAGTCCGGCGGCATCACAGTGAACGCCCAAGCCATGGAGGCGGCGGCGCTAAAAGGCTACGCCACGGCGACGGACCTGGCCGACTACTTGGTCAAAAGAGGATTGCCCTTTCGCGATGCCCACGAAACGGTGGCGTACGCCGTCAAAGCCGCCATTTCGCACCAAGTGGATTTGTCGGAATTACCGCTGTCGGTGCTGCAAGGCTTTAACCCGAGCATTGAAAAAGATGTGTACGAAGTGTTGAGCCTGCGTGGCTCCTTGCATGCGCGAAACACGCTGGGCGGCACCGCGCCCGAGCAGGTGCGCTTGCAGTTAACTCGCCACCGGCTGCGCTTGGCTTAAGCGGCGGGTTCAGCGGATTGGAAGGCGCTTTGAGTTGCCGCTCTTGAGTCGTTTTTGACTCGCTTTTGGGTGGCGTATTATTGCTATTATTTATATAGCAAACTACGCATATAATTCGGGAGCTAAGGGCCTATTTGATTCGTAAATTGGCATTTTTAGCCTTGAATCTATAAAAAAGAACCTGCAGGTTCTTTTTTCACTTTTCAGTTACGGTTGATTGCAATTTGCCGTCAAATCGGGGGTCAGAAAACGGAACTTCACAGATATCCTTGCGGTTTTGAATCCAACTGGTATCTGCCTATGACCGTTGACACACTGCCTTCTGCCGCCCACAAATCGGCATCTCAAAAGCCTCCAGAATCCAATAGCGAGGCACTTTTCGACCCCCAAATCACGCTTGCAGAAGGTGGCGACTTAGCCGGCCAAGCCGCCCAGCTTTCTCCTGGTACTTTGGCAGTTTTGGGTTCTGCTCTGTTGGCGGCCTGCGGTGGGGGCGGCAGTGAAGTTGCAGGTGGCGCGACAGTCCTCACAGGCACCACACCCGTTGCAGTAGCGCCCATTGCGCCCGCCGTGCCGCTTGCGCCTGGGTTACCCGTCACACCGGCTATGCCCGTGACACCCGTCACACCAGTCCTACCAGCGACACCTGCCGTGCCTGTGTCGCCCGTCTCTCCAATCACGCCAACCAACCCATTGACGCCACCCGTGACGGTGCCGCCGTCCCCAACACCGACACCGACACCCACACCGACACCCACACCGACCCCCACTCCAACGCCAACGCCGACTCCCACACCAACCCCCAACCCCAATCCTGCCGCGCCGGGCTTCAACAACACGCCGCGCGCATTGAGCGACAACGAAGCGGCCCGCTTTTTGTTGCAAGGGCAGCTTGAAGCCAGCGACGCCGAGATTGCCAGTGTTCGCGCCACCACTTACGCAGCTTATTTGCAAACCCAGTTTTCAAAACCCATTGGGCAAACTGGTTACGCCTGGCTGGAGTCGCGCACCTATGGCGAGGCGAATATTTACACCTATTTTTTCAGGGACTATCCCGCCACTTTCATGCTCTGGAACCAGTTGTTCACGGCCTCTGACAGCATGCGCAAACGAACGGCGCTGGCGCTGTCCGAGTTTTATGTAGCCTCGCTTCAATCCGCAGAATTCACCTGGCGCAGTCATGCCTTTGGCCAGTACTGGGACATTTTGGTGGGGAACGCTTTTGGCAACTACCGCAAGCTACTGGAAGACGTGACCTTGAGCCCCGCCATGGGCTACTTTCTCAATACCAAGGGAAATCAGAAAGAAAACACCACCACGGGGCGGGTACCTGATGAAAACTACGCTCGGGAAGTGATGCAGCTGTTCACCATTGGGGTGAACAAACTCAACCTGGACGGTAGCGAGCAAACCAGCGGCGGTAAAAAACTGGATAGCTACACCCAGGACGATGTCACCAACCTGGCCCGGGTTTTCACGGGCTATGACTTTGACACCTCGGACGGCGTGCGCATCACCCCACTCAAGGACAACGGCACCCCCGAAAGCTACACCATTGAAAGCCGGGCTTACACGCAAAAGCCAATGGCCCTGAATGCAAGTCGCCACTCCAATCTGGCGGCGACCTTCCTGGGCACCACCATTCCCGCCAACACACCCGGCAAGGCGGCTCTCACCACGGCGCTAGACACGCTGTTCAACCACCCCAATGTCGGCCCGTTTTTTGGTAAGCAAATGATTCAACGGCTGGTCACCAGCAACCCCAGCCCCGCTTATGTGGCCCGGGTGGCTGCCGCCTTCAACAACAACGGCGCGGGTGTGCGCGGCGACTTGAAGGCCGTCTGGACGGCGATTTTGCTGGACGATGAAGCCCGGGGTGCTGCCAACCTGTCTAGCAACACCTTTGGCAAGTTGCGTGAGCCCATGTTGCGCCTCATTCAATGGGGCCGCAGCTTTGGCATCAGCTCAGGGGGCAATTCCTGGAAGATGTTTGACACCTCAGGCGCCTCTGACAAGTTGGGGCAAAGCCCGCTTCGAGCGCCTTCTGTCTTCAACTTTTTCCGCCCTGGTTTTATCCCACCCAGCACGGTGTTGGCGACCACACAGTCGCCTGCGCCAGAGTTTCAATTGGTCAACGAGACCACCGTGGGCGGCTACTTGAACTACATCCAGGGTGCCATGCGTTACGGCATTTACTGCGGTGACCCGGGTGTGCCTTACTCCGTAGGGGGGCAAACCTACGTGCCCAACATCACTGCCAGCTATGCGCGAGAACTGGGCTTGGTGACCGACGCCCGAGCCTTGGTTGCGCGGCTCAACCTGATTTTGTGCGCGGGGCAGTTGTCAGCCGCCAACCAAAGCATCATTGTGACGGCCCTCAATGGCAACCCGGTGACGGCAGCCAGCTCAGCCGACCAAAAGCTAGACCGTATTTGCGCCGCTGTGCTTTTGATCATGGGCAGCGCCGACTACTTGATTCAAAAGTAGCCCTCCAACCGATTTCACAAAAGACCACGCCATGCACCTGATTCAACCCAAAAATCACAGCCGCCGCGCCTTCTTGCAGCGCTCTGCCCAATTGGCCTTCACTGGGGCCGCCTTGCCCACAGCCCTGAACCTGGCAGCCATGGGCGAAGCCGCCGCCTTCAACGCGCCCAGCGGAAGCTACAAAGCACTGGTTTGCGTGTTTCTGTACGGCGGCAGCGACTATGGCAACACCGTCGTCACCTACGACGACCCAAGCTACAACGCCTACAGCGCCATTCGCGGCGGTGGTGCGGGCCAATCTGCAGGCGGCATTGCACTAGCCAAAAATGCGCTGACTCCCACTTTGCTTTCGCCCACGGTCGCCCTGCCCAATGGCCGCCAATATGCGCTGCACCCTTCCATGACCGGCCTGGCTGCGCTGTTTGACCAAGGCAAAGCGGCTGTTCAATTGAATGTTGGCCCGCTGGTCGTGCCCATGACCAAAGCACAGTACCAAGGCAGCAACCGCGCCTTGTACCCGCTGCCGCCCAAGCTGTTTTCACACAACGATCAGCAGTCTATTTGGCAATCGTCTTCGCCTGAGGGCTCCACCATCGGTTGGGGCGGCAACCTGGGCGACCTGGCCCTGGCCAGCAATGGCAGTGGCTCGCTGTTCACCTGCATCTCAGTGACTGGCAATGCGGTGTTCTTGGCGGGCGACACCGCTTTGTCCTACCAGGTGGGTTCAGGTGGCGCGGTCAAAATCAGCAGTGTCAACGACACCTACACCTACGGCTCGACCTTCATCAAAGCGGCGATGCTCAACATCGCTCAGCAAAGCCGCTCGCACGTGCTTGAAAACGAATACAACACCGTGACCCGCCGCGCCATCAGCGCTGAGGGGCTCATTACTTCAGGCATTAGCGCTGGCCGGGCAGCGGGCACTGGCCCCGAATTTGCCGCTTTCACCCCCGCAGTGCTTGAGCGTAACTCGCTGGCGGCCCAGCTCAAAATGGTCGCGCGGTTGATTGAAGCGCGCAGCAGTTTAAGCACCCGCAGGCAGGTGTTTTTTGTATCCTTGGGTGGCTTTGACTTGCATGACAACCTGCTGTCGGGCACCACCACCAACATGACGCGGGTGAGCAACGCCATGAGCGCGTTCTACCAAACGACGGCAGCCCTGGGCATCGCCCAAGATGTGACGGCCTTCACCGCCTCAGACTTTGGCCGAACTTTGAGTTCCAACGGCGACGGAAGCGACCACGGCTGGGGCGGTCACCATTTGGTTGTAGGCGGTGCGGTCAATGGCAAAGCGATGTACGGTTATGCCCCGCCTGTGGGCGCTGGCAACACCGCCAACCCCGAAGATGCCTGGCATGTCGGCCAAGGACGATTGCTGCCCACCACATCCGTCGATCAGTACGCCGCCACCCTGGCCACCTGGTTTGGCGTGCAACCGACCGAACTCAATAGCATATTGCCCAACCTGGCCAATTTTGGTGGCAGCGCGGGCGGCATTGACTACCCAACCAACCTCGGATTTGTGTAGCGGTCAGGCGACTCGCTGCCAAAACCAAAACGCAGCGACCAGAATCAGCAGAACCGAGCCACCGCGCACCACCAAAGTGGGGTACCAGGCTTTGCCCACCACCAGTTGAGATACGGCCACCCAGAGCGCAACGGCGATCAGTTGCCCAGCTTCAACACCTAGATTGAATCCCGCCAAAGCCCATGGCAACAAGGCTGTAGGGGCAGCGGCTTCTTGCAGCAATCCAGCAAACCCGTATCCATGAACCAGGCCGAACACCAAGGCTAGCAACTCGACACGCAACCACGGTATGGGGCGCAAGTTCAGCGCGGCAGTCACGCCGATTGACAACGCGATCACCGGTTCGACCCACGCAGGGGAACCCTCAGTCCAGCCAAAGGTGGCCAACACCAAGGTGATGGAATGTCCAATCGTGAACGCAGTAACAGTACGCAACAGGGCGAACCAAACATTGCCAGCATGTCCGCGACCGTCGCCAATGGGTTTGGATTTGCGCAAGCTCAGTTGCAGTGGCAAAACTAGCGCCAGCAAAAACGCCATGTGGTCGTAGCCTTCCAGCAAATGGTGAGCACCCAGCAAGAAATAGTCCCGAAGTGCAGACCAACGGTTGGCAGGTTGCGGACCCGACAAAGTGGCGGCTGGTCGAGCTCCTAAGGCTTGCGTGCCGCCAGGTGACGCCGCCTTCAGCACAATGCTGGCCGTTTGCTGCGGCGACGCGGTGGTCAACAAGTCTTGCCCGCCTGTGCGCCCTGCAACCAACAAGCGGTGCGTGGCGTCTTGCTGGCTGAACAGGGTGTAGCGCAATGCCAACGCGTGGCCAGCGGCGCATTGGGTGTTGGCAACAAAACGCAAATAAGCGCCATCACTTCGCCGCTCCACACCATCGGCCTGCCAGGCCAACCTGCAAGCCACAGCAGTTGCAGGGCTGTCAGTTTGTGCCGTCGCGTTCAGCAGTGCCAGCACTTGCGGCATAGCGGCTTTGACCTCACCCCAAGTCACCTGACCATCTGCGTTGGCATCCACCGGCAGGGCCAGGTCGAGGTCTTTGATGGCCACCGACAGTGTGAGGCTGTAGGCGTCGGCGTCAGCGGTGCTGGTTGCAGACTGTTGTTGAACATCAAGGTAGGCATCGCTGCCCTTGTGGGCCCAAGATGGGCTCGTGGACAGGGCAGATAACAATGCCAGTCCAGCCCACAGAACCCGATTGAATAAAGCGAATGGCCCGCGCATCATTTCGCTCCTTGCTTTTGCGCCTGAGTCTTGGCAAGTGGCATGGCCAGCTTGCTGCCTTTCAAGGCTTCCGTCAGACGCGCATCGCGCAAGCCCGTGGCATCGGCAGCCTGAGTCAGTTGCTTCAACGCCGCTTCGTCATTGGCAA
>JANPCR010000024.1:0-4845 GCA_031431035.1 Rhodoferax sp.
CAGCGCTTCGAATGGGCGCCTGCGCCGCGCAAGTCGGCACGGCCTATCTGCTGTGCCCTGAGGCCACCACGTCTGCCGTGCACCGCGCGGCACTGCAAAGCGATGGCGCACAGCACACGGCGCTGACCAATCTGTTCACCGGGCGACCCGCGCGCGGCATGGTGAACCGCTTCATGCGCGAGCAGGGGCCGCTGAGCCCCCGCGCCCCCGCGTTTCCGCTGGCGGGCGGTGCTTCGGCACCCTTGCGCGCGAAGGCTGAGAAGCTGGGAAGCGGCGACTTTTCCCCACTGTGGGCGGGGCAAAACACCAGCGGCTGCCGGGCGATGCCTGCCGCAGAGTTGACGCAGGCGCTGTGCGCGGGCCTTGCGGATCGGGCTTGAACCGATTCGTCCCTGCTTGCCGTGACTTGGCCAGTTGGGGCAATTTGCGGCCAGTTGCTGCCAATTGCTTCTTGTTGTGTCGTGAGTTGGATCGTTGTAGATCGTGCGAACTCGTTTTAGCCCGCCAAAAAGAAAAAAAGAACCTGCAGGTTCTTTTTTTTAATTTGAGGCCAAAATTATCGAAATATCAACGAAATAGGCCTCTAGCTCTCGAATATGCTTAATAATTTGCTATTTAAATAATAGCAAACACTACCGGCGTTTTATCAAGGCGGAATCTAAGCAACCGCCCTGTCACTGACCTTGGGCGTTCTGCAACGCCGCAATGCGCTCTTCAATTGGCGGGTGGGTCGAAAACAGCTTGCCAATGCCGCCAGCAATGCCCATCGCCGCCACGCTTTTGGGCAACTCGCCAGGCGTCATGCCACCCAAGCGTGCCAATGCGTTGATCATGGGCTGCTTGCGGCCCAACAGCTGCGCGGCCCCAGCGTCAGCCCGAAATTCGCGGTGGCGCGAGAACCAGGCCACCACCATGTGCGCGGCAAAGCCCAGCACGATGTCCAAGATGACTGTCGTGATCATGTAGCCAATACCAGGGCCGGAACTCTGCGAGTCGCCCTTGCGCAAGAAGCTGTCGATCGCGTAGGCGATCACACGGCTCAAGAACACGACGAAGGTGTTCATAACGCCCTGAATCAACGTCATGGTGACCATGTCGCCATTGGCCACGTGGGCGATTTCGTGGCCAATCACGGCCTCAATCTCGTCGTGGGTCATGCCTTGCAGCAAGCCGGTCGATACGGCCACCAAGGCCGAGTTTTTAAACGCGCCCGTGGCAAACGCATTGGGCTCGCCCGGGAAAATGCCGACGTCAGGCATGCCGATACCGGCCTTGTCTGCCAGCTTTTTAACTGTGTCCACAATCCACTTTTCATCGGCGTTGGCGGGCTCGTTGATCAAACGCACGCCTGATGTCCATTTGGCCATGGGTTTGCTGATCAAGAGCGAAATAATTGCGCCGCCAAAACCCATCACCAGTGCAAAACCGAGCAATGACGTGAGGTCCAGCCCGTTGGGTGTGAGGTAGCGGTTCACGCCCAGCAGGCTGGCGACCACGCCCAAAACGGCGACGACCATGACGTTGGTCAAGACAAACAGGAGAATTCGTTTCATGATTTCCTTACAAAACAACCCAAAAGCACGGGTCTGATGGCGCAGATGTTAGGGGCAAATGGGCAAATATCAAGGTATTCGCATTGAATGCACAAGACTTTTACGGATTTGAACGGCTGGGTTGCGGCGGCAAAGGCACTCGAGCGGCCCGAAAAACCTCGCGATCGGCATAAAACTGCGGGTCTTCATTGGCCGGCCACCAACCTGGCACGCCCAACACGGGCAAATGGGCAAATGGTTTGCTGGCGAGCTTCTCGGCGCTTAAATCTGCCGCGACCCAGGCGTCCAGGTCGGCCAGGGACAGCGGTTTTGATGAATTGGACACTTGCACCCGGTAAACATGCGCCGTGATGGCTTTTCGCGGCGACACCAGCTTTTCTAGCAGCGCATGGCCAAACAACACCAAATGGGCGTTTTGCCACAGGTGACGTTGTGTCACAAACAGCGTCTGCCAGTCTTTGGCCACCAAAGCCTGCCAAAGCGCATCGGGTGCCTGCAAAAAAGCCGCGTTTTCGTCAAACACCGTCAGCGCATCACGCACCCGCCCACGCACCGCCTGCACGCCATCCGCCTCAATCTGCGCCGCCTGCAACTGGTTGAGCCGTCGCTTCGTCTTGGGGAAATACAGCCAGCAAACCCCATTGAAAAAATCATGCAAGTTGTCGCAGGTCGGCACCTGCCCGGTTTTGAAGATGAAGTCTTCGTAGGCTTGGGCGGGGGGTAAGGCGGATTGGGGGACGAAGTGGATGGGGGCCGGGTTGGTGGCCTTGGAATTGTTGAAGGCAACTGCCAAGGACATACCCGCGCCCCATGAATTTTCAAAAACTTTCTCAATTGATTTGAATGGGTTTAGCCATGGGCGGTGCCAATTGACTCTTGCAGCAATCTCTGAAGCGGACACCGCAGGTCGTGGGGGCCTTTCAGCGGCAAAAGAAATACGATTCACCCATGAAGCTTTTCCTGCAGCCAGACTTTGATCAAGGACTGGTATGGCACATCCCGCGCGTTCGCGGCAACTTTGATGGAATCAAGCAAATGCTGAGGCAGGCGCAGAGAAATCGTTTTGGTGGACGGTTTCAAATTGGGCATGACGCCTTTGCGCGCGCGCGACCAATCCAGATAAGCGGAGGAGTCGTTGGTTTCCCAAAATTTACGCTCTTGGGCTTCTGACGTAAATTGAGGAACTGGTTTAAGCGGTTTGCTCATAAATTAGTTTCTCCTTTCGATGCATATCTCTTGCAGAAATCACTCTGATTAACTTGCCAGATTGGCGCAAAGTGAAAGTAATGTGCAAAGCCCGACCGTCATCTGTTTTACCAAGCGCGTGAAGGCGAGCCTCTTTCTCGCTGTGCTTGTTATCAGCCAAAATCAACAATGGTTCATTAAAAAAGAGCTGCTCAGCTTCTGCCGTCGAAACCGAGTGTTTTTCATTTTTTCGGGCGTTTCCGGTGTCCCAATCAAAGCCTACTACGAGAGTCCAATTGATCATCTTTGTATATTATCATCATAGTCAAATTTGACGCCCGTGACCAACCCCAACAGCCCCTAAACCAACTTCCACGGCAAAACTTCCCCCGACCGCAGGGGTTTTAGCTCGGCATCGCCGAAGGCAAAACTTGCCGGTGGCGTCCAGTTTTCGCGCTTCAGGGTGATGCTGCCTGCGTTACGTGGCAGGCCGTAAAAATCTGCGCCGTTGAAGCTGGCAAAGGCTTCTAGCTTGTCCAGGGCGTTTGCGTTGTCAAAGGCTTCGGCGTACATCTCGATGGCTGCGTGGGCGGTGTAGCAACCGGCGCAGCCACTGGCGTGCTCTTTCAGGTGCGCGGGGTGAGGCGCGCTGTCGGTGCCCAAAAAGAATTTAGCCGACCCGCTGGTGGCGGCTTTGACCAAGGCCAGGCGGTGGGTTTCGCGCTTTAGGACTGGCAAGCAGTAAAAGTGGGGGCGAATGCCGCCGGTAAAAATCGCGTTGCGGTTGTACAGCAAGTGGTGGGCGGTGACGGTGGCTGCGGTGAACTTGTCGGCGTTTTGCACGTACTGGGCGGCGTCCAGGGTGGTGATGTGCTCGAAGACGATTTTCAGCTCGGCAAAATCGCGCCGCAGGGGGATGAGCTGGCTGTCGATGAAAGCAGCTTCGCGGTCAAACAGGTCAATGTCGGGCGAGGTGACCTCACCGTGCACCAGCAGCAGCAGGCCCTCGCGCTGCATGGCTTCCAAGGTTTTGTAGGTTTTGCGCAGGTCGGTCACGCCCGCATCGCTGTTGGTGGTGGCCCCGGCGGGGTACAGCTTGACGGCAACCACACCTGCGTCTTTGGCGCGTTTGATCTCAATTGCGGGCAGGTTGTCGGTCAAATACAGCGTCATCAAGGGCTCGAAACTTTGGCCTTGGGGCACGGCTTGGCGAATGCGCTGGGCGTAGTCAAGCGCTTGCGCCGCCGTGGTGATGGGCGGCTTTAGGTTCGGCATGATGACGGCGCGGCCAAACTGGGCGGCGGTGTGCGGCACCACAGTGGCCAGGGCGGCACCATCGCGCAGGTGCAGGTGCCAGTCGTCGGGGCGGGTCAGGGTGATGCGATCAACAGGATTTGAGGTGGCGATTGAAGTCATGGCGCTATTGTCCCAAAATCAACCCGCGCCTCGTTTTGTGGCGGGCAACAGAGGGCGACTATTTGCTGGCGGCTTGCGTCAACAAATAGTCCCACAGCGCCTGGGCCGAGCGCTTTTGCGGCAGCCCTGAATTTTTGGAACCCAAGCCGCCAATGCGCGAGGCGTCTTTGCCCGAAGGCGCTTCGCGATAAGCGCGCACTTCCATGGTGATCTCAACGCCTTTCATATCGACTGGCGCGGCGCTGACCAGTCGCTTGGCACGCAGCTCTTTTTTGACCGCGCTGAAGGGCAAAAACGCAATGCCGTGGCCCTCTAAAGCCATGGCTTTCAGGCCCTCGGACATATCGGTTTCATACACCCTGTCAAAGTGAATGGGGGTGGCGGACTGTTTCAAAATCATGTCCACCATTTGGCCCATATAGGCACCCGGTGCATAGCCCAAATACGGCAGCAGGCCATTGGCCGCGCCTGGCAATTTGAAAAGCGGCGCACCATCTGCATCGGCCTTGACATAGGGGGCCACAACTTCTTGCCCTAAGCTCACCATTTCATAGCGGTCAGAGTCCAACTGAATGGGGTGCATAGCGTGGTGGTAAACAATAAGCACATCGCAACTGCCCTCGACCATGCGCAACACGGCATCATGCACGTTCAGGGCAATCAGGCGGCTTTTGATAGGGCCAAAGTTCTC
>JANPCR010000025.1:0-15324 GCA_031431035.1 Rhodoferax sp.
GTGCCATCGCATTTGATGGACGGGCGGCGGCATGACTTTAAGGGCATCAAGACGACTGGCCTACCTGACCCTGATGGCGACATGGCCTTCGACGCGCCAGAATTTGCTTCACCTGGCCCATCAGGCTCCTCTGGCCTGTCTGGCTTGCCAGCCCTGCAAGTGATTGCGGCCTGAGCGATGGGCGTTGCCACCCGCATCATTGCCATTCGCCATGGCGAAACCGCCTGGAATGTCGACACCCGCATTCAAGGCCAGCTTGACATTGGCCTGAACGCCAAGGGCCGCTGGCAGGCACAGCGTGTTGCACAGGCGCTGGCCGATGAGCCGATTCAAGCCGTTTACAGCAGCGACCTGTTGCGCGCCTGGGACACGGCGATTTCAATTGCCGACGCAACCCGCCAAGCGTTGCAAACTGAGCAAGGCCTGCGTGAACGGGGTTTTGGCCAGTTTGAAGGCAAAACCTTTGCGCAAATCGAAGCCACTTGGCCTGACCAGGCCTTGTTGTGGCGCAAACGGGAGCCGCATTTTGCACCCGAAGGCGGCGAATCTCTCGCGGCCTTCAGAGACCGAATTTTGGCGGTTATCACCCGGTTTGCTTCGCAGCATTTGGGCGAGCAGATCGTTGTGGTGGCGCACGGCGGCGTGATGGATGTGCTGTACCGCGCGGCCACCCGCCAGGAGATTCAAAGCCCCCGCACCTGGGACTTGGGCAACGCTGCTATCAACCGCCTGCTGTGGACGCCCGAAGGGTTGAGCTTGGTCGGCTGGTCGGATACCCGTCATCTGGACGATTTGACGCTGGATGAGACTGCGGGTTGATCTGAAGGCACAATTTGAGCCATTTTTAGAAAAAAAGAACCTGTAGGTTCTTTTTTACAAATTCCGGTCAAATTATTGATCATATAGGCCTCTAGCTCTCGAATTATATAAATAGTTTGCTATATAGTTTATAGCATTTAAGTATGCGCCTACCGGCAGCGCTGGATGAAACGGGTGACCCAAGCCGACTGGTTTTTCAGTTCAAAAGCCATTCGCGCTCAGGGTTCGCCCTCAGCCGTTTTAGGGAAGTCATTCCTCCATTTCGCGGCTGAACGCGGCAAAATCTGCGCATGAGCAAAGTCATCGTTTTCGCCACGCCGGTCTTTCTGTTGATGATCGCGCTCGAGTATTTTTGGGGGCGCGCCAAACAGCGCCAAGGAGCGCCAGCAGACAGTTTTCGCCTGAATGACACGCTGAACAGCGTCAGCTTGGGCATGATGAGCCAGTTGGTGGGCGTGCTGGCCAAGGTGTTGCAAGTGGGTTTGTACACGGCCGTGTTCAGCAGTGTCACGCTGACTGGCGGCAACGCGGCGGTGACTCAATTTTGGAGCGCCTGGTATGGCGTGGTTTTGGCTTTGGTTTTTTACGATCTTTGCTATTACTGGCTGCACCGTGCGGGGCATGAAGTGGCCGTGTTTTGGGCGGCGCACGTGGTGCACCACCAAAGCCAAAGCTACAACCTGTCAACGGCCTTGCGCCAAAGCTCCAGCGGTAGCCTGCTTGGCTGGATTTTCTATTTGCCCATGGCTTTGGCAGGCGTGCCGCCCGTTGTATTTGGAACTGTGGCGCTGATTGATTTGCTCTACCAGTTTTGGGTGCACACCGAGCATGTGGGCAAGTTGGGCTGGTTTGACCGGGTGTTTTGCTCGCCTTCCAACCACCGTGTTCACCATGCTGTGAACGATGGCTATCTGGACAAAAACTACGGCGGCATTTGGGTGGTGTGGGACCGCCTGTTTGGCACTTTCAAAGAAGAAGGTGTGCGCTGTGTGTATGGCACCCGCAGCGCTTTGAACAGTTGGGATCCGCTGTGGTCCAACGCCGAAGTCTATTGGAGCCTTGCGCAAGACAGCTGGCGCACCCGCCGCTGGGGCGACAAGTTGCGAGTTTGGTTCAAACCGCCTGGCTGGCGCGCGCCCGACCTGGTGGCGAGCCGCCCTAAACCAGCTTTTGACATCACCGCCGTCCAAATTTACAACCCCACCATGTCCCGCGCGATGACGTGGTTTGCATCGGTTCAATTCGCACTGCTGCTGCTGGCCGTTGCCTCGCTGTTGTGGGTGGCGGACAGCCAGACCATGGCTCAAAACACGGTGGGCGTCTTGGCGCTGGCTGCTGGCATGTGGGCATTGGGCGCGGCCATGCAAGGCCGCTTGAGCGCTTGGGGAGCGCTGGCTGTGCAGTCTGCCGCCCTCGCCACGGCCACCCGGGCGTTGGGGTTCATTGAGCTGCACTATGTCTTCAAACCTCTGACCATGGTGTTGGCCTTGATTTGGGTGATCGCGCGTTTTCAATCCATGGCCGAGCGCCCTGGTGATTCGAGCGCCCAATCGCTCAGCCAACCTGGCTCGCAATCTTTTGCCATTCACTTTGCACCCCAATTCAAAGCCCTGCTGTGCGCGGCGCTGCTGGCCTGCATGGCAGGTGATGTGCTTTTGATGCTGCCCGGCAATTATTTTTTAGCCGGTTTGGCGGCATTTTTGGTGGGCCACCTGTTCTACATCGCCATGTTGCGGGTTGACACACAAACAGTGCCCTGGTTTCCCAACCGCGTCGCCCTTGCGGTCACGCTGTCGATCGGCGTGTGCCTTTACTTGGTTCTTTGGCCGGGTTTGCGTGACCCGGTTCTCAAAGCCGCCGTGGCGCTTTACGCCTTGGTGATTGCCCTGATGGCAGCACAAGCCATTGGCCGCGCCACCTCGCTGCGTACCCCTGAGTCGCTCTGTGTCGCCCTGGGTGCCTGCTTTTTCATGCTGAGCGATTCATTGATCGCCATCAACCGGTTTGTGCAGCCACTGCCCCTGGAAGCGCTTTGGGTTTTGTCAACCTACTATGTCGCTCAAATGTTGATTGCCGCCAACGCTTGGCCGACCGCCGCCCTGCCTGTTGCCGCCCCCTATGCAGCAACTGGGAAACAGCTTGGCTAATTCGCGTTAATGCACGCCAAAGCACCTTGAAGTGCCTCAAAGGTCAGTGAATAGTTCGGTGCTGCTCTTCGGTGGAGCTACGCCCAAGTGGCGGTAAGCGGCCAGCGTGGCAATGCGGCCACGCGGCGTGCGCTGCAAGTAGCCTTGTTGAATCAAATACGGTTCAATCACGTCTTCAATGGTTTCACGCTCTTCGCCAATGCTGGCGGCAATGTTGTCCAGCCCAACCGGGCCGCCGTCAAAGCGGTGAATCACCGCTTCGAGCAGCTTGCGGTCCATCACGTCAAAGCCTTGGGGATCCACATCCAGCATGGCCAAAGCGCGGTTGGCAATGTCCAGCGTGATGGCCCCCGACCCCTTCACATCAGCATAGTCGCGAACCCGGCGCAACAGGCGGTTGGCAATGCGCGGCGTTCCGCGTGAGCGCCTTGCAATCTCAAAACCACCCTCGGCGTCAGTCGGCACGTTGAGCAGGCCCGCGCTGCGTTTGACGATGCGCGCCAATTCCTCGGGCGTGTAAAACTCAAGCCGCGCCACAATGCCAAAACGGTCGCGCAAGGGGTTGGTCAACATGCCCGCGCGGGTCGTGGCACCCACTAGCGTGAAGGGCTGCAAATCGAGTTTGATCGAACGCGCCGCTGGCCCTTCGCCAATCATGATGTCGATTTTGTAGTCTTCCAGCGCGGGGTACAAAATCTCTTCGACCACCGGGCTCAGGCGGTGAATTTCATCGATGAAGAGCACATCGTTTTTTTCAAGGTTGGTCAAAAGCGCAGCCAGGTCTTTGGGCTTTTCCAGCACCGGGCCACTGGTTTGCCGCAGGTTCACGCCCAGTTCGTGTGCCACGATGTGGCTGAGCGTGGTTTTGCCCAAACCCGGTGGCCCAAACAGCAGCACATGGTCCAGCGCCTCGCCACGCATTTTGGCTGCGCTGATGAAAATTTCAAGCTGCTCGCGAATTTTGGCCTGACCCACGTACTCGTCCAGCAGCTTGGGCCGCAAGGCTCGCTCTATCGCTTCTTCTTGTGGCGAAGCGGGGGCTCCCGAAATCACGCGCTTGGGCGGCGGGCTGAGGTCGTTGGCGAATTGGCCGGCGAAGCTGTCGGTTTGGATGGTCATGTCAGTTAACGGCGGGGCAAATAAGCTCAACGCTCGGAAAGTAGGTGCGGTAGCGCTTGGGGTCGCGTGTCAGTAACTTGCAACGGAGCTGTAGCGCTTGGGCACCGATGAAAAAATCAGCCAACACATTGCTTTTTGTGCCAGCCCGGTTTCGGTACATGGCAAAGGCTTGGGAAGCTAAATAAAGCGTGTCTCGATCTAGCTCAAGCCATCCCAGTTTCAATTTGGTGAGTACTCGGTCAAGCTTCAATCGACTTTCATAGCGCTGCGCGAGCTCGGCGTAAATGATGGGATTGACGCAAAGCTCGTCCGTCATGCTGCAAAGAGCCAGTTGATCCACAGACCAGCCAAACCAAACCAAGTCTCGCTGTAAAACATCAACCAAAACGTTGGTGTCGACCAAGATTCGTCCCATAGATTTCAATGAATGGTGACTAGCCGCGAACGAAGCGCATGAACTCATCGGTCGTGGCAAAGCGCTTGTCGGCGCTGCCACTGACAGACAGCAACGCCGCTCGATAAGCCTGAGCCGCTTTGGCCAGCGACTTTTTGGCGGGTTTAAGCACCACCTCGCCATTGGCATTGAGCACGAAGTCAACCTGCGCACCTGGCTGCAGCCCCAACCGGTCACGCAGAGGTTTTGGCAGTGTGATTTGACCTTTGCTGGTGACAGTGCTCATGACAGGTTTCCTTACAGTAAGAACTCAATTTTATGGTATTACTTTATATTTCTCAAGCGAGGAAATTGATGATTTGCCAATCCTAGGCTCTCGTCAATGCTCGAAAGCGGCAGAGATGCCCCTCGCCTCATCGCCTCACTTCCCCAGCGCCTTCAAAGCCAGCTTAATCCCCTCACTCACCCCCACCTCTTTCGGCAATGCCTTGAGCGAAATGGCGGCTTCTTTGTCGCTGTAGCCAAGCGCCAGCAGGGCTTGCAGAATATCGGACTGGGCGTCATTGGCCAGGGTGGTGGGCAGGCCAATGTCAGCGCCGAGTTTGCCTTTGAGTTCCAGCAGCAGCCGTTCGGCGGTTTTTTTGCCGATACCGGGCACTTTGACTAAACGCCCGGCTTCTTGCAGGGTGATGGCTTGCGACAATTCGCCCACGCTCATGCCAGACAGCACAGACAGCGCCGTGCGCGGGCCAACACCCGAAATTTTGACCAACTGGCGAAAGGCTTCGCGCTCGGGTGCCGTGGCAAAACCGTAGAGCAATTGCGCGTCTTCCCGCACGATGAATTGGGTCAGCAGCGTGACCTTGTCGCCCAAAGTGGGCAGGTTGTAAAACGTGCTCATGGGCACGCTGACTTCGTAGCCCACGCCATTGCAGTCGACAATCACTTGGGGCGGGTTTTTTTCAACCAACAAGCCACTCAATCTACCGATCATGTTTGTCTTTCATCGCTTTGCGAGCATGTGCCTATGATGATGGTTTTTCGCCATTTATTTCGATTGGAATTATCAACTTGATTCTCAGACACCTTTTCTCGCCGCCCAACAACACCCGCTTGGCCCATCTTTGCGGCCCGCTTGACGCGAATTTGCGCACCATAGAGAGTGCGTTGCAAGTCAAAATTGCCCATCGCCATGAACAATTCAAGGTGGACGGCACCAAGGCCAATGCCCAGCGCGGCATGGAAATGTTGCAAGCTTTGTATGAAATGGCGGCGCGTCCGATTGACCCGGTCACCGTGCAACTGATGCTGGCTGGCGATGCCGACATGGACGATGCCGACAGCGCCAAACTCAAGACCAAGCGCAGCGATCTGAAGGCCCGCACTCTGAACCAGGCCAATTACCTGGACAACATCGCCAGCCATGACATCACATTTGGCATTGGTCCCGCAGGCACTGGCAAAACCTATCTGGCCGTGGCCATGGCGGTCGATGCCTTGCAGCGCGCGGCCGTGCAACGCATTGTGCTGACGCGCCCAGCGGTGGAAGCGGGCGAGCGCTTGGGTTACTTGCCGGGTGATTTGGCTCAAAAAATTGACCCTTACCTGCGCCCCTTGTACGACGCACTGTATGACCTGATGGGCTACGACCAGGTGCAAAAGGCTTTCGAGCGCCAGACCATTGAAATAGCGCCCTTGGCCTTCATGCGCGGGCGCACCATCAACAACGCGTTCATCATTTTGGACGAAGCGCAAAACACCACACCCGAGCAAATGAAGATGTTTTTGACCCGCATCGGCTTTGGTGCCAAAGCCGTGGTCACGGGCGATGTCAGCCAAATAGATTTGCCCAAAACTCAATTGAGCGGTTTGATTGATGCCGAGCGGGTGCTTAGGCGGGTGGAGGGCATTGCGATGTGCCGCATGACCAGTGCCGATGTGGTGCGCCACCCGCTGGTTGCCCGGATTGTTGACGCTTATGACGCGCCAGGGCGCTCCGGCGCAGAGCGGCCTGACCTGCCGTCTGCAAAGTTGCTGCGACATGCCAAGAACGGTGATTTGGCAGCCGCGCCAGAGCCCGCAAAAGCAACTGCCAAGCCTGCTGGCCGCCAAAAACGAGCGGCGGTGCGATGAATCCCAGGCTACGTTATGTTGAATAAGTTAAGCCTGTCCCTGCAATTTGCCTTGAACGCCGACCAAAACGCCGACATTCATCGCGCTGCGTTGCCCCGCCACGCTGTGACCCGATGGATTCGCCATGCCTTGCAAAGCGATGCGGAAATTACCGTGCGGATTGTGGATGAAGCAGAGGGCCAAGCCCTGAACCGCGACTACCGCAAAAAAAACTACGCCACCAATGTGCTGACGTTTGACTACACCCAGACGCCCTTCGTCACGGCCGATTTGGTGCTTTGCGCACCCGTGGTCGCGCAAGAGGCCAAAGCGCAAGGCAAAACGCTGCAAGCCCACTATGTGCACCTGCTGGTGCACGGCACCCTGCATGCGCAAGGCTGGGATCACGAAACCAGTGAAGCTGACGCGACCGCGATGGAAACGCGTGAAATCGCCGTCTTGGCACGGCTGGGGTTGCAAAACCCCTATTGATTGGCGATTTTCCAGCCGAGTGGGTGGATAGGTCAGCAGCCCATCAGCCTGGGGCAATGCGCAATGGAATCGTCACAGGCCCGTCGTTGACCAAGTGCACCTGCATGTCTGCGCCAAATTGCCCGGTTTGCACCACGCCGTGCAGCACGCGTGCCTGGGCTACAAAATAGTCATACAGCCTGCGACCGTCTTCGGGTGCGGCAGCGGCGGTGTAGCTGGGGCGGTTGCCCCCTGTGGCGTCTGCCGCCAGCGTGAACTGGCTGACCACCAACAGCCCGCCTGCGGTGCCCTGGCCATCCATGTTTTGAAGGCTGTGGTTCATCTTGCCCGCCGTGTCGCTGAAGATTCTCAGCTTGAGCAGTTTGGCCAGCAGACGGTCGGCCTGCAAGTTTTGGTCGCCACGCTCGGCGCACAGCAAGACCAGCAAACCTGGCCCGATTTGGCCCACGGTTTGCCCGTCGATCACAACACTGGCTTGTTGAACGCGTTGTAGCAAAGCAATCATCAAAAGGGTCTCAAGGTCTGGGTGGCATCAATTGAGGGGGCACCGCCTCATTTTGCCCTTTGACTCTGTGCCAAAATTGTTCAGGGGTTGTCAATCTTTCGTGATCGCAGGGCAAATCAATTCAGACGCCCCCACATTCACAACGGGCAAAGCAGCTCAACACACAGCGACGAAAGGGCGACGGCGAGTTTCATGGTGACCCATTTCAGACGACATTTACCGTGGGCTGCCGCTTGGGCGCTGGTGTCGGTGGTTGGCTGCGTGCTGATGGCGCGGTCTGAGCTGGTCAGTCTCAAAAGCAGCTTTGACAGCGAAACCCAAGTCGTTCACAACTTGTTGAGCCAACGGGTGGCCCAGGTGGAGGCAGTTTTGTCAACCGTGCCCACGCTTGCCAGCGCCAAGGGTTCTAGCGAGCGAAATCCCAAAATAGAAGACCGCAACCGGGCCGAACAGCGCCTGCTGTCGGTGTTTCCGCATGTGCTAATGGTGTTGCACCGCGATGCCGATGAGTCCTGGTCCGACGAGCCATTGCGCGCGGGCGAGGCCGAGTCGCGCCGCCAAAAACGCGCGGTGCTGGCCGATGTGAACTTGGCAAAAGGCCGCTACCACCTGGTGCTGGCGCAAGAGTCTGCCAGCCACGCACTGCTGATTGATCTGAAAACCTTGGTGCCCTGGCAAGACTGGCCTATGTCGCGTGAGACCAGCCCCGTCAGCGTGTCGCTGGTTTACGACCGCCAAGCCATGATGTTGCAGCGTGGCAATGCCAACAAAAACTACACACGCGGTTGGGATTTTGAGTTTTCAGAGCCCCTCAGTTCCAAAACTCAGCCTTTGGTGCTGGTTGCCAAACGCCATGCTGGCTGGGGAGAACTGCCGCGGAGCTTAATGGCCAGCTGGTGCCTGCTGGTCGCCTTGCTGATGTTGGCGGCGCGCGCCTTGTTGCGCCAGCGCCATGACCGCCGCCGCGCAGAGGCCATGCTGCAAGTCGGCCAGATGGGTCGGCTGAACACCCTGACCGAGCTGGCAACCGGCATGGTGCAAGAATTTGGCCAGCCGATCAATGCGGCTGTGAGTGCCGCGCGACAAAGCCAAAGCTTGTTGGCTGCAGATTCGCCCGACCTGGCGGGTGTGCGTGTGTCGATGGACGCCACCGCGCAAAAAATTCAGCAAGCCGCTGATGTGGTGAATCGTCTTCGCCACGTGGTCGAACGCCCCCCAGAGGCCGGACCCTTGCAGCAAGTCAGCCTGATGGAAGCCGCGCGGCGAGGGCTGGACCTGCTGGCGCCCGAGCTGGACAGGTTGAATATTCGCCACTCGGTGCATTTGAATGGGCCAGAGTTTTCGGTCACGGCAGACCCTGGCGCTTTGGACCAGATCATTCACAACCTGCTGATGAACGCCATTCAGTCGCTGCAAGACGTGCGCCCCGCAGAACGCCAGTTGGTGCTGACAGTGAGCAGCGGCGACTTGAACGGCAAGGGTCGGGGGGACTCGCCCGCACAGCCCCTACTATCCGGTTCACCCAGCCTACCCGGTCTACCCGGTCTACCCAGTCTGGCCGATCAACGCGCGTTCCGCCATCGGGCCACCGGGCAGCTCAGCGTGCAAGACAACGGACATGGCATTGCCAATGACGTTGTCACGCGTATTTTTGAACCCTTTTTCACCACCCGGCCAGGTCGTCTGGGCTTGGGATTGAGCCTGAGCGACACCCTGGCCAGCAGCATGGGCGGCAGCTTGACGGCCTACAACCGCGTGCCGCGCGGTGCCGAGTTTTGTTTGAGCCTGCCGCTGGCCCATTGAGCGTTGGATCAGTGCGTTGGGTCAGCGCGTTGGATCAACGCGAGGGAGTTGCCAGCTCACGTTCCTGGGCCCGTTCCAGCGCCATTTGCTCGTCAAACTGCTGGCGACCCTGCTTGACCACGGCAATCAGCTGGGTGCGGTCTTTGTAATGCGGGTGCATTTTCTCAAACAAGGCGAGGTTGTGTTCCCGAAATCTGGCCAAATTGGCTTGGGCTTCTTCAGCACTTTGGCCCAGCAACGTCAGCGCACTGGCCCCGGTTTGCAAGCTGGCTTCAAACATTTCCCGTTGCACCAGCGTCACCCCGTGTTCGCGTAGCTCATGCCAATGCGTCACGTCACGGGCGCGGGCTACCAATTGCAAGTTAGGAAAATGCTCTCGCGCCAGGTCGGCAATTTTGAGCGACTGGTCTTTGTTGTCCACGGCGATCACCAAAACTTTGGCTTTGGCCGCACCGGCAGTTCGCAACAAGTCCAGCCGCGACGCATCGCCATAAAAAACCCGGTAGCCAAAGCTGGCGGCGGCTTCGATCATTTCAGCGTCGTGGTCCAGCACGGTGCATGTGTAGCCCTGGGCAATCAGCAATCGGCCCACAATCTGGCCATAGCGGCCAAACCCGGCGATCACAATGGGGGCGTCTTGCTGTTCTGAAATTTCCGCCATCGGCGTGACCCCGCAGTTGGCAAAGCGGGGCAGCAGCAACTTGTCAATCGCCAGCAGCAGCAGCGGACTGAGCAGCATCGACACCGCCACCGCGCCAATCAGCAAAGATGCCGTATCAGCGGGCAGCACTTTGGCCCCCGTGGCGGCCTGAAACACCACAAAGGCAAATTCACCGCCCTGCGCCAGCAACAGGGTGAACACCGGCCGGTCTTGAAACGGTAGGCCTATCAGCCGCGCCAACCCATAAATAACAGCGAATTTCAGGGCGACAAAGCCCAAAACGATGGCGGCCATCAAACCGGGCGACGCCAAAATCACGCCGCAATCAATGCTCATGCCCACGGCAATGAAAAACAGGCCCAAAAGCAAGCCCTTGAAAGGTTCGATATTGGTTTCCAGCTCGCGTCGGTATTCGCTTTCAGCCAGCAGCACACCTGCCAAAAACGCTCCCAACGCCATGGACAGGCCCACCAGCTGCATCAGGCTGGAGATCCCCACCACCAGCAACAATGACGCGGCGGTGAAGATTTCTGGCGTTTTAGAGCGTGCAATCCACCGAAAAATCGGCCGCAACAAAAGCCGCCCACCCACCACAATGCCGCCAATCACGGCGATCACTTGGGCTGCGTCTGCCCAGCGGCTGGTGGCGTCGGGCACATCGGTCAGTTCGCCGGTCACGCCCATTTGGGCTCCCAAAAGCGGCACCAAAGCCAAAATTGGAATCGCCGCCACGTCCTGGAACAGCAAAATTGAAAACCCGGATTGCCCGGCGCTGGTGGGTAGCATGTTGCGTTCGGCCATGACCTGCAAGGCAATGGCTGTGCTGGACAGCGCCAGACCCAAGGCCGCCACCAAGGCAATTTGCCAGTGCCCGAACATTTTCGGTGCCCAATGGCCCAAAGCGTAAAAACCCACAAAAAGCGCCGCTGTGCAAGCCAAAACCTGGGCACTGCCCCAGCCAAATATGGGGTGGCGCAGGCTCCAAAGGCGCTTGGGCTCCAGCTCGAGCCCTACCAAAAACAGCATCAACACCACGCCAAACTCGGCAAAGTGCAGAATGTCGGTGACGTTGGTCACCAGCCCCAGGCCCCAGGGCCCGATGGCCAGGCCAGCGACCAAGTAGCCAATGATTGAGCCCAGGCCCAAGGCTTTGGACAGGGGCACCGCGATGACGGCGGCGCTGAGGTAAATGAAGCTGTTGATCAGCCAGGTGGGTGCGTGTTCCATGGCGATAACATAGCGCATTATTGAAGTGTTGCGCAGCACTGTGCGCGAGATGGCTCCACCGGGTTGCCGGGTAGCCACTTAAAAGGAGACAGACATGCCAGTTGTGGTGATTGCAAATCCGAAGGGCGGTGTGGGCAAGTCCACCTTGGCCACCAACGTGGCGGGTTATTTTGCGTCCAAAGGCCATGCGGTCATGCTGGGGGACGCAGATCGCCAGCAGTCATCCAAACTGTGGCTGAGCCTGCGGCCAGCGCAAGCCAGGCCGATTGCCACTTGGGAAATGGGGGCCGATCTGATCGTCAAGCCGCCACGCGGAACCACCCATGTGGTGATCGACACGCCGGGCGGCCTGCACGGCTGGCGCTTTAACGATGTGATGAAAATGGCCAACAAAATCATCGTGCCTTTGCAGCCCAGTGTGTTTGATATTTTTGCCACCCGCGCGTTTTTGGACCAACTTTCCGCCAGCAAGCATGCTGACAAGCTGCAAATTGGCTTGGTCGGCATGCGGGTGGACGCCCGCACCATCGCCAGCGACCATTTGCATGAATTTGTGGCCTCGCTCCACCTGCCTGTGCTGTCTTACCTGCGCGATACGCAAAATTATGTGCATTTGGCGGCACGCGGCCTGACCTTGTTTGACGTGGCCCCAGGACGGGTTGAAAAGGACCTGGCGCAATGGGCTGACCTTTGTGCCTGGCTGGACAAATAGCCAAAGCCGCTCAGCGACCCGCCAGTTGCCAGATGCCAGTTGCCAAGCTTTTTCAAGTTTCGGCCCAACAGGCTCCTTTTCTTGGCGGGCGCAATCCTGCCATTTGATCAATCCACCTTATCCACCTTACCGACCCTATCAACCCACTGGAAAGCCGTATGCAAATATTCAAAACCCTGTCTGAACTCACCGCTCTGGTCGGACAAGACGTGGGCCACAGCGAGTGGGTCACCATCACCCAAGAGCAAATCAACCAGTTTGCCCAAGCCACGGGCGATCACCAATGGATTCACATCGATGTGGAACGCGCCAAAGCTGGTCCGTTTGGCGCACCGATTGCCCACGGGTTTTTGACGCTTTCACTGATTCCGCGCTTTTTTCAGGAGACCTTTGAAATCACTGAAAAAGGCATGGGTGTGAATTACGGCCTGAACAAGGTGCGTTTCACTTCGCCCGTGCACGTAGGCAGCCGCTTGCGCGCCCGCATGAAGCTGCTCAAGGCCGATCCGATTGAAAACGGCGGCTTTCAAATGACTTGGGACGTGGCCGTAGAGCGCGAAGGCGTGGCCAAACCGGTGTGCATTGCTGAATCAATCGCGCGGCATTACCCCAAAGCGACTGCCTGACCAGCGAGCCTTCAAACGACAGCACAACCAGATGGCGATGGCGAGGGCTATGGCCGTGGCTTTAGCGGCTGTTGCGCGGGCAAAAAAAACCCGCCAGGTCGGCGGGTGTGGCGCGTTTCAGCAAAGAGGCCATTGCTCTCAGGCGGCTTGTGGCACACCCCAAGGTCAATCGCCCCTTTGTTTGATCAGCTGGCTTCGCCTGTGCGAGACAGCGTGCCTGCTTTGCGAGCGGCAAAGTACTCGGCTTTGACGGCATCACGGGTCACCGCGCTCGGTGCGGCCTTGGCCACAATTTCTTGCGCTTCGCCAGTGGGAGCCACAGTGCCTGACAAACGGGCGGCCCGGTAGTCAGCGCGAACGGCATCGCGGGACAGCGAAATCGTGGCGGGCTTCAGCGTGGACAGTTGCGCTTCGCCAATGGCTGGCAAGCTGCCGTCAGCGCGCGCTTGCAGGTAAGCGGCGCGAACTTGCTCACGGCTCACGGGGGTGCTGTCGGCGGCAAAACTGGCACCTGCAACCAGGCCCATGGCCAGAACCAAAGCGGATTTTGTGAAGACTGATTTCATGATGAATTCCTTTTCAAGAGGTTAAACAATGCTGGGTCGATCAGGATTCATCTTGTCCCGGTCGATCCAGCCTCGGTGAGTCACTAGTTGTTCTGGCTCATCGATAGATTGAACTGTACTCTTGCAAAATAAAAATATAAACAGCATTAAATTCAATAA
The DNA here is from genome assembly GCA_031431035.1 of Rhodoferax sp. Lineage (GTDB taxonomy): Bacteria > Pseudomonadota > Gammaproteobacteria > Burkholderiales > Burkholderiaceae_C > JANYCG01. The sequence continues at coordinate 13,343 of JANPCR010000025.1, forward strand.
TTAATTGCTATTTATGAAACAATAAGACCTTGAATTGGCTGGTATTTACCCTATGTCCTGGCCTGCCAAGTCGCGTCGCACGGGGCGTTGCGGGAGCGAAAAACGACCTCTTTAAGGAAAAACCATGGACCGACTGCTGTCAATGAGGGCCTTTGCCCAGGTGGTGGATGACGGCAGTTTCGCCGCAGCCGCCCGCTCTTTGGATCTGTCGGCCGCGGTGATGACCCGCCTGATCACGGACTTGGAACAGCATTTGGGCGCTCGGCTGATGCAGCGCACCACCCGAAAGCAGTCGTTGACCGACGCGGGCCAGACCTATTTGCTGCGGGTGCGCCAAATTTTGAGCGACCTGGACGATGCTGACAACGCCGCCCGGCTGCAAACGGATGAGCTCGAAGGCCTGTTGCGCATCCACACCGAGCCGGTCATGGCGGTCCATATTTTGGCCCCCGTGGTCGCCGATTTTCGAAATCGCCACCCCAAAGTGAAGCTGGACATCACGGTCGATTCGCCCCGAACGCCACCTATTGAAGACTTTGATTTGACGATTTTTGGCGCTGACGCCAACTACGATGCCAACGTGGTGGCCCGCCGCGTGCTGGATTCTGTGGGGCTGATGTGCGCCTCGCCCGCCTACTTGCTCAAGGCCGGCACACCCAAGCGCCCCGAGGACTTATCGCAGTTATCGCTGCTGCGTTTCAGCGCCAATGGCGACCGCCGACGCGATTTGGTGTTGATCAACCCGGAGGAAGGCCACCGCGAGGTGACGGTGGATGTCAAGCCCGTGCTCACGTCCAACCACAGCGACACTTTGGTCCGCGCCACGCTGGACGGTGCAGGCATCAGCATGCAGCCCATGGGATTGGTGGGGGCGTACCTGGCGCAAGGTCAGTTGGTGCGGGTGCTGGCCCCCTGGGTCACCGGGCGCATGGCGGTTTTTGTGGCCCTGCCGAGTCGCAAATTCATTCCAGTCAGAGCACGAGCCTTCATGGAGTTTTTGATCGACCAGACGCGCCTGCGGGCGGAACAAACTGGATTGGAATGAGGTGTCGAATGAACTGGCTCGCCAAAGTCGCGGGGAATAAGCAAACCATTGAAAAAACGCCGATTTTGAGAAAAAAAGAACCTGCAGGTTCTTTTTTTCTGAAAAACCTCCAAAATCGGCAAAATATGAACAAAATAGGCCTCTAGCTCCCGAATTTATTCAATAGTTTGCTATATATTAAATAGCATTAAATTCAAGCCTGATTCGACTTCTAGGGAAGCTCTGCATAACTCATCGCGGAATCGTGTAGTACCGGATCGGGATGGGATGCAAGGCGGTTTTTACAGCAAATATCGAGAATATTTGCAATAAAACCAACGCCGCAGACCGCCCGAGACCGGACTATCACGAACCGCGAGGGGTTATGCAGAGCTTCCCTGAGGGCTCAGACCGATCCCGCTGCAAAGCCCGTCTGCCGCCAAGCCTCAAACACGGTCACTGCGACCGAGTTGGACAAATTCAGGCTGCGCTGGCCGCTGACCATGGGCAATTTCAGGCATCGGGCGGGGTCAAAACTGGCGCGAACAGCCTCGCTCAAGCCTTTGGTTTCAGAGCCAAACACCAGCCAATCGCCGGGCTCGAACCGCGCGTCAAAAACGCTGGTTGTGGCTCGCGTGGTCAAGGCGAACCGACGCGCAGCCTGCGGCTTTTCACTGGCTAAAAAGGCGTCCCAATTGGCATGAAGGCGCACCTGCGCGTACTCGTGGTAGTCCAGCCCGGCGCGTTTGAGCTGGCGGTCGTCCATGCTGAAACCCAGCGGTTCGATCAAATGCAAATGGCAGCCGGTATTGGCGGCAAGCCGAATCACATTGCCCGTGTTGGGCGGAATTTCAGGCTCGAACAGGACAATATTGAACATCGTGCCGAATTGTCGCCGCCTGAAGCGGGCTATCAAAGCTAGCGGTCAAAACTGGCGGCAAAGGTGGCGGCAAAGGTG
>JANPCR010000026.1:0-10464 GCA_031431035.1 Rhodoferax sp.
GCTTTGCGGATTGGCGCTTTTCGGGGAGACTCACTGGTGGGTTGGACCTTTGCTCGACCCGATGGCGCAAACCTGCTGCACATGGTCAATTCCGGGGTTGCGCCAGGGGAGCGACGCCACGGCATCTACACAGAGCTGGCACGGAAGGTGATGGACCATGCAAGATCGCGCGGTTACGTCGCCGTTGTGTCCCGCCACGCCGTCCGCAACAACCCGGTCATCATCGCCAAACTCAAATTAGGCTTTTTCGTGTCGGGCTTCGAGTATTCAGAGGTTTATGGCCCGCTGGTTCGCCTGACCTTCTTGGTCGGCGAGCTGCGGCGAACTTTGTACCGGGAGCGTTCCTCGCCTATTCGTCGACCTCGGGCTGATGGGAGTTAAAGGCCTGCGGTTTGGTAGAACCGCAAAAAATGGCAAGAATTGAGGAAACAGCCCATATTTACCACAAATGTGGTAAATATAGGCTGTTTTGGGTCATTTTGAGCCGTTCAGGCCAAAATATGAGCCAAATAGGCCTCTAGCTCTCGAATAATGGTCATAGTTTGCTATGCTAAGTATAGCAATTTGTTGGCTGACTACAAATGGCGTTTCACAGTTTCGCCAGCCGCTGCAAAGCCAAATTCAGGGTTTCGTCTTTCTTGGCAAAGCAAAAACGCACCACGCGCTGATCAAAGCCGTTTCCGTAGAAAGCAGACAGCGGAATTGCCGCCACGCCTACTTCGGTGGTTAACCACTTGCAAAAGTCAGCCTCGCCCAGGTCGCTCACGGCAGACATGTCGACGCACTGAAAATACGAGCCTTCGCTGGGCAACAGCTTGAATTTGGTGGCCTTCAGGCCATCGCGAAACAGGTCGCGTTTACGCTGGTAGAAAGCGGGTAAATCCAGGTACGGGGCCGGGTTGGCCATGTGGGCGGCCAAGGCATATTGCACGGGTGTGTTGACCGTGAAGACGTTGAACTGATGCACTTTTCTGAATTCTGCGGTCATTGACGCGGGCGCAGCCACAAAACCCACTTTCCAGCCGGTGACATGGTAGGTCTTGCCAAAGCTGGAGACGATAAACGCGCGCGCCGCCAAGCCAGGGTAGCGGGCAGCGCTTTCGTGGGGCTGGCCGTCAAACACCATGTGCTCATAGACCTCGTCGCTGATTAAAAACACAGAGGTAGGTGCCAAAAGCTCTTGCAGCTTCATCATGTCTGCCTTGGACCACACGGTGCCGCTGGGGTTGTGTGGTGAATTGACCAGAATGGCTCGGGTTTTGGGCGACAGCGCGGCGGCAATTTTGTCAAAATTCGGGCGAAACGTGCCGGGCGTCAGCGGCACCCGCACTGCAATGCCGCCTGCCAACTCAATATTGGGCACGTAGCTGTCGTAGCAAGGTTCCAGCACGATGACTTCGTCGCCTGGGTGAACGATGGCCAAAATCGCGGTAATGATGCCCTGCGTTGCTCCGGCGGTGATGGTGATCTCGTCTGCCGCGCGGTAGCTGTGCCCGTACAGCGCCTGCACTTTCGCCGACACGGCTGCCCGCAGTTCCGGCACACCGGCCATGGGCGGGTACTGGTTGTGGCCGCTTTGCATCGCATGGGTCACGGCGTCCACCAGCGTGGGGTCGCAGTTGAAATCGGGAAAGCCTTGCCCTAAATTGACGGCTTTGTGTTCGGCAGCCAGGGTGGACATGACGGTGAAGATAGTGGTGCCTACCGTGGGCAGTTTGGATTGAAGGGCCGGAGTGTTCATGGCGAATCGAGGGTCAAAGGGACAAAGGGACAAGGGGACAAAGCGGGGGGGTGGGGTTACTGAAGGGGCGCTGACGGTGTGCTGGGCTGGTTGCTCGGGTGGCCCGTCATGGCCAGGTCGATTTCGTCTCGTTTGAGTTTGTCGCTCAACAGCTCGGCAAACGTGTAAACAAAATTGCGCAAATAGGCACCGCGTTTGAAGGCGACCCGGGTCACGTTTTTGCCAAACAAGGCCCCGGCCGGGCGCACCCTCAGTTCGCTTTTGTCGCCTTCGGCCACCACGTCGCGCACCGCCATTTCAGCGGCAATGCCCACGCCCAGCCCTAAACGGACGTAGGTTTTAATCACATCCGAGTCAATCGCCTCCAGTGCAATGCGCGGTGTGAGCTTGCGCGCAGCAAAGGCCGCGTCAATTTTGGTGCGGCCTGTGTAGGACGGGTGGTAGGTGATTAGCGGCTCCTGCGCAATGTCTTCCAGCGTGATATCGGTTTTGTCGCACAAAGGGTGGTTGCGCGGCAGCACCAGCACATGCTGCCATTCGTAGCAAGGCAGGGTGACCAGTTCGCTGTAGCTGGCCAGCGACTCGGTGGCAATGCCGATCTCGGCGATCTCTTCAATCAGCATGCGGGCCACTTGGTCGGGCGACCCCTGGTGCAGGCTGACATTGACCTTGGGGTAAGCCAGGCGCAGCTTGGCAACCGAGTCTGGCAGCACGTAGCGCGCCTGCGTGTGGGTGGTGGCCATCGACAGCGTGCCACTGTCTTGCGCGCTGAACTGCTCACCAATGCGTTTGAGGTTGCCGACCTCGCGCATGATGACCTCAATGCTTTTAAGCACATGCTGACCGGGCTCGGTGATTCGTTTCAGGCGTTTGCCGTGGCGGGCAAAAATGTCCACGCCCAGCTCTTCTTCGAGTTCAATAATGGCTTTGCTCACGCCGGGCTGCGAGGTGTGCAGGGCTTTGGCGGCTTCGGTCAGGTTCAGGTTGCGGCGGGCGGCTTCTTGAACAAATCGAAATTGGTGTAAGTTCATATCGAATATCAAGTTAATTTGAGATTCATTATGCCTTGACAATATAAGGAGCCTTTCGCCAGCTTACGCAAGCTGCCCAAACCCACGTTCAATGTCTTTTGGCTGCCACTTCAGGCGAAGCAATCGCCTCGCCAGTCGGCAACATCGGCGGGTACCAGCGTCTTAAAACCACCCACACCACCCAGCTGGCCGCCATGGTGACTGGCCAGGCCCACAGCGCGTCGCTCAACCAATGCGCACCCACCGACACGCGCGCAAAGCCAATAGCGAACCCGGCTACGACGCCAAAAGCCACCCACCAGGCGCGGCGTCGACGGCTTAGCAACATCAGGCTGACCAAAAAGAAACCATCCGCCGTGTGGCCACTGACAAAAGCGCAGTTTTCATTGCATTGCTGGGCCATCTGCAGCGCTGGGGTGAAGGCTTTGTCGCCCCCCAAACCCACCACATGAAACGGACGGGCGCGTTGCGTCAGGTCTTTGATGCCGCTCACTGCCAAGCCTGGCCCCAGCAGCAGCGCCAGCCCGGTGAAGGCAATGGGGAATGCCCAGCGGCGGTAGCGGGCCGATTTTCGCGCCAACAGCCAAGCCGGCAAGCACAGCACGGCCCAGGTTCTGAACAGCGTGGGGATGTACTCATTGATCCCATCCACCCACCACCATTTGGCGGTGCGAACAGGCGGATCAGCTTGCAAAAAATAGAGCGACACAGCCAGATCGACCACTGGAAAAAAGACTGGAATCGATGCTAGAACCAAGGCGATGGCGAAAACAATGGCAAACAGCCGACCTGCCGCGGGAGCCCGCGCGGGCAAGGTCAAATTGGCTGGTGGAATAGCAGAAGGGGGCACAGAGGATGGCATTGAATCAGGCGAATGGGCGGCCAGGCGCTGGGGCGCGGGTCAACCTGGCGCTATGGATTGCGCGCGCACCGAAGCTGGTTCGGACGCAGGCTCCAGCGCAATGTGGGCAATCAAATCAACCAGTCGCGCATTTTCTCCCACGGCGTTTTGCAGACTGAAGCTGACGCTGGGGTAAGCGGCTTTCAGCTGGGCCATCAGCACGGGCAGGTCTTCGCGGGCGTGCCTGCCAACGCCTAAAAACAGCGGCACAACGTTGATGGCCTGGGCGCCCTGGGCAATCAACGTGGCGGCGCAAAGCATCAAAGGCGGCTCGGTCAGTTCCAGGTAGGCGCAGCCCACCAGTCGCGCAGGCTCGAGTGCTTGCACGCGTGCCGCAATGGCTTCAACCGGTTTGCGCCACAAGGGGTCACGCGATCCGTGTGCGAAAAGTATGGTGCCTTGCATTTGATTTACCTTCTTAAAACCAGCCAGCCAAATGCGCCCAGCGACAACAGCGAATAAATCAAGCCCGGCAGCGCCGCCGTGAGCCAGGGCTGCCAGTTTTGCAGCTCACCCACGTAGCCCGATACGTTGTTCAAAAAGAAAAAACTGATGCCCGCCATCACGCCGCCAAAGACATAACCCGAAATTCCTTCAGATCGAAAGTGCAAATAGGCGAAGGGCAGGGCCAGCACCACCATCACCAGGCAACTCAAAGGGTAAAAAACCTTTTTCCAAAACTCAATTTCGTAGCGCTGGGCCGCCTGGCCGTTGGACTCCAGATGCTGGATGTATTGAAACAAGTCAATCGTGCCCATGCGCTCAGGTTTGAGCACGGCGGTGGACACCATTTCCGCGCTGATCTCGGTGGGCCAGCGGTAACTCGGCAGTTTGGCGCGGTCAATGCGTGCGTCGCGGGCGGCGTCCAGAGTGAACTCGGTGCGCTCTACCTGCTCCAAAAGCCAAGCGCCTTCACCGCCAAATTTGCCGGATTCAGCACGGCTCATCGACACCAAGCGGCCCTGGTTGTCAAACTCAAAAATGCGCACCCCCAGCATGCGGCCATCGGGCGCAATGGCGCTGACATTGGCGGCAAACTGGCCGTAGGCCTGGCGTTCCTTCAACCAGGCACCGGTTTGGCCCACGGTGATGTTGCCGTCAAACCGGGCTTTGAGCAGTTGGGCATTGCGGTCTGACCAAGGGGCCAAGTAGTCGCCAATGGCAAAAGTCAGAAACACGAACCCGACGCCTGCCAATAGCAAGGTGCGCAGCGCCCGCCAAGGCCCCAGGCCGCTGGTGCGCAATATGGTGAATTCAGAGCTTTGCGCCAAGCGCGCCATCACAAAAATAGTGCCAATCAGCACCGTGATGGGCAGCAATTCGTACAAGTGGCTGGGCACCAGCAAAGCCACGTAAAGCAGCGCTTGGGGCAACTGGTAGCCCAAAGCGTTGGGCCTGCCGATGGCCTGAATTTGATCGACCAGGTCAAAAAACGAAAACAGCGCCAAAAACCCAGCGGTGACAAACACCACGGCGTAAGTCACTTCGCCAAAAATTAGCCGTCGAATGGTTCTCATGTGGGTGCGGGGTTGACGCTTAAAGTGCCGGGCCAGACTGGCGCGGCGCAGGGGCTGTCAAATCTTTCCAAAAATTGGCTGGTGGCCGCCAGCCCCAGTTGTTGTGGCGTTTGGTCAGCCAGGCCAAGCCCAGTAACAAAACCCCGCCATGCAGCAACAGCATAAACGCGACAAACCCAATTTGCCCAGCGGCAATCCAGTTTTGGCCTAAATTCAAAAAATTAAGGTAAACCTGAAACGCGAACATCGAAAAAACCAGGTTGCCAGTACGGCCCACGCGCGGGTTGATGCGGGACGAAGCCACTGCAATGATCATCAAATTGGCCGCCGCCAGCGCAAAACCAATGCGCCAGGACAGCTCTCCCAAAGTGCGGGGGCTGGGCTTGCGCACTAAGTCCAGGCTGGTCACGGTGTTCAGAGGGGCGTTGTCTTTGTTGACCAACTGCCCGGTGCCGACTTTGGCGCCATATTCGGCAAATTCGCTGATTTTGAGGTCTGACTTGTCCAGTGCACTTTCCAGCCGTTGGCCGCGGTCCAACAGCAAAAACTGGTCGCCACCAATGACTTCGAGCCGCCCGCCCCGGGCCGTGGTGACGGTCTGTTTGTTGGCCTCGGTCGTGGCAATGAAAACGTTGTTGCCAGCGCGGTCATTCACCGTGCTTTTCTCTACAAAAAAGACTTTGTTGCCGTCAGCAGATTCCTGAAAGCGGCCAGGTTCTACTCGTTCCAGATCACCCCGCTTTTCATAGTGGTCTTTAATGTCTTCAATCTGGCTATTGGCCCAAGGCAACGCAAACAGAGCCAGCGCTGCAACAGCCAGCAAAATGGGCCAGGCAAAGCGAAACAGCGGCGCCACCAGCGACCGTAAGCCCACGCCCGCGCCGAACCATATGACCATTTCGCTGTCGCGGTACAGGCGGGTGAGGGTGGCCACACTGGCCACAAACAGGCCCATCGTCATGACATTGGGCAAAAACGTCAGCACGGTGTAGCCCACCACCATCATCACGTCAGACGGGTTGAAACTACCGCGCGAGGCCTGGCCCAGCGTGCGGATTAAGGTCATGGTCATGACTACGGTGACCAGCACAATCAGGGTGGCCCCAAAACTGCGGGCAAGCTCTTTGCGAAGTGAAGAATGGAATAACATCGCAGGCTGGAGTGAAATGAATACCTTGAATGGCGCGAACCGCGTCAACAAATTAGCCAGGCTTTTACGTCACATGAAAAAGCTAAAACCATTGAAAAGACAAGATTATGAACTTTGAACTGAAAAATTTGGCCTTGCCCCAAGCAATGTCCGAAAAATGCGATGCCTTGGTGATCCTGGTGTCGTCGTCGTTGGTGGCTGGAACAGACCCCGTTTCGACCTTGGTGGCCCAAGCCTTCAAGCAAGGCGATCTGGATTCCAAGCCCGGCAGTTTGCTACACCTTTATGGCGCCATCGGTGTTGCCGCCCCCCGTTTAGTGGTCGCCTGTGTGGGTGACGGGTCGGCCAAACAGGTTTGCAAAGCCGCGTCGGCCGCTGTTGCTAGCCTGAAAGGCGCTAAAAATGTCAAAAAATTAGTGATTGCCTTCACAGCCAAAGCCGCAGCGGATGCCGTGGGCAGCTTGGTCGGCGGGGCTGTCATTGCAGCAGCAGACGCCAGTTATGTGTTCACCACCACCAAGTCCAAGCCGCAAGGCCGAACCATTGCCAATATCACCGTGGCTGTGCCTGACGCCGACAGCGCCCGCGCCGCTCGCGACGCCTTTGACCGCGCCACCGCCACCGTGCGCGGCATTGAACTGGCCAAAGAATGGGGCAATCGCCCCGCCAACCATGCCACCCCCACCTTGCTGGCGCAAGCGGCCAAGGCATTTGCCAAGCTGCCCAACGTGAAATGCGAAGTTTTTGGCCCCAAGCAGGTTGCCAAGCTGGGCATGGGCTCTTTCATGTCGGTGGCCCAAGGTTCGCGCGAAGAGTTGCGGTTTATCGTGTTGCGCTACAACGGTGCCCCGGCTGCTGAAGCTCCGGTGGTCCTGGTGGGCAAAGGCATTACTTTTGACACGGGCGGCATTTCGCTCAAACCCGGCGCTGAAATGGACGAAATGAAGTTCGACATGTGCGGCGCAGCCAGCGTGTTGGGCACGTTCAGGGCGCTGGCCGAGGTCAAACCCCGAATTAACGTGGTCGGCCTGATTCCAAGCTGTGAAAACATGCCCGATGGCCTGGCGCTCAAGCCAGGCGACGTGGTGACCAGCATGAGTGGCCAAACCATCGAGGTGCTGAACACCGACGCTGAAGGCCGCCTGATTTTGTGTGACGCACTGACCTACGCTGAGCGCTTCAAGCCGCGTGCCGTGGTCGACATCGCCACCCTGACAGGTGCCTGCGTGGTGGCCTTGGGCGGCGTGCGCAGCGGCATGTTTGCCACCGATGACGCATTGGCCAAGCAGCTTTATGCAGCGGGCGAGTCAGCCATGGACCCGTGCTGGCGCATGCCCCTGGACGATGAGTACGCTGAAGGCCTGAAGTCCAACTTTGCCGATGTGGCCAACATTGCCGGGCGCCAAGCCGGTGCCGTGACCGCAGCCAAGTTTTTGCAACGCTTTGCCACCAAATTTGCCTGGGCTCACTTGGACATTGCAGGCACGGCCTGGAAAAGCGGCACTGCGAAAGGTTCAACGGGCAGGCCGGTTGGCCTGTTGCTGGATTTTTTACTGGCCAGCGTGCAGGCACCTGCGCCCAAAACCAGCGGCAAACCCATGGCCAAACCTGTAGCCAAGGCAGCATCTAAACCTATGGCGGCTAAAAAGTAGGACCTTGCCGCTTCCAAAAGCCAACGGCGTCGACGCAATTTGACCGAGATCACCTTTCATTTCAACACGCCTGACAAGCTGAATTACGCTGTGCGTTTGTTGCGCAAGGCTGTTAAATCTGGTGCCCGGGTGGTGGTGAGCGGCGCTGACGATCAACTCGCGCAGTTGGATGCCTTGCTGTGGAGCTTTTCGCCTGAGGATTTTTTCGCCCATGGCTTTCATGATGCCTCGCCAGAAATCGTGAGCGCATCGCCGGTTTTGCTGGGGTTGCCTGCGAGCTTCGCCCCGTCAAGTAGTTTGGTACACCCGGTGTTGGTTAATTTGGGAGTGCCCGTACCCAATGGGTTTGAGCGATTTGAGCGTTTGATCGAGCTGGTCGGGCGAGACCCGGACGACCGCCTTCCTGCCCGCGACCGCTGGAAACACTACGCCAGCCGGGGTTACGAGCTGAAGCGCCACGATGTGGCTGACCAATAGAGGTGGCCATGGTCAATGCAAGCTCCAAGCAACCGCCACGTTTTCTGCCAACCCTAACCGAGGTGGTGCGCCAAGGCGCGCGCTCGGCCAAAAATGCGGGGGCCACTGAGGCTGAGGCTGCTTTTTCTGGCTCGCCGGGGTCGGCTTCGGCTTCGGTCGATGTGGATTTGGCTGACACCAGCCCCAGCCACCTTCCAGGGGCAAACAAGGTTAACGCCAAAGCGGCGGAAAAGTCATCAGGCAAAAGCCACAGCAAAGACAATCATTTAGATGAGGTCAATGAGACGCTAGAAGTCAACATCAGCCGTGTTTTGCTGCGCCTGGAAGCGCCGATGCTGGCCAAAATTAGGCTGAGCGTTGCAGAATTGGTCGATGCGCACATCAAGCAATTGAGCCCGCTGATTGACAAAGAAATCGAAACCATCGTACGCGAGGCTGTGCGCGAGGGCGTGACAGCCGAGCTGGTACGCGTGCGCAAGCAATCTGGTTGACAGCGCGCTTTCATTCTTCTGTTGGTATCTTCCCTATAGTTTCTGGACGCAATTTGCGCTATCGTGCTGCCCATGGAATTGAGGGTCTGTCATAAAGCCTTTAATTCCTAATATTTCCCAGGTCTCTTCTTGGTGTATTGTGTTTATCTCTGTCTTTAATCTGGAGTTGTTTATGCACATGAAATTGAAAATTACCGTAGCTGCTGCGATGGTTGTGGCTGGTGGCGTTGCCTTGGCACAAGACATGGTCGTCAAGATCGGTCACGTCGCCCCCATTTCGGGCGCACAGGCGGCCTATGGCAAAGACAACGAAAACGGCGCTCGCATGGCTGTAGAGGACCTGAACGCGGCTGGCGTCATGATCGGCGGCAAAAAGGTCAAGTTTGAGTTGGTCGCTGAAGACGACGCAGCCGATCCAAAGCAAGGCGCTGCCGTTGCGCAAAAGCTGTGTGACGCCAAAGTGGCGGGCGTGGCGGGTCACCTGAACTCAGGCACCACCATTCCAGCATCCAAAATCTACAACGATTGCGGCATTCCTCACATCACCCCATCGGCAACCAACCCCAACCTGACAAAGCCTGGCTACAAAACCACGTGGCGTCTGCTGGCCAATGACAACGCCCTGGGCGCTGGCTTGGCTTTTTACGCTGCTGATGCTCTGAAACTCAAGCGCATCGCAGTGATTGACGACCGCACTGCTTACGGCCAAGGCGTGGCCGAGGTGTTCAAACGCACCGCGGCTGCCAAAGGCATCACGATTGTTGACGAGCAGTTCACCACCGACAAATCGGTTGACTTCATGTCCATCCTGACCGCGATCAAGGCCAAAAACCCAGACGGCGTGTTCTTCGGTGGCATGGACCCTCAAGCTGGTCCCATGTTGCGCCAGATGGAGCAACTCGGCCTGACCAACGTCAAGTACTTTGGCGGTGACGGCATCTGCACCAACGACCTGATCAAACAGTCTGCTGGCGCTAAAACGCTGGACAACGTGGTGTGCGCTGAAGGCGGCGCTTCATTGGCCAAAATGCCAGGCGGCGCAGCCTGGATGGCTCGCTACGAAGCCAAGTACCCCAAGCAGTTCCAGGTTTACAGCCCTTACGTGTACGACGCCGTTCACGTTTTGGTTGACGCTATGAAACGCGCCGGCAGTGCTGATCCTAAAGTCTATGGCCCCATGATCGGTGCTACCAACTACAAGGGCATCACCACCACGGTTCAGTTCGAGCCAAACGGCGAATTGAAGAACCCAGCTATGACCTTGTACACCTACAAAGGTGACAAAAAGATTGCCCTGAACTGATCGGTTCGGTTTCAAGTCATTCAAAAAGCCACCTTCGGGTGGCTTTTTTTTGCGCCGAACGTGGCCACTACAGTAGGAGTTTGGTGATTTTTGAATAAAAAGAACCTGCAGGTTCTTTTTTTGACAAAAGTCCCTAAAATCGTCAAAATATGAATGAAATAGACCTCTAGCTCTCGAATTGATTACATAGTTTGCTATAAA